>JBDGZZ010000423.1:0-3258 GCA_039588335.1 Gemmatimonadota bacterium | reverse complement strand
TGGCCCTCAAGATAATAAAGTGGGGCATGGATACAAAGGAGGTCGTGGCCCGGTTCGAGTCGGAGCGGCAGGCGCTCGCCCTGATGGATCATCCGAACATTGCGAAGGTTTTTGATGCAGGCGCAACGAAGCAGGGCCGGCCCTACTTCGTTATGGAGCGTCAGGGGCGTCCCCATCACGGAGCACTGTGACAGGCATCGGCTGACCACCAAGGAACGTCTCCAGTTGTCTATGCAGGTCTGCGAGGGCGTGCAGCATGCCCATCAGAAGGCCGTTATCCACAGGGACATTAAGCCCTCGAACATTCTCGTCACAATCCAGGACGACGAGGCTGTCCCCAAGATTATCGATTTTGGTGTCGCCAAGGCGACTGCTCAGCGGTTGACTGAAAGAACGGTGTTCACTGAGGTCGGGCAACTCATCGGGACGCCGGAATACATGAGCCCCGAGCAGGCCGAGATGACCACTCAGGATATCGACACACGGACGGATGTGTATTCGCTGGGCGTGCTGCTGTACGAGTTGTTAGTAGGGGCGTTGCCGTTTGATTCGAGAGAACTTCGCCAGGCTGGCTTCGATGAGATCCGTCGCAAGGGAGCAACCCTGAAAACAGGACCGGGTCTCGGACTCGGAAAGTTCAGACTGTAAGTGAAAGGATCAGACTGTTGCCCCATCCTCACGCAACGAGGAAGGGATGGCAGAACGAGCATCTCAGCTTATTCATATTGTCGAGATTCGCATTCTGTGCAACCCGGTAACTGAACCGGTCGCCTCTCGGACCTGTCCCCGTTACCCCGGTTGCCAGCGAGCGTTCGAGCTGGATCCGACGCTGCGCCGAGAAGGTGCTATCACGCGGCGTGTCTAGCGAAGAACTCGCGGCAGTCCCGCGATCCGACTCTTCTGCCCGGCCGTGAGGCTGGACGGCCGGTTGCCGCGCGGTCGGGCCCGTCGTTGCGTACCAACAACCGAATCCAAGCCTTTTTGAATCAGGCACTTACCGAGCGTTTTCGTTTCGCAACCCCAAATGCGTTGTTTTCTTGCCGCTGCGAGGGTCCCGCAGTCTATTTATCTAGCGCTGGCTTCCGGGATCCCCGCGGCGTTCCTTCAGGCACAGAGCGGGGAACCGGAGGACAGTTCCGGGGGGACGGGGCGAGACCGGCGAGCATCGCTCTCGCCACGGTGACCGAGTTCGGGGGGTAGCGTGGAGCGGGACGATTCCCTGAGCGAGAACAGGCGGTTCGGCGAGTACCTGCGCAAGGTTCGCGAAGACCGCAAGCTTTCGCTCGACTCGGTCGAGGAGATGACCGTGGGCTACCCGGAACGGATCACCAAGTCCCACCTCTCGCGCATCGAGAACGGTCAGGCCGTACCCACCTTTCCCAGGATGTTTGCCTTGGGCGAAATCTACGGAGTTCCGATTTCTTGCCTCGCAGAGCGCTTCGAGATGGAGCTGAGACGGAAAATGACGCCCGCGGATCTGGCCCTGCAGTCCGATGAAGTCATTCTGAAGACAGGCAAGGAGCTCAGGGGGTGCGGTAGGTACGCGGAAGCGCTCCAGTTCTACGAGCAACTGTTAGACCGCTGGTCCTCCCAGCGAGCAAGTGTAAAGGGAAAGCTCGGCAAGTTGATCGACCTCCGCCTGGAGCGTGCGACGTGCTTGATCCACCTTGGTCGCTATGCCGTTGCCAAAGACGAGTCCGAGAACCTGCTGAATGCAGAGTCCTTAACACCGGATCAACGAGCTGCTGCACTTCAACAGTTCTCAATCAGTTGCTACAGGTTGGGGAAATACTCGATTGCACTGATGGCTCTCCAATCGGCCGAGGCGGAGCTGAAGTCCAAACAAATTTCGGTTCTGTTGACTGCGACTCTCGTGACGATCAAGGGCAATCTCTTCACCGTTGTGGGTCGCTCGCGGGACGCCATCCCGCTCTATCGTGAGGCCATTCAGAAGTACGAAGGAATACCGGCTCCGTTCGAAGCGTGCCGAGCGCGGTTGAATCTCTGCTCTGCGCAAATCACCATCGATGATCACAAGAATGCACGGAAGCATCTGATGCTGGTGTTGCAGCAGGCCGAGAACCACGGGTTCGACCGACTGGCCGCTGTGGCCCAAAGCAACCTCGCGGTCATCGCCTTCAAGGAAGGAAACCTATCTGCGGCGGAGAGCCATTGTCTGCGATCCAATTCGATCGCCCGCCCAAGAGAGTACGCGACCGTCATCTACCGGAACTGCTACTACCTCTGGCGGATTGCAATCGAAAGGGACGACAAGGCGGGGATCCGAACGCACGAGCGGTGTCTGCGCACCTACCTCGGCCGCGTGGACGAACCGCTACCTGAGGCCGATGCGTATCGGGCATATCTCGCCGGGAGCGAGTCATGTTGAGTCTCCTAGTGCACTTCGTTCGCGGCCTGCTGATTACCGTCGTTACACTTGGATGGCTCTGCGGCGCGAATGCGGAGGTCGGGGCCATAACCGAGGGGTCCGAGGTCAAGGCAGTTTATGTGTTGAAGGTCATCGTCGATGATCCGGATCCGATCAGCGGCATCTGGGCTCGATACAGTAGCGACGGCTCTAACCGACACGTGCTGAACGACGATGGTTTCGTGAATGGCGATGGCAGTCCCTCGGTGGTTCAAAACGAGGTGACCAATCTGGCCATTGCTGCATGGGCGAAGAACACGGCGTCGGGCTACGACGTCGTTGTCAGCCAACTGACGGCAGGATCCTGGACAACTCCGGTCGCAGTCGCCGGTTCTTCTGAGAATGAGCTGGACCCCTTCCTGGTCGTGAACCCCGAGGGTGGCTCGGTCCATCTTTTCTATTGGGTCAACGACGAGTGGCCGAGGGTGATGTACAGACAGGCTCCGCCTGATCTATCCACATGGAGCTCGCCCGTTCAGGTGTCGTCGCCTGCGGAGGTTGCTGTGCGCCCCACCGCTGTTTTCCACCAGGGCACGCTTCACGTCGTCTACGAATCTCACGGTCAGACGTATGGTTCGGCACCCCGACAGATCGTGTTGGGGACGAGGACCGGTTCGAGCTTCACGACCGAGGTGGTTGCCGTTACGAGCCACTCGGACGTGAACTGGCCTGAGGTGCACAGCGCGAACGATCGCCTATGGGTCGACTGGATCGACGGAGCGAGCGAGATGGCCTGGACTCGCCGGCAAGAATCCGGGACGTGGGATCCCGTTCAGACAGAGCCCTACAGCACCATTGAAATCCGAGATTTTCACGTTCGCGGGACGATT
>JBDGZZ010000422.1:0-3267 GCA_039588335.1 Gemmatimonadota bacterium | reverse complement strand
TACTATCGCAAGGGCGGCGACTCACTGCAGGGACGCTATCACTATCACCGTCTGCATCCGTTCACGGTGATGGAGTGCGAGCGTAACCCCGACAAACGGCTGGTGGAACGGTTGCTCAGGTTTGGTGGATTCCCCGAGCCGTTTCTGAAAGGAGATGCTCGATTCCACCGCAGGTGGATGCGTGAGCACTCAGCCCGGGTCGTGTACGAGGATCTCCGCGATCTGGAGAATGTCCGCGAGGTATCGCTGCTAGAGTTGCTGCTCGGTCACCTGCCAACATGTGTCGGATCGCCCCTGTCGGTGGCAAACCTCAGCAGGTTGCTCCAGGTGGCACATGAGAGCGTGGAGCGTTGGCTGTCCATGTTCGAGAGACTATACGTGTGCTACCGAATCTCACCCTTCGGAGCGAAGCGCATCAGGGCGGTCCGTAAGGAAAAGAAGCTGTATTTCTGGGACTGGTCTCGCGTCGAGGAGCCAGGGCCACGGTTCGAGAACATGGTGGCCGGTCACCTGCTGAAATACTGCCACCACGTCGAAGACACGACGGGACACGCCATGGAGCTATGCTTCATCCGCGACACGGATAAGCGTGAGGTTGATTTCGTGGTGCTGCGAGACGGCCGCCCGGAGTTTGCAGTCGAATGCAAGAGCGGTGAGCGCAGCGTTTCCCGCGCGTGTGGCTACTTCAGGGAGCGCACCGACATTCCGCGGTTTTATCAAGTGCACCTTGGCAGCAAGGACTTCGGGAACGCCGAGGCCGGCACGAGGGTCCTACCGTTCGTCACCTTCTGTCGCGAAGCCGGGTTGCCTTGAGCTGACGGTCGGCAGAGGAATCGAGACTGGCTTCGTCCTAGACCTTAGCTGGAAGAATCAAAGTGCTGCGCTTAGGCGCAGGCCGAACTCCACGACTTACAGCAGCTGCCTCCGGTTTTCATATATTTTCTGAACGGCATGAATGATATCATCCATGTCTTCCCGTTCGGACAGCAGCATGTTCTGGTAGAACCAGACCGCCTCCCGGGTCAGCCGGTCGGTGTCTGGTAGCTCGTGCAACTCCTCCCGGTACCGGTTGAGCCTCTGTTCCGAGAAAAGCCGCTTGTACCCCTTTGTACTGAGGGCTTCTTCAATCAACCCGTCAAAGTACTGCTGTCCGTATCCTTCCGAGCAGGGGATCCCTTCGGCCCGCAGTGCAGCGAGGAATTTCTCCCGCGGCAGACCGTCGAAGTGTTCTGCTTTGTAGCGGAAAGGATAGAGATGGTATGCCGATCGTGTGGCACCGTCGGACAGTTTGTAGGGAATGATTCCCGGAATCTCTTTCAGCCTAGCATCCAGGTAGAGAGCATTCTCCAGCCGTTTGTCCGCATCCGACCTTGCGCGCTTCATCTGCGACATCAGGATGACCGCCTGCATCTGCGTCATCCGCTTATTGGATCCACGGACGGGATTTTGGCCCATTCCCGTCATGGAAGCACCATAGGGCCGGCCGCAATTGTGGTACGCCTGGCAACGGTCCATCACCTCGTCGTTGCTCCCCACCACGGCACCGCCTTCCCCAGAAGCGATGTGTTTGGACTCCTGGAAACTGAAACATCCCAGGTCACCCAGCGTGCCGCACATCTTGTCCCCGTATTCCGCCAGCCACGCCTGGCAGGCATCCTCTATCACCACAAGCTCATGCTTTTGTGCAATGGCATTGATGCGGTTCATATCCGCCGGCAAGCCGAGGATGTGCACGGGAAGGATGGCAGTCGTACGATCCGTGATGCGTTCTTCAATCTTGTGGGGATTGATGGTAAAGGTTTCCTGATCCGTATCTGCAAAGACAGGCAGAGCTTTCTGGTTGAAAACCACATTGTAGCTGGCGATAAAGGTGTAGGGTGAAACGATGACTTCATCCCCGGCATCCACGCCCAGCACGTGGAGGGCCGTGATCAGCGCGGTGGTCCCGCTGGCCGTAGCCACCACCCGTTTAGCTCCTATCAGCTCGGCATACTTCGCTTCAAACTCACTGCACAGGTCGCCGCTTCCCCGCCACCAGTTGCCGCTCCGAAGCACCGACAGCATGGGCTCTTCGGCATCGGCATTCCAGATGGGCCATCTGACCCATTCCTTGGTCCTGACGGGTTTCCCGCCCTTTAGGGCGAGCGCTGTTGTCAGCCCTGTTCCGGAACTCCCGAAAACAGGCAGGTGGCTTGTCAGCATGGCACCCGCAGTTCCCGCGGAGGTGCTGAGAATGAATCTCCTTCTGCTTAAGTCTCTCTTTTTCATGGCCGACACTCCTGTTGATCGGCTATGTCAACTCAACGGCTTCGGCGTGATGCCCGACCGGTAGTTCTCGCTCAGAGTGCTTTTCCTTCCCGCTGCGGATCAGATCTCCCAGCCCTCGCGATAAGTACGGGTCATCAGTGCGTCGGCCTCGGGGGAGTCGATGAACCTGGTCGCGGCCGCATCCCAGCTCAGCTTGCCCGGTACTCTTAGGGCGATGTTGCCCAAGAGAATCGCTTCACCGAACTGATACACCTTCTCGAAGCTGGCATCCGCTGGTGGTCCGCCTTGGCATGCCTGGACCCACTGTTCCAGCTCCTCAGCGGGGCGCGGCAAAGTCTGCTCAGGGGGCTGGAAACTGTCCATCGCAGCGTTCGGGATGAGTCGTGGCTCCCTGCCACTGAACCCGGCCAAGATCTTGCCCGTGTCGCCCACGAATAGCAGTCCCTCCTCGGGCATCTGCTCTCCATCCTGCTCCAGCTCGCTGATGAGCGGAGGGCGGAGACCGCCGTCATACCAGTGCAGTGTCACTGCAGGCATGTCATCCCGTTCGGGAAACTCCCATTTGATGGACGAGGCCCGGGGATACGCGAGGTCGGTCTGTTGCCTGACCCAGAAGAGGTTGTCGATTTCCCAGAATTGACTGCGGCTGGCTTCCACGGTTTCGGGGGCTCCCAGCTTCAAGATCTTGAAGATCTGGTAGAAGCTGTAGTGTCCCATGTCCCCTAGAGCGCCCGTACCGAAGTCGTACCAGCCACGAAACACCGCATTAGTGTACGCAGGGTGGTAGGCACGGTGCGGGACCGGTCCCAACCAGAGGTCCCAGTCGAGGCCCTCGGGCACCGGGGGAGTCTCGCCCGGCAAGCTCGTCATTCCCTGGGGCCAATAGGGTCGGTTCGACCAGTTGTGTACCTCACGTACCCCTCCGATGGCGCCGTTCCAGATCCACTCGCACAAGAGCGGGGTGGACTCCATACTAGCCGCGCAGAACATGTGGGTTGC
>JBDGZZ010000421.1:0-3275 GCA_039588335.1 Gemmatimonadota bacterium | reverse complement strand
GGTTGGAACTCCAGTTGAGGAAATTTGTTACAGGCCGTGTGATACAGGAAAACAGAATAAGCGGGCCTGCGACCCAGCGGCTGGTGGCCTCCGGGAAGGAAATCGCCCAAGCCTTCGGCGCCTGCTCGCCAATGACGACGTGCAGCGCCGTGATCACTGCTACGGCGGTTATGGATACCACTGCGCCCCGGGCGAGGATGTTTGCCACGAACGGGAGCCTGGTAAACCAGTCGTGCAACAGGACTGCCACGGTATCTTCAGCAACATAGCCGAGCATGATCGACGCCACCGTGATGCCGAGCTGTGCTGCGGCAAGTTGCCGGTAGAGGTCTTGCAGGGCAGACTGCACAGTCTTAGCCTTCCGATCACCCTGGCGCACCATTTCCTCGATGCGAGTGCGGCGGGAGGCGACGAGCGCAAACTCGGCAGCCACGAAGAACGCATTGGCGGAGAGCAGCACTATCACCGCTACTATGCGAAGCAGGAGCGAACTGAGGGTGAATTCTTCCATGAGCGCAAGTGAGTCTAAGGTAAGTTCTGGCAGCGGTTCTGCAATAACGGCAAACCCATGGAGTGTGTGCAGGGTGCGAAGCTCAATGTGTAACGTGCAGAGTACCGCAGGCAGATGAAGGTACGGCGTGCGAGGCGCAGATTGACTCAGACTTCGAGTAGCAGGTGACCGAGCAGGTCAATTACGACGTCCTCGTCATAGGAGCGGGGATCGCCGGATTGAGTGTGGCGTTACGCGTGGCGGATCACGCAAAGGTGGCACTCCTTGCGAAGGGGCCACTTACGGAGGGGTCGAGCCTGTACGCACAGGGTGGGATCGCGGCGGTGATGGACTTGGAAGATTCGGTAGAAGCGCACATACAGGATACGCTCACCGCCGGGTGTGGGCTGTGCGACGACGATACCGTTCGTTTCACGGTCGAACGCGGCCCGGAGTGCATCAACTGGTTGATCGATCTCGGTGTGCCATTCACGAAAAATGAAGAACCCGAGAATGACACCGAGTACCACCTCACCCGTGAGGGAGGCCACAGTCATCGGCGCATCATCCATGCCGCAGATGCGACCGGTAGGGCGAGCGCAACGACACTCGAGCGGCACGTTCGGGAGCACCCGAATATCGACGTTCTCGAGAACCATATCGCGGTTGACCTCATCACCGGTGCCAAGTTGGGCCTGCCGGACCAACGCTGCTTTGGGGCTTACGTGCTAGACCGTGATGTCGACCGGGTCAGAGTGCTTGGAGCGCGCGCGACAGTATTGGCCACCGGAGGTGCCAGCAAGACATATCTCTACACGAGCAATCCGGACGTCTCCACAGGGGACGGGATTGCTATGGCGTGGCGTGCTGGATGCCGCGTTGCCAACATGGAGTTCGTTCAGTTCCATCCGACGTGCCTGTACCATCCCGAAGCCAAGTCTTTTCTCATAAGCGAATCAGTGAGAGGTGAAGGGGGCAAGCTGGTGCTGCCAGACGGCAGCCGTTTTATGCAGCAGTTTGACGAGCGAGCAGAGTTGGCGCCGCGTGACATAGTGGCTCGCGCGATCGACTACGAGATGAAGCGACTCGGCCTCGACTGCGTGCGACTCGATATCAGCCACAAGCAAGCCGAGTTTGTCGAGCAGCGGTTCCCGACGATCTACTCGCGTTGCCTCGAGTTCGGTTACGACATGACCAGGGAGGCGATTCCGGTAGTGCCAGCCGCCCATTACACATGTGGTGGAGTCGTAACTGACCGGTACGGCAGAACGGATCGCGCAGGACTCTACACAATCGGCGAGGCCGCGCACACGGGACTGCATGGGGCGAACCGCCTGGCTAGCAACTCTATTCTCGAATGCCTGGTGTTTGCTGTATCTGCGAGCGATGATGTGGCGCGGAGTGTGTCAGAAACAGCTCAATCTCCGAGCCTTCCCGCGTGGGATGAGAGCTGGGTGACGGATTCAGATGAGGACGTCGTGGTCTCTCACAACTGGGATGAGGTTCGTCGCGCAATGTGGGACTACGTGGGAATCGTGAGGTCCAACAAGCGGCTGGAACGGGCCAAGCGAAGGATCGACCTGTTGCTGAGCGAAATCGACGAATACTATGCTCACTTTCGGCTCACCAACGATTTGATTGAGCTGCGCAACTTGGCACTCGTAGCGGACCTGATTGTTCGGTCAGCAACGGAACGAAAGGAAAGTCGTGGCCTACATTTCACGATCGACTACCCAGAGACAAACGAGGGTGCACAGGATACTGTTCTCACACCTTGATAATGGCCTCCTAACTCTCTATACTGCGCCGCTCTCGAAGTACATAATTAGTTGAAGAAAAGACGTTTAACGTGAATGAATTAGATAAGTCCATGCTGGAGTCGCGGCCCTTTCGGAACGTGGCGATCATTGCGCACGTCGATCATGGAAAAACGACACTGGTCGACAAGATGCTGCGACAGGCAGGAGTGTTCCGCACCAATCAGCAGGTCCAGGACCGGGTTATGGACTCCAATCCCCTGGAGCGCGAGCGTGGCATAACCATTCTTTCCAAGAACACGGCGGTCCACTGGAACGACGTCAAGATCAACATCGTCGACACTCCCGGTCACGCCGACTTCGGGGGCGAGGTCGAACGGATACTGCGTATGGTGCAGGGTGTGTTGTTGTTGGTAGACGCAGCGGAGGGGCCGATGCCGCAGACTCGGTTCGTGACACGCAAAGCGTTGGAGCTAGGTCTCAAGCCGATCGTTGTAATCAACAAGGTTGACCGCGCCGACGCGCGTGCGGCGGAGGTGCACGACGAGGTTCTCGAACTGTTCATGGAATTGGAGGCGACGGACGAGCAACTGGATGCGCCGTTCTTGTATGGATCGGCCAGAGATGGTTGGGCAGCGGTTGAGGGTGGCTCACCGAGCGACCTGAGCCCACTGTTCGATACCATCGTCGCGGCAGTTCACGCTCCCCCGGGCGAATCCACCGCACCGTTCCAGATGCTCGTCTCCACGATCGACCACTCCAGTTACGTGGGCCGCATAGCGGTGGGACGCATTGAGCGCGGGAGGATCCGCGCTGGCCAGGCCGTCGCCCTGCTTCCGCTCGGGGAGCCAGGCATGATTTCTGATGGTCAGATGGTGCTGGGCCGGGCGCTCAAGCTCTATGGATTCGAGGGGCTCGACCGAATTGAGCTGCAGGAGGCTGGGGTAGGTGACATCATTGCCTTGGCCGGGCTCGAGGGTATCGAGATCGGGGCCACGTTGGCCGATCCCGAGCACCCGGAGCGGTTG
>JBDGZZ010000420.1:0-3276 GCA_039588335.1 Gemmatimonadota bacterium | reverse complement strand
AGAGTGCAGATTGCAGAATGGTGTTTTGAGACTGGCCCGGCCGATCTGCGTGACACTCTGCAATCTGCAATCTACGTATCTACCTCCTAGCCCCGATGTGGTCGGCGAATTCAACGTAGCGCTTGCCACGAATCGCTTCGTTGCCAAGCGCTACGGCCACGGCGGAATTCCACCCAACCTCTTCGTCCGCGAATGGCCGCGTGCCACTGCGTAGACTCTCGACGAACGACGCGACGGCGAGGAAATTGGGGTTGCCGGCTTCGTTCTCCGGTACCTCGATAGGGAGCCCGGGCCCGCGATACGGCATATCCCCGGCTGTGCTCAGTGTCGCACTCGTGTGAACGCCGCGTTCGATCAACTCCTGCGGTACGGCGGAGTTGGCGCGCGCCGGCTCGTAGTAGAAGGCCCCGTCCTCCAGGGTCAGTTTCACCGAACCTCCTGTACCGTAGATGTTGAGCTGGTATCCCACGTTGTGATTGCCGATGATCGAGCTGAAGACGTGGGTTCCTCCGCCGGGGTAGGTGAACACAGCCTGCACATTGTCGAAGGTCTCTCGGCCGTCCTGGTAGAAAGTGATCCCACCGGTGCCGATCACGCTCGTCGGTACCTCGTCGAAGATCCAGTTCGCAACGTCGATTTGGTGGGAACCGAGTTCCGCGAGGAGTCCGCCCGAGTACTCCTTGTAGAGCCTCCAGTTGATCAGTCGCTCGAGTGACGGGTCGGGCACCGGTCTCCGCCAGTTGTAGTTGCGGTGCCAGTAGCCGTAGACGTGCGTCACACGCCCGATCTCGCCGGTCCGGACGCGTTCGATCGCCTCTCGATACCAGGGGGCGTAGCGGTACTGGAGTCCGGTTTGAAACCGGCACCCACGGTCCCGCGTTGCCTGAACGATGGCGTCGCAGTCGTCCACGGTGAAACCCATTGCCTTTTCCCCGTACACGTGCAGGCCGCGCTCGAGCGAGGCGACCATGTGCTCTCCGTGGAAGCTCAGTGGTGAGGCGACGATCACCACATCCAATTCGCTCGCCTCATCGAGCATCCTGCGGTAGTCGCTGTAGACAGGGGTATCCTCGCCCGTGATCTCACGACCCTCGGCGAACCGCGGCTCGTACACATCGCACAACGCGGTCACCCTGACACCGGGAATGCGGAGGAACAGCCGCATGAGGTACTTGCCGCGACTCCCAGGACCTATGACGCCGACGTTGATCTGGTCCTGCGGTGAGAACCGACGTTTCGCGAGTGTTTCGGACATGACGTCTACGCTGAGCAGGGAAGTGCCGGCGGCGGCCGCCGACGCGGTGACGAAATCTCTTCTTTTCATCCTTCAACCTCTCGTGTCGAGATTACGACGCACTCAATTACTCCGGGGAGTGTACGGTTCGGCCCATTGGATGGCGACTGTCTGCTCCTCACCACCGTCCTCGGTAACCAGGAGTGCAGCCATTCCTTCCATTCCCTCGATCAATACTGCGGCGCGCTCGCGTCCCAGTACGAACAGCGCTGTGGACACGGCGTCGCTGTCAGTTGCGGTCGGCGCGACCACGGTGACCTGGACCATCCCTGTCACGGGCTCCCCGGTCCGCGGGTCGATGATGTGGCTGTAGCGCCGTCCGTTCACCTCGAAGAACTGCTGGTTGCTCCCCGATGTTGAGAGCGACTGGTCGCGCAACTGTATCGTCGACAGCGCTTGTTCTGGATTCTGCGGGCTGGGGACAGCAATCGACCAGCCCCTGGCATCGGGTGGCGCGCCGATGGCGACGTAGCTGCTCTGTCCTGCGCCGAGCATCGCGCTGGACACGCCGTGCCGCCGAAGGATGCGTGCCGCGCAGTCAAGTGCGAATCCCTTGCCGATCCCACCCATGTTCAGCTCGAGCCCGGGCGTGAGGAATCGAACGATCCGCTGGGCGTTGTCGAGTGCCACGTGCCGCCATCCGACTCTCGCGCGGGCTTCAGAAAGTGCGTCGGCCGAAGGGTAGTGTCCGTCTCCGCGGAAGAAGCCCCATGCCTTCACGAGTGGTCCGACGGTGACGTCGAATGCGCCGCCGGTTTGCCGGCTGTATTCGAGTGCCCGTACGATCAGGCCGAACACTTCGGGATCGGTAACCACCGATCTGTGAGCCGCCGTGGCGTTGATGCGCGAGATCTCACTGGTCGAACGGTACGTGCTCAAGGCCGCCTCGACACGCTCGATCTCTTGAAAGGCGGCCTCGAACAGTTCTACCGCACGGTCGCGCGTCGAGGAGTAGAGGAAGATCTCGACCGTCGTCCCCATGGCGGGGCGTGACTCGTGGAAAAGCGAATCCTCCACACCTTCGCCGGCACCGATTGCGTCGTCCTTCAAGACGACGACGCCCGAGGTTTCCAGCTGAGACGCCTGCCCTTTAGGTAAGTGCCACGTATGGGAGAAGCGTCCTTCGCCCACCATGTACCCCTCTGCGGCGTTGAACAGCAAGTAATCCTGGAGGTCCATGAGTTGTGTCGTCGGGACCGCGTCGGCAAACGGTGAGCCGCGCCCCGACATCTCCGGACTGTCCCACCAGGGTCGCCCTTCGTTCACGAGCACGTAGTTGGATCCGAGCGGGAAGACGTACACTAGCCCGTAGTCGGAAGCCGCCGCCTCGTCCAGATGCATCGGCAGGCTGTCTTCGTACTGAGCGATCAGGGTGTTCGTCTCCGGAGTGCCGAATAGCACCAGGTTGGCGTCCTCCAGGTCACTAGGCCGGACCCCGCGGTCCGCGACGACACGGGGGAAGACCATCACCCGACCCCAGAAGGGTCCTCGGTACACCGACCACTCCGCTGCTCGCTCTGCTATCTCGCGGCGGACTGCTAGTTCTTCCTCCGTCGGATCCCCCGCGGTGCCGTACACGTAGATGTGGCGGCTGGAGATTACCTCTCCCATCGGGCCTTCCAGGCCCGGCTGTTTTGCTCCGGGTGCGGCAGCGTACGCCACTGGCGCCCACAATCCATCTTGGCGGCTGAATGGGATCGAGATCGCTGCCGGGACATCCAGCCGTTGGCCGTCGATCTGCACCGCTACCTGCTGATCGGGGTTGAAACGCGGATGGCCGTTCAGGTGCAGCGTGAAGCCGTCGAGCGCGTCGGTGGTGATCTTTAGCTGGTTAGTCGCCGTGAACTCCGCGTCGATATGAGCTGGTCGACCCGGCAGCAGCGCGTCGAAGCGGACCCAGTACGCGGTGTTGTACGCGTAGCGGTCGCTCGCGAAGCGCACGCGGTCCGGATGCGGATTCCTGCGGAACTGGTCGAACCAAT
>JBDGZZ010000419.1:0-3276 GCA_039588335.1 Gemmatimonadota bacterium | reverse complement strand
ATGCGTTCTCGTGTTCGTCTATCGTCTTGGGTACCTGGGACTATGGTTGCTCTGGTCGCCACGGTTGCCGCATCCGGCCTCGACGCACAGTCCTACGACAAGGAACTCTACGATGCCCTGAGATGGCAGAACATCGGGCCGGCTCGCGGTGGTAGGTCCACGGGGGTGGCGGGCAGCGACGCCAGACCGCTCGAGTACTACTTCGGTGCGACGGGAGGGGGACTGTGGAAGACAAACGATGGCGGTACCACGTGGCGAGCGGTCACAGACGGCCAGATCAACAGTGCCTCTGTGGGGGCGGTGCAAGTGTGCGAGGCAAACCCGGACGTGGTCTACATCGGTACCGGTGAGACCCAACTGCGCGGCAACATCCAGCAGGGTGACGGTCTGTACAAGTCCACGAACGGTGGGGGAACGTGGAAGCATATGGGACTTGAGGGAACCCAGAACATCTCCCGCATCCGGATCCATCCGACCGACTGCAACATGGTTTGGGTTGCCGCGTTTGGTGTGCACTCAGCCCCCAACGAAGACCGCGGAGTGTTCAAGTCGATCAATGGCGGGATCACGTGGCGCAAGGTGCTGTATCGGGACGAGCGCACTGGAGCCGTGGATCTTTCCCTGGATCCCAACAACCCGGCAGTGATGTACGCCGCCCTGTGGGAGGCGTGGCGGAAGTCTTGGGGGATGTCATCAGGTGGTCCCGGTAGCGGGTTGTTCAAGAGCACCGACTTCGGCGAGACCTGGACGGAGATAACGCGCAACTCGGGCCTGCCCCAGGGCATGGTTGGCAAGATAGGCGTTGCTGTATCACCCGCGGCGGCTTATCGGGTATGGGCTCTCATCGAAGCGGACGACGGTGGGGTATTCCGGTCTGACGACGGCGGGATGAACTGGACACGCACCAACGAAGAGCGCAGGCTACGGCAGAGGGCGTTCTACTACACGAGGGTCTATGCGGACCCGCAGGACCCCGATGTCATGTACGCTCTGAACACCGGCCTGTACCGGTCGCGCGACGGCGGCGAGACCTTCCAGGGCATCAGAGTGCCGCACGGTGACAACCACGACCTGTGGATTGCCCCCGGCGATCCCGATCGCATGATCAACGGCAATGACGGCGGAGGCAACGTTTCCTTCAATGGTGGTCAGACCTGGACAGCACAGGACTATTCTACCTCGCAGTTCTACCGCGTCATGACCACCAACCACGATCCCTACATGATTTGTGGAGCCCAGCAGGACAACAGCACCGCCTGTATTCCCAGCAGGGGATGGAACCACATCTCACAGAATGCCGGTAGCCCAAATTTCCTGTTTTCCGTGGGGGGATGTGAGAGCGGCTACATAGCCAATAGTGCGGTGAACCCCAACATCTTCTTCGCGGGCTGCTACGGTGGCAGTCTCAGTCGCTACAACCACGCCAACGGACAGAGCCGTCAGATCAACGTGTGGCCGGAGAACCCCATGGGACAGTCGTCCGAGGACCTGATCGAGCGGGTCCAGTGGACCTTCCCGATCGTCTTCTCTCACACCGACCCCAACGTGCTATACACGGGAACGCAGAAGATCTGGCGCTCGACCAATGAGGGACAGACCTGGGAACAGATAAGTCCTGACCTGACGCGTGCGGACCCCTCGACGATAGGTCCCTCGGGCGGCCCGCTCACCAAGGACCAGACGGGTGTCGAGACCTACGCCACTGTGTTCGCCATCGCTCCGTCCTATCACGATGGCAATGTGATATGGTCCGGGTCTGACGACGGTTACGTGCATGTGACCCGCGACGGGGGTGCCAGCTGGCAGAACGTCACACCGCCGGATGCGCCCGATTTCGTTCGCATCAACACGGTCGAAGCTTCACCTAACACTCCCGGCAAGGTGTACGTCGCAGGCATCCGGTATCTCGTCGACAACGACCGGGCTCCGTACGTCTGGAAGACCGAAGACTACGGACAATCCTGGACCAAGATCGTGAACGGTATACCGGGCGACGACTTCGTCAGGTCAGTGCGGGAAGATCCGAACGTGCCGGGTCTACTGTATGCAGCATCGGAGCGTACTGTTTACATATCATGGAATGACGGCGCCGATTGGCAGCCGCTCACGTTGAACCTGCCGACCGTGCAGGTATCCGATCTGGTGGTCGAGGACCACGATCTGGTCATCGGCACTCACGGTCGTTCGTTCTGGGTGATGAATAACATGGACCTGCTGCGCCAGCTGAATCAGCAGGTGGCGGAATCGGACGTGCATCTGTTTGATCCTGCCGATCCGGTGCGTGGAGTCAGCAACTCTGTCCAAGTGTACTACTACCTGGCAAAGTCACCCGACTCGTTGACACTCGAGTTCCTCGACGGTTCCGGCAGTGCGATCCAGACGTATACGGCGACCAAAGACGACCGGCCTGCCCAACCGAGTCAGGGCTTTGGTGGGTTCTTCGGTGGTGGCGGCGGCACGCCACAGCGGCAAGCCGGCTCCAACAGGTTCAACTGGAACCTGAGATACCCGGGCTACACCGACTTCGATGGCCGGATATTCTGGGCCGCGGGGAACATTGGACCAATGGCGATCCCCGGTACGTACCAGGTAAGGCTCACGGCTGACGGAGTTACTCAGACGCAGGACTTCGAGATAAAGCTGGATCCTCGTCTCGAGACGGTGACTCTGGCGGACCTGCAGGCGCGGTTCGACTTGGCTTTGCAGATTCGCGACCGGGTGAGCGAGGCCAATCAGGCCGTCATCGACATCCGTGGCATCAAGACCGAGGTCGACGACCGGTTGGGGAAGACCTCGGACGAGGACATTCACGAGCAGGGCACGACCGTGAAGGACAAGTTGAGCGCTGTCGAGCAGGAGATCTATCAGGTCAAGAACCAGAGTAACCAGGACCCGCTCAACTTCCCCATCAAGTTGAACAACAAACTCGCGGCGCTAGTGGGCGTAGTGGAGCGCGGTGAGACAGCGCCAACCGATCAGAGCTATGCGGTCTTCGATCACTTATCCGGGTTGCTGCAGACCGAACTCATTCGAATGAACACAATCATCGAGCAGGACCTCCAGCGGCTCAATGAGTTGTTGCGAGCGGCGAATCTGGATCCGATTCAAACGGAGAAGCCGATCAGCTAGACGTGGACGAGACGAGGCGCATCGGGGAAGGCGAGTTGCCGGTTTAATGCGATTGGACAGAATGCTCACTGCGGTGGACGCTCACGCCTGCGGTGAGCCGGGTCGTGTGATCGTCGGTGGGGTGCTGGACGTACCTGGCAACACGAT
>JBDGZZ010000418.1:0-3283 GCA_039588335.1 Gemmatimonadota bacterium | reverse complement strand
CGTCGACAACGGACGAATGTCCGTGGACATCACCCCGATGTCCATGGCCCCACGACCATTGTCCGCGGCCGTTGGACGTGGTCCCTACTCACTCTCACAGGAGGTTCGTATGACAAAGCGGTTTCCCAGATCCGAGTCCGACATCGCCACGCTCGCGGTGCGGGTGATCGACGAACTCACCAACGCGGCGGAGGACTTTCCCGCTCCGCCGGTTTCCCCCGAGAAACTGCGGGGGAAGCTGGACACGTTCCAGGCGGCCGACACGGCGACCGTGGCCGCTCGTTGGACTCGGAACGGCGCTGAGCTTCGTGCCGGGCCTCGATCCGGTGGTGGGATTCTCGACCATGCTCGTCGGCATCGTCGTCGCGATGGCGGGCTCAGTCATCGGCCACCGGTACACTTGCCGGCGCCGCGATCTTCCGCGCGCCTGGTGGCTCAGGTTCTGGAAGAGTAGGGCCGGTGGATGGGTGGCGCGGGTGGCTTCGCTCGGATTGGGTTTCGGGCGGCGGTCGGAGAGTGAGAGGGCGTTGCCCGGGGAGGAAAACGGCGGCTCGGCGGATGACCACGGCTCAAGCCGCCGTTCTCCTCCGCCCCGCCGCCCAACCGCATTCATCAGCGGCGTCCATCTGCGTTCATCAGCGCGTTATCGGGGTACTCCAGCTGCCGCAGTGAGATTTGCGCCTTCTCTGGGGTGCTCACCCCGCGGGCTTGGCCGCCGACCGAGGCCGGCGTTGACCGTCGCCTAGCCCCAGGCTAATGGTCCCTACCGGCGATTTCCCGCGCAGATGCATCGCCCGCATGCCATAGAACTTGGAGAGCTCCACGCTGTGCATTACCGCATATCCGAGAAACAACACCAATGGCATCGCGAACGACGTGAATGGCATTCCCAGCGGCCCCAGTAAGGAAGCGAACGCCACGACGGCCGATGCCACACCGAACCCCGCCAAAAACACTCCCCACATCAAGAAACCGGTCACGAGCTGAAACACGAAAACCTCACCTGCCTCTCCCTTCGTGATCTCCCAGCTCTGTTTGATCGCCCGGAACGGTCCGGCGCGGTGCGCCAAAGCATACTCATCCGCCCAGAACAAGCGCAGAGCCACGATAACGCCAGGAAAGATCAGCAGGACATAACCCATTAGCGTGGCGGTCAGCACCAACACCCAGGTCAAGGCCCAGGGCACAATCCGTCGTAGCGTCCAGATATGTACGTTGCCACGGATGAACTTGGTGTACTGCTGAGACATCGTGGTTCCGGTAACCATGATACCGTACGCACCGAGCACAAGAGCTGCGATTGCAAGGTATGTGGATGTCGTGTCCGCTATCTCCTCGGTACTACTCTCCGGACTCAACCAGTAAGCCAAGCTTATCAGTAGTGCCACCGGCCAGACCGCACCTAGCAGTGGCACCAGCGACCGCCACCACAGCTTGACACCGGTAGAGTATGGAGAGTCGAGGCCTGCCACGTTTGGCGACAGTAAGTTTGCCGAGCCGGGGGCTTCAGCCGTGGTTCTTCCCTACCCCGCGCGTTTTCGTACCGCATCGCACAAGTTCGGTTAAGCAGATCGCCCCACACGTCCTATCATCGCACTGCGGCTCAGCACGGTTTGCATCGTTCGTGCGTCTCTGCCTTCTGGTTACCAGGGTCCGCTTGCTGATTCAGGAGCCGGTTACATGAAACTGGTAAACGCGACAGCTTCGCAAACCGTCGGGCGAAAGCCCTTGCGGGTTCGAATCCCGCCGCCAGTACCGCCGCTCAATTGACTCGGCTCGTGCACATCCATAACTTGAACACACGGTTTGCGAAGCGCGTTTGCCGTTACGGCACGCAAAAAGCCGGGAGGCCAATAGCCTTCCGGCTTTGCTTTGGGTGCTGCGATCGGTTAACGGGGAAGTGTGGTCCGCTCCCCGCTCCCCGCTCCCCGGATCAGCGAACCACCACTCGCAGATTCCGCCACCGCACTCTGATCCCTCCGCCGTCGTGGATCTGCAGGACGATGTGCCCTTCCGCCTTTCCGATCTGCTCGTCGACGAGATCCACCATCTCCACGCCGTTCAGCCAGGTGGTCACCCGGTCGCCAACCACACGAATATGCATGGTGTTCCACTCCCCCATGCGCAGCGCGCTTTCCTTGCCGAGCTCGGGCTGGATCAGCCATCCGCGGCCGTATGACTCGTAAATGCCCCCCGTGTGTCTCCCTGGCGGAGCCACCTCCACCTGCCACCCGCTGACGCGTGTGCCCTCAACGTGAGAGCGGATGAACACGCCACTGTTGCCGTCGGCCTCCTGCAAGAACTCGAGCGTCAATTCGAAATCCTTGAAACTGGCCTCTGTGGCGAGATACCCGTAGGCGGCGTCCGGTCCGCTCTCACCGACGAGCTCGCCGTCCTCAACGTACCACAGCTCCGTGCCATGAATGGTCCAACCAGTGAGGTCGTTGGTGTTGAAGAGCGAAATGGTTTCCTGCGCGGCAAGGTTCGTGGGCAAGGCCATGATCACGACGGCCGCTGCAATGAAGGTCAGGCCGACCGACTCGACCAGTCTGAGCAACGGGGCAAGCTCGGCCACCGCGAGGTTGTTGCATCGAAAGAACGTGCGCATTCCAACGACAGTATGTGCTGTGCTATTGCACCTGTCCAGGGCCCGCGGCAGCGGGAACCGCGCTGGCTCGTGGCGGCCGGCAGCGACGGCTAAGAAGAGACGGTAAGAGACGGCAAGGGACGGTAAGGGACGGTAAGGGGCCGCCCTGCCGCCCATCCGCGTTCATCCGCCCTCTTGCGCGCACATCAGTGGCCTTTTTTGGGGCGACAGTCAGTTTGCCGAGCGGCGTCTTCAGCCGTCGTTCTTCTCCGCCTGCTCTGCACCGAGAACTGAAATGAGTCAGAACCAGCGTACGGCATCGTTTCAAACAACGGGAACCACCACTCCCCGTGTCGTCCACCTACGCTCGCTTGACAGAGAAGGCCTGATAGGTGTTAGGCGGAACCGCGGGCACAGATTCACGGCGAAAGGCGTAAGAACCGCACGGCATTGTTGTAGAAAATATTGCGCTGCTGCGCGGTCGTCAGAAATGACGCTGTCTCCAGAGCCTCGACCGAAATGCGAATGGCGTCCGGCCAGACACCAGCGTCTGAGCCATACATGAGCCGATCACCGAGACCTGCTTCAACCAACCTGCGCAGATAGTCGTGGAATGTGGCTCGCGGCAGCAGCCAGTTGATCAAAGAGAGATCCGCATACACCTGCGGATGATTGTGCATCAACGCGATCGTTTCA
>JBDGZZ010000417.1:0-3287 GCA_039588335.1 Gemmatimonadota bacterium | reverse complement strand
CTGGGCGAGGGCTCCGTAAGACTCCTCAACGGAAGAGCCGAGTGGTGGAAATCTCCTTGCTCGGATCTGAGAGGGCTCGGGCGGGTAACCGCCCGGGCTACTCGCCCATGGCTCTGGGTTCCGGTGCATCGTTGTAGTGATGCCATGATCCGGAGTCGTCACCGATGAAGTATCGGAAACGCAGCCAATACAAGTACGCGAAATTCCCATACCGGATTCGCAATTGGCCTGAGTATGAGGCGGGTCTACGTAGACGGGGTGACCTCACCATCTGGTTTTCTGACGATGCCATCAAATCCTGGCGGGCACCAACCAGTGGCAGACCCGGCGGCCAACGCATCTACGCGAATATTGCGATTGAGGCGGCTCTGACGATCCGCATGGTCTTTCACCTTCCACTGCGACAGACTGAAGGCTTCTTGCGATCGCTGGCAGACATCCTTGAGGTGGAGATCCCCATTCCCGACGATACGACTCTTTCCCGGCGGCTCAAGACACTCGGTGAGATCCCGTTTCGTGCGGCCGCTAGCAACCGACCTATCCATCTGCTCATCGACAGTACCGGTCTCAGGATTCACGTCGGCAATCTGCGTAAGCCACCGAAGAGAAGGGCCTGGCGGAAGCTGCACCTTGCGGTTGACGCGAACACTGGCGAGATCGTTGCCTCGGATCTGACTGGTCGTCGAACACATGATTGCACTCGGGTTCCCGTCTTGCTCGAGCGGATCAACGGTCGAGTAACTTCCTGCTCTGCAGATGGTGCCTACGATACCGAGGGTGTCTACGAAGCCGCCCACGCGCAGAGTGAGGGACAAGCCGTAAAGATGCTCATCCCACCTGGACGCGACGCCCAATTGAGTCCAAGGCCGTCGGCCGCATTGAAGGAAAGAAATCCGTTCCATCCGAAAACTGGGGCGGCGCGAGTGGCACAAAGATTCAGGCTACAGTAAGCGGGCCATGGTCGAGAATGCCATGTACCGATACAAGATGATCATCGGTCGAAGTATGCGAAGTCGAACCCTAGCGGGACAACGAGTTGAGGTGCAGCTGTCGAGCAAGATCCTCAATACGATGAACCGCCACGGGATGCCCGACAGCTTTCGAGTGGCGTGACGTCCACTCGGGGAACGGGAGATTCGTTTTCAACTCGGAGCCGTGCAACAACGCCGTCTTCTTCAACCGGGGCCCATACAATCGACGACAATCCCGTTGCACTATCACTACTGCAGCGCTCTCAGGATGTACTGGTAGAGGACCGCCTCCGGCACGCTGTCCGATATGCCGCATTCGTACCCTTCTGTGGTGCAGCCGTAAAACACCGCCACCAGGTCCAGGTCCGGAATCACGAATAGCTTTTGCCCACCATAACCGCTAGCCATTAAGATTCCGTACGGACGTTCCGAGTTCCCCGTCGGAGAATGGTCGTACATCCACCATTGGAACCCGTACCGCTCGACTCCGTACTCCCTCCGGCTTGGCTCTACCCAGGGCCTGAAGGAAGCCTCGATCCAGTCAGCCGGCACAATCTGCTGGCCGTTCCAGCTCCCTTCATCCAGGTACAGCTGGCCCAGCTTGAGGAGGTCGCGTCCTTGTAGATACAACCCGGAGAATCCGGTGGTAGTACCATCGTCGGTTGTTTCCCAGACGAAGTCCTGGATGCCCAGGGGCCCGAAGAGGTGTTGCTTCGCGAACGCTCCGGCGTCCAGGCCGCTGACCCTGGGGATCAGCCCGGTCAGGATCATGGAGCATGCACTGCTGTAATGGAACTCGGTCCCAGGCTCTGTCGCAACCGGCCTCTCGAGGATATAACGCATCGCATCCGGTTCGCTCAGAAGCCGGATGTCGTCGCGATCCCGGCTCGCGACGTCCTCGTCATTCCACTCCAGCCCGGCCGTCATGGTCAAAGCATGGCGCAAGGTGATGTCCATCTTTTGCGGGTCGGCGGAGAATAGGTCGGCGTAATCCGGGAACAGGTCGGCGATGGGAACATCGTACCCTTCAATCAAGCCTTGCTGGACGGCTACGCCCACGACCATGGAGGCCACGCTCTTGGTGGCCGAGTTGAGCTGGTGCAGGGCATCTACGCCCGTGGCTGATTCGTAGTAGCCCTCGTACACCAGGACTCCGTTCCGGGCGATGACCAGGGCGTCCACCTCGCCGATGCGACGGGTCCGGAGGTCGTGGTCCAAAAGAGCCATCGGTGTCGGATCGAACCCTTGGCTTCCCGGTGTCCCCACGTTCCAACCGTCGTTGCGCAACTCCGGGACGAGCGGGGCCTCTAGTTCAGGCCATACGGCGGCTTCACCGCAGCCAGTCCAGACGAGGAGCACCAGGGCTATCGGCAGAGCGCCGTTCACCCAACGCCAGGTGCCACGAGCCGTTGCAGATGCGTGGGTCATGTTTGCCTCAGGGGAACGAGGTACGCGCACGAGATCTGTATGGCGATGCTTCGGGCCCAACCCGGGGGAAGTGTGGATTCCTTCACGTCCCCGAGCCCCACCGCCAAGAGCGCATCCAGGAGAAACCGGCCGCCTCTCACCGGGAAGCTCACACCCACGCCGCCCCTGCCCAGAAGCTCGACTGGTCGCCAGTTCGTTCCCACAACCGGGTCGTCGCACGTTGTCTCCCCCACGAAAGCCACGTTCGTTAGCCTACACCGGAGCTGGAGCCGGCCGGCCACGCCGAGCGTGAGATGGGGTGAGACCGTTGAAGCGGTCCGTAGGCGGACGGCCAACGGCAGCGTCAAGTCGTCCGTCCTCAGATTGGCTGGGTGGCCACCGCGCCCCTGAAACCCACCCTGGCTGTAAAGCAGGGCCGCCTCGAATTCAAGGAAGCGACTCGGTGCAAGGGCTGCAGCCGCGCCGAAGTGGCCGCCAACGCGTGGCAGCGTGTTGCCGAAGGAGCTCGCATCCCGGTAGAGAACGCCTGCGGCGTTTAGGCCGGCACGTGGCCCGACCGAGACTGTCTGTGCCTGGCCGGACGCAGGCAGACTAGAATCGAGGAGCACGACAATTGCTATGATGAGCCAACCACTCGACATCATTCTTGTTAGGCTGTTCCCCATGCCTTCGCCTTTTGAAAAGGGTTCGTTCACCGTGGAACGCGCCTCCGTGACGCGGCCTTTTGGATGGCCTATAGCATCGCGCATGCCGAAAAGAAACGACTGTGGCTAAGTGTTTCTGACAGCTTGGCTTACAGTCTGAAACGGGTAACCGCGAGGCACCCGCCATGTCTCTTTTCGAGGACACCCTGCAATGTGGGCTGAGACGATCAGTAACGGGATGATA
>JBDGZZ010000416.1:0-3601 GCA_039588335.1 Gemmatimonadota bacterium | reverse complement strand
CGACCGCTCTCGTTGTTGGCGACCAGGTGAAAGTCCTTCAGATGAGACGCGTAGGTGACATTGGGAAGCGTGACGGCGGGGTTGTCCCGGCTCTGGCAGAAGCGGAGCGTCCACTCCCCGATCTGGATCCGATCGTTGGGTGCGAGGGCGATGCTGCGGATCCGCTCGCCGTTCACGAACGTTCCGTTGGCGGTCTTCAGGTCCTCGGCGATGAATTTCTCGCCATCGCGTCGAAGCAGGCTGTGCTCCCGCGAGACTTCCGGGTTCCCGATGTCGGGCGGTCTCCTGGAGGTCCTCCCCGCTCGTGGCGGCTCCGGAGCGCGCAAATCCCGCCCGATCCGGAGATCCCCCCAAGTGAGATCGGTGCATCGTCCGCTGTCCTTGAATGCGAATCGGGAGCCCCGGCTCCCTTGACCCAAACCCCGAATCTTGGTCTAACCGTGGTGCTAGTTTTCTCACAATGAGGGGAGAGAGCAGGCATGCGGAAGAGCCGCTACACGGACCAGTAGATCGCCTTGGCGCTGCAGTAGGCGGAGGCCGGGGCACCGGGCGCCGGGGTCTGTCGAAAGTACGGGATTGCCGAGCAGACGTTCTATCGCTGGAAGAAGAAGTTCGGGAAGATGCCGCCTGAGGCAGACCAAGGAGCTCAACGCCAAGTCGCGAACTCCCATGGTTGTGCCGGTCAATAAGGTCATCTCGGCCCGAAGCCGTCTCCGCAGACCGGCCAGCGATGGGCCGATGGATGGGAAAACCAGACGGTCTCCGGCTGGACGACGAGTAGCCCCGCCACAGGCGGGAAAGCCATACCCAGAAGATCCGATCTCGCCGATGGAGCCTCGGGCGCTGGAGCACGGCTACTTGCCGCCGGAGCGCCAGGTTCTCCGCGGCTCTGGAGCAGCAGCCCCTGCAGTGCGCCCATTGAGAGGGCTGCGCCGAGCGTACCGCGTAACCTCACTTGGACCTGAGGTCGGAAAACGTAAACAATGGCGGGAAATTCCGAGTATTTGACCGGGACAGCATTCCAAGATCCGCGGGTCTTGTGTCGCAAGTCCTTGATATCGCGGGCGGATGGCAGGTGTAGCCAGCACGGTTCGCACGGCGAACTGGTTGAGTGTCATGCGCGGGGAGGCCGAGAGTCATTTCCGGCGACCTAAAGAGGGCGTCGGCTGGGACCGATAAGCTTTCGGGCCGCCTGCCCAACAGGCGATTCCAGGAGGGTTTTCTGAAAGCCGAGGGCTGTGGACTTGCGAGAAGAAGACTGGTCCCAGGCCTGGCGCTGACTAGTTCAATAATCTCGTGTGCGAAATCGTATTCCAACTCGACCCAACACACG
Source organism: Gemmatimonadota bacterium (assembly GCA_039588335.1). GTDB lineage: Bacteria > Gemmatimonadota > Gemmatimonadetes > Gemmatimonadales > GWC2-71-9. The sequence continues at coordinate 2,268 of JBDGZZ010000416.1, read as the reverse complement.
AGCGGGTTGTCCCACTCCTGACAACTATACGACCGAAGGAAGGCCGATAACGAAGGCCGACCTACCACGCAGGATACGTTGCTGAACGGTCAGGCAGAATTGCGAGGGTAAAGGTGTCCGTGATGCCGGATTGTCGCTCCGTCTACTGGCTCGAGGCTGTTCATGAAGCTGCGCATGCCGTGATCGCGACTGTGCGGGGTCTGCAGGTTGCGTTCGTTTCGATTCTTCCCGATGAAATTGAACCAGGGACGTCGGGTGGTTGCCTGATCGATGGGGGCACCGCGGACGCGGTGACGTGTCTTGCGGGACCTTTCGCCTGGGCACGCGCTACCATTGAGAATCCCGAGCTTGTGGACGATGAGGACGTTGATTGGGACTACGAAGACGTTGATTGGGAGATGGGAGCCGTGCTCGCGAGCGGGATGAGCGACTTCCCGATGGCGAGGGAGCGTGTCGGCCGGGAGGGCATGGCAGCGGCAGAAGAAGAAGCGCGCCGTTCCGTGGAAGAACATTGGGGGGCGATTGAGCGTGTCGCAATGGTGCTCGCGATGTTCAAGGCGATTGATGGGGATCGGGTGCGGGAGGCGATCGAGGCGGAAGCTATCTGCTTGCTCTGTTGCTACCCCATCGCCGCAGGTCAGTCGGGCGACATGCATGACGAATGCCGCGAGGGGATCGAAGAGGCAAAGCGAGGGGGCTCTTCAACGATTCGTGTGGGTCGCTCGCGACCGTGAAATCGCGGGAGACGGGCTATCGCGGCGTGTAAAGGCCGTCCAGACGCAGCTACGCCGCCCGCTTCGCGGCTTCGCCCTTGACAGCCTTCCCACGCCGCGATCTTGGCTGGGTATGGGCGAAGGGGACGTCTCTTCGCCCAAGGCTCAGCATCGTAAGGTCGTGTCGGCACACGCAAATCCGGCCAGCTGAACTGCTGCCCGACCAACGGTTGACAGCCGACAGCTGCTCCGTATCCAGCTCAAATCCACCCACACGAAACCCGGAAGAGCCAGCGAGGGTAGGTCCCGTGCTGGCTACGCCTGCCGTCCAACCTCGACAACATCGCCGTTGCTCGCTACGCGCCCCTCCGATAATCATAAACGTAAACAATGGCGGAAGGTTCCGAGTATTTGACCGCGACACCCAGCTACAGTCCGTTAGTCGAGGATGAAACTCGATTCGAGGGGGATTCCCTGCTGGGTAGTCGGATCGACTACCCATTGTTATTAGGTAAAACGAGGCTCAGACTCCGATGGCGGTTGTTCGATCGTCCGGCACCACGCCCAGTGAGCGCTACCTCGCCAAGCGATGCGAGAGGTCGTTTCTATCCCTTTGGACCTATCCGAACGTCTATCGAGATCAGGGGAGATGTGGCAAAGGAGATGGCAAGGAGGTCTGCGACCAACTAGTCGTGTGTGGTGACGACATTATTCTCTTTTCGGACAAGCAGATTGAATTTCCGGGTCCTGCGAATTCGCCTGTCGCCTGGGACCGATGGTTTAAGCGGGCGGTAGTGGCATCTGCGAGGCAGCTGAAAGGTGCTGCGCGATGGCTGAACGATCCCGACCGACTGTTTCTCGATTCACGTTGTCTAACACCCCTCCCAATAGCGCTGCCGCATGCAGGTGTCCGACGCGTTCACAGGGTTGCAGTCGCCCTCGGCGCCGGCCAAGCATGTCGCACCTACTTCGGAGGCGGTTCGGGTAGCCTGCGGATCGTGCCAGACATCGAAGGTACCGCACACATTGGCGCTGGTTCTCCCGCGCTTCGCCCCTTCGCCGTTGGCGATATTGACAGAAGCCAAGGATTCGTCCATGTATTTGACGACGTCACCCTCGATCTCATCCTAGCGGAACTCGACACCGTGACGGACTTCGTTCGGTATCTAACTCGGCGGGAGGAGTTCATACGGTCTGGTCACCTCCTCTCGTCGGCTGGAGACGAAGAACTGCTCGGCTACTACCTCTCCAAGACCAACTCAGAGGGGGAGCATTGCTTTAAGTCTCCTAGCGGAGCAGATGCGTGGGAACCAAACGAGGTGCTTACGCTTGTAGAGGGAATCTGGGAGCATACACAGAGAAGGCCGGAATTTGTTGAGAAGAAACGCGCCGATGAAGTGAGCTACCTATGGGACAAGCTGATCGAGAGCTTTGCAGGACATCTTCTTGCGGGAACCGCGGTCACCTCGGAAGCGGATCCAGGCGGTAGACGCTACGAACAAATCCTTCGCCATATGGCTCGTGAGTCACGCCTCGATCGCCGATCCCTCGCTGT
>JBDGZZ010000415.1:0-3358 GCA_039588335.1 Gemmatimonadota bacterium | reverse complement strand
ACCGTGCTGACCATGATCGTGGTGCCCGTGCTCTACTGTATTCTCTACAAGGTGCCGTCGCCGAAAACAGAGTAGCGGCGGTCTGAATCCCCCAAAATCAACCATGCGCAGTCTTGGCAGGACACGCTTTACCAATACCGGGAAGTAAAACGAAGACAGGGAGGAATGAATATGCATGCGAGATTACCACGACCGGCAGTCCTGCTGGTGGTGAGCCTGGCGCTGACTCTTGTTTTGGGCACAACGGGGCCCGGGCTGTGTCTGGCGGAGGAAGGTGTCGGCGGGAGGACGGCGGAGAGCGCGGAAGAGACCTTGGAGCCGCTCATCGGCCCGCGGGCGGAACTGATCCTCAGGGCCATGAGCGACTACATGAAATCGGTGGAGCAGTTCAGCTTCCGCGGGAAGATCTCCTTCGACGACACCCTGCCCACCGGGCAGAAACTCCAGTATTCCGCTGAGATCAAGACCGCCGTGAGAAGACCGGATCGAGTCTACGCCGAACGACTGGGAGACATGGGGAACAAGCGCTTCTGGTATGACGGGAAACGCGCGATCCTGGTGGACGGCAGTCTTGGCGTGTATGCTACCGTGGAAGACGTTCCGGGGGAACTGGGCGCGTTGATGGACCACCTGGTGGAGAAGTACGATTTTAGCCCTCCCCTTGCGGATCTCGTGTATCCGGACATCTATGAGGCGCTCATTGAAGAAGTGCAGTTCGGCTTCTACGTCGGGCTCCACGATGTGGAGGGGGTGCGCTGTCATCATCTCGCCTTCGTCACGAAATACATAGACTGGCAGATCTGGATCGAGGATGGGCTCCAGATGGTTCCCCGGAAGATCCTTATCACCTACAAGGCGCTTCCGGAATCGCCCCAGTACCAGGCGATTCTCACGGATTGGGACCTGGACGCCCGCCTGCCGGACGTCCTGTTCGAGGTAGAGGTGGCGGCATTGGCGAACCTCGACAAGATTGCCTTTCTGACGGAAGTGGATCTCGAAGAAAAGACAAAAGAAAAGACGAAAGGAAAGACGAAAGGAAAGGAGGCCGGCCATGACAAGTAGATCGAAGGTCAAGTATTTGGCGAGCCTCCTCACGGTGTTGATTGCCATAGGAACCCTGTTGTTCGTGGACTTTGCTTCTGCCCGTGGACGTGGAGGCGGCGGGGGAGGTCGTGGCGGGGGGGGACGCAGCTTCAGCGGTGGCGGCGGGAGTCGTGGTAGCAGCCGCAGTTTCAGCGGCAGCCGTTCCAGCAGTCGGGCTGCAGGGGGCGGTGGTTACGGAAGCATCCGGCATTCGGGGAGCAGATCCTCGGCTTCCCGCAGTTCCGGTCCGGGAAGCAGAAGTGGAAGCTACGGGAGCCGTTCCGGAAGTTACGACCGGAGCGGGGCCCGGCAGGGGACTCGAACTGAACGCCAGGGAAGCAGGCAGCAGACCCAGGGGACACCACGCCAGGCATCACGTGGCGAAAAGCAGGGAACACGCCAGGAATCCCGCACCGAGAAACAAGGTACACGGCAGGAGTCGCGCACCGAAAAACAAGGAACCCGGGAGGAGTCACGCACTGAGCGACAGGATACACGCACCGAGACCCGGGAGGAGCAGTTGGACAAGCGACAGGATTATCGGGAGGACGCACGGGAGGACTGGCAGGATTATGGCGACGACCACCACTACAACGACCATTGGGACGACTGGCACGGTCACTGGCACGGGTATTACGGCGGCGCTGCCTTTGCGGCAGGCATCGTGGTGGGAGCGGCAATTGCGACATTGCCCCCCGCTCACACGACGGTCTACGTGGGCACCACAACGTACTATTACTCAAGCGGTGTGTACTACGCTCCAAAGGGTACGACCTACGTGATCGTTCCCCCACCGACGGGTGTTATCGTTCAGGCCCTCCCGGCCCAGTGCACTATCATCTACGCCGGCGACACCGCCTACTCCAACTGCAGTGGAGCCTACTATCTCCAGGTCGATGGCGGGTACGAGGTCGTAACCCCGCCGGTCGGCGCGATCATCTACGAACTGCCTTCCGCAACCAACGAGGTGGTGGTGACGGGTACCAAGTATTACGTCTTCGGCGGTGCATACTACCGGCCGTATTTCAGCGGTGGTACGGTGATCTATCAGATCGTGGCCGATCCGACAGAGGCAGGATAGAAAGACAGCAGGTACCGTTCGGATTCGGCGGAGATCACCTCTGGGGCTCTTGCGCCCGTGAGGTATCGCTTGATACTGCACGGGGCGACCAATATCAGTGATCTTGAAACCGTGCGTTTCTCGACCGGGAGGACGACGGCTGGGAAGTCGTTCCCGTCTCCCCGGAATTCAATTACCGTGTGCTCAATGGGATGGACGCCGCAGCAGCGGTCGGGAAAGGCGAAGAATTTGTATCGTTCCATCCGGAGTTCGACAGGACGCAACTGAGGGCCGTGCGTGATGACAGCGGGGAAATCTTCTGCTACGAGGTCCGGCCCTTGTATCGCCCCCACCAGCTTCTCCGTGATCGGGGACGGTGCCCTTGGCAAGGTACCGGTGTAAGCATGAAACCCCGAGTGTCGCCATTCCCTCATCCGCTCGACCAGTTCCGGCGAGATCATCCGTTCCTTGAGCAGCAGGGTCAAGACGTTGGCCTGGAACAGGCCCCGCAGGACGATGGTATCGAAGGCACGGGAGTGGACGAAACTGCCGTCCGTCCTGAAGGCCCCCGCGGGAGCCAGGACATGCAGGTGGGGATGCCAGTTCAAAAACTCCCCGGCAGTTTGGATGGAGACGATGGCGGCGGGAAGAGCCTCGTTTCTCGTGTCTTCACGGAGGAACGAGGAAAGAGCCTTCCAGGTGCACAGGGCGAGTTTGGGGAGAAGCCTTCGTCGATGCCGGAATGCCGGCCGCAGGACCTTGGGGAGCGCGAAGACTTTGATGCCGGTGCGGGACGGGGCGGATCACCTGCTCCCGGACGAACTCGGCCCAGAGGGTGGCGCGCTTGGCGGAACAGGAAGGGCAAAAACTGACCGTCTCATTCAACCCTGTTCCTTCTTCCTTTCCCTGTCGGAGCCGGCACTATCCGGTACTTCCTTGAGGTAGAGCCAGATGAGGACTCCGATAAAGACGAAAACCGTGACGTTGAGCAGCGTATCGACGAGATTGTCCCAGGACATCACCGAGCCTCCATCTTAAGGGATTTGAGCAGGCACACCACCAGCAGCAGCACAATGAAAACGAAAGGCATGGCCGAGACCGCGATGATCGCCTTTACGGCATCGATGCTGTTGGACAGAATCATCACGAGTCCGAGTGCGCCCAGAATGACGCCCCAGATGAGCTTCACCTGTACGCTGGGATTGAGGTCGCCCC
>JBDGZZ010000414.1:0-3362 GCA_039588335.1 Gemmatimonadota bacterium | reverse complement strand
TCACGGCCGAGACATCCACGATCACCGTCTCATTGGCCTCATCCACGAGATCGTCAACAGAAGTAATCGTCGCCGTGCCGGACGGTGTTCCCGCCGGTATCACGATACTGGTGAGAGACGGCGTGTAGTCGGTTGCGTTGGTCGCGGTCCCGGTAAACGCGAGCGTCACCGTCACGTCCAGGCCAGACACAGCTGACAGCGTGGCAGTCAGGGTTGAAACCTCAACCGCCTCGGCAATGGTCAAAGGCGTCGCCGTCATTGTCACCGTTGGTGCCGCATCGTCATCGGTGATCGTCACTGTCTGTTGCTGGACTCCCGACTCAGTTCCGTTGGTCACCGCCGAGATATCTACGATCACCGTCTCATTGGGCTCATCCAATGCATCCTGAACTGCAGCAATCGTCGCCGTGCCTGTGGTGGCACCGGCTGCAATGACGATGCTCGTCGTCGACGGTGTGTAGTCGGTAGTCTGCGTCGCGGTGCCGGTCAAGCCCAGCGTTACTGTGACATCCTGTCCGGACACCACCGATAGCGTAGCGGTGAGCGTCGATACCCCAGCTGCTTCAGCGACTGTCAGCGGCGCTGCGGCCAATGTCACCGTCGGTACGGCGTTCACCTGCTGGGCAGCAGTGCCGGCACTCGTCAGATAGTTCGCCGACCCAGCATAAGTTGCCGTAAGGGTGCGCGCACCTTCGGTGGTAATCGTGATCGTGCATGTCCCGGCGGCGACTGTCCCGGTGCAGCTGTCAAGACCATCGCTCACCGTAACGTTTCCGGTCGGGGTTCCCGCAGTTGACGTCACCGAGTAGGTGACGACTACTCCCTGCCCCACGGTGGAGGGATTGGGAGTGTTCGCCGTGATCGCCGCCGTGGTAGGCACAGGGGTTATGTCGAACGCAGTGCTTACGTCAGCGATCAGCCCGGTTCCCAGCGCTATCAGTGTGTACCCGACCCCAGACTGATCGATCTGAAGATCGGAGAACGTCGCCAGTCCGGCGACGGTAGCTACTTCGGTCGTCCCTGAAAGCAAACCACCGCTTGGGTTGGTCTGAATCAGCAAGCTGATCAAATCTGTGGCGGTTGTGACCCTGTTACCTGCCCCATCCTGAACTTCTACCTGGATGGCAGGAATCGTAGATCCGAAAACGGTGGTGACAGGCTGTACGAAGAATGCCAGCTGGTTGCCGCTTCCAACTTCGATATCGAATGTGGGGCTGATGATCTGCGGCAGCCCACCACCGTCCGCCGTCAACGTATAGCCTACTCCAGCTGCCTCAATTGAGAGATCGGCAAAGGTGGCCACGCCGTTGACAGCATTCACAGTGAGCGTGCCCGTGAGCGTACCTGTGCTTGGATTCGTCCCTATCGCAACCGTTATTGCATCGACCGCTGTCGTCACAACGTTGCCAAGTGCATCCTGTATCGCCACCTGAACGGGCGGTGCTATGGTCTGCCCAGCCAGGGTGTTGTTTGGCGGAACCAAAAACGCCAGCTGTGTTGCGGTCCCGGGCGTTATGTCAAAACCGGCACTGGTCTGCGTGAGGGCACCCGAAGTCGCCTGCAGAGTGTACCCGACGCCGGCGCCATCGATGCTGAGATTGCTAAAGGTGGCTACGCCTGCTACCGCTGCAACTGCTTCTCCCCCCGTTAGCGTACCACCACCCGGATTGTCTGCGATCGCCAAACCGATGGCCGTTGTGTACGAAGTGTCAATATTCGCATTGGCGTCCAGCGCGGTCACAGTCACGGCAGGAATGACAGCACCTGCGACAGTGGTAGTGGGTTGCTGAGTGAACGCCAACTGTGTTGCCGTTCCGGGAGTGACATTGAAGGCAACGCTGGTGGCTTGTGTTAAGGGCGGGACCGAAGTCGCCACCAGGGTGTAGCCACCACCGGATTTGTCGATACTAAGCCCGCTGAACGTAGCCACTCCCATGATAGTGTTGACCGTGGTCACACCCGAAAGCGTTCCGGCCCCCGGGTTATTCCCAATGGCCAACGTGATCGACGCTGCCGCCGAAGGTACCGTGTTACCGGCGGCATCCTGTACGGCGACCTGAATGTCCACCAACGGACTACCGGCCACGACGTTACTCGGCTCGACCAGGAAGCCCAGCTGCACGGGGCCACCTGCGGTGACAACGCTGGTATATGGACTTCCGCCTATTGCCACCGCGTCTAGTGTGATGGCTATGTTGTCCGTGCCGGTAACAGCTGGCGTATAGGTACCCGTGTAGGTTCCGTCCAGGTTGTCCACGACCGTGACAACCGCACCGGCATTTGCACCGGTCACGGTCGCTGCCACCACCGAACCGCCCGTTGTCAAGTTGTTGCCAAATGCATCTCTGGCCTGGACGACTATGGTCGTTACGGCACCGGCGTTCCCGGGCGGCACCGTGGCCGTAGACTGCGCGGGCGAAACAGGTGCGGGTCCGACAACGCTGCTGTACGGTCCGCCCCCTATGGTCGTCCCGTTCAGCGTGATGTTGACGTCGTCTGTCCCAGCCGTAGTAGGCGTGTACGTTGCGGTGTACGTTCCGTCATCGTTGTCAACGATGTTGACCGCGGCCAATGCATTGGCACCGGCTACTACGACACCGATCGTCTCACCACCACTGGTCAGGTCGTTGCCGTTAACGTCGCGCGTCTGAACAACGATAGTCGTGACAATGCCGGCCGTGCCGGTAGCCGGTACGGTGGCCGTAGTCTGAGCGGGCGACGCGTCACTCGCGGTCACAACGCTTGAGTACGGTCCACCGCCTATCACAACGCTGTTGAGGCTGATCTCGAAGTTGTCGGTACCGGCGAGCTGTGGAGTGTAGCTCGCTTCGTAGGTTCCGTCACCGTTGTCCACCACGGTGACCGTTGCACCTGCATTCGGCCCGGTTGTTACCGTGACCGCTACGATCCCGCCGCTTGCAATCAGCGCGTTGCTGAAATCGTCGCGAGCCTGAATATCGATTAGCGTGACGAAACCCGCAGTGCCTTCCGGTACCGTAGCAGTTGTCTGAGCGGCAGACCCCGGTCCGGGAACTACAACGCTGTTGTGCGGCCCGCCACCGATTCCCGTTCCGTCCAGCGTGATGGAGAATTCGTCAGTACCCACAATCGTGGGCGTGTATGTCGCACTGTATGTACCGTCGCCGTTGTCCACCACGGTGACCGTTGAATCTGCATTCGGACCCGCCGCGACCGATACGGCTACGGTGGCACCACCCGACGTGAGATCGTTGTTGCCTGCGTCGCGTGCCTGTATTGTGATTGACGTTGCAACACCGGCTTGCCCACCGGGAACCACCGCCGTCGTTAGCGTTGGGTCCGCATCTCCCAGGTCCAGCGTGATCGAGTTGGACGACACGGGG
>JBDGZZ010000413.1:0-3387 GCA_039588335.1 Gemmatimonadota bacterium | reverse complement strand
AGATCCACTTCTTGTTCGCACCCCAGGGCAACGTGGAAGAACTCTATGACCTATCGGACAGGTATGAGAATGCCATCGTTAGGCGGCCTAGTGGCGGCTCCGGGAATAAGGCCGGTGCTGTCGCCCTGACCAGGTTCCCGAGCGGGCCGCACGAAGGCCATTATTTGCTGGCCGTACTCACCGACGGCCACGACGGTCCGCTGGATTTCTACCTTTCCAACACAAGACACATCTTTGACGGCTTCCATTTCGTGGCCCAATGGGACGGGGTTCAGGATCCGGTATTCCATGGGAACCAGAACATGGATTTCATCATGCAGCCGGATGGTGAGATCTACCTTTTAGGAACCGACAACACCAACTGGCTGACCGGAGCGGACTGGGGTGAGCTCTATCGCGTGGAATTCGGAAACGCGTCGCTCGAGAATCCGCAGCTGACGATGATGGCCAACACGCATTTCTATGCCGGCGACCACGGGAACTTCGACGGCGGGGCCGGCTTGTACGTCAATCATGACGGTAAGCTCGCCCTGTACAGTGTCGAACCTTTCACATCGGATCTCAAGCTCAAGATGATCGAATTCGGATGGCCGCAGGAAGTCAGCGACTACTGGATCATCCTATACGACGACAAAGGCTTTCAAGACCGGCGTCTAGTATTGTTTGGGACCAGCGGCCATTACCTGCCGAACTACCATCACATCTATGTCGATGGACAATGGGGATTCAACGACAAGGGCTCTTCCGTGGCCTGGAGGCTTCCGCCGGGCACAGCTTATTTCCTGTTTGAGAACCACACCTACGGTGGTGCGGTACTGCCGCTCGTTGGCACCGGACAGGTCCAGGTTCTATCGGACCTCGGTGGTTTCAACGATAAGATATCCTCATCTAGGTTCTACTCGCCGTGATAATGGAGACGGTCATGTTAACGCAGAGATCTCGCCGCCTCTCGTTTCTCGCCGCCTCGCTGACGGTTCTGTTTTGGGTGGGCTGCCAGGACGGTCCGACGCATCCCCTGGGAGAGTTGGACGTAGCCGAGCTGCACCTCAGCGCGAATCTCGCGGGCACCAACATCGCCGCGCTGGTAGTTGAGGTGACGGCCGCCGACATCCCGGAGCCGCTAATCTTCAACATCCCGATCGGTGAGGGAGGCCAGGCGTCGGGCGTCATAACGGTGCCGGCCGGGTCCGGCCGGACGATCGTGGTTCGGGCCTACGACGCCAACGCGATCGAGACGCACCGTGGCGAGGTGACGGTGAATGTAGTCGCCGGCGCGAACCCGCCGCTGACGGTCGTGCTGTACCCGCTGGTCGGTGATCTGGAGATCGAGGTTGAGATCGGCGACCTCAGTGTGACGGTCGAGCCGTCGCAGACCGTGCTTCTGCTCGGTGAGACGGTCCAGCTCGTGGCGACCATTGCGAGTAGTGCAGGGGGCGAAGTGAACGGCGAGGTGCAATGGGGCTCGACCCAGCCACTGGTGGCGACGGTCGACGGGAGCGGCCTGGTGACTGCGGTGGGGATCGGCGAGGCCGAGATCGTGGCGACCTTCGGCAACGTCAGGGGGTCAACCTCGATCGCCGTCACCGGCTTTTGGAGCCGCTTCGGGTCGAGCGCCGAGGGGTGGACTTCCTGGGACAACGGCGACGAGCCGGTCCAATGGGTTACGGGCGATGTGTGCCTGGGCGGGATGGGTGGCTGCATTTCACTCACCGATGCGACGAGCGACATCATGGCCTTCCGGGCCCCGCCCGAGTTGCGTGAGGGCGCCGATCTATCGGTTAACTACGGGAAGCAGCTGAGGTATTGGATGAAGGTCTCGGGAGGCGACTCGTGGATAGCGCGGTCCGGTCTGTGGAACGTGACCATCGAGTCCGACGCGCACGGCCAGTTGTCGATGACGTTTCCGGACGCCTTCCAAGTCGACTATCCGTATCAGTGGCAGCTGGTCGCGCTCAGCCTGAGCACGGCGCCGTCAACGATCGGCGGACGAGAACGAGTCTGGGAAATCGACGGGCACGCTGCAAGCGAGGCGGAGATAAGGAACGTCTTGTCGAACGTAACAAATCTGCTGATCACGGCAGATTTCATGAACGGCGGTGACACGGCGTACCTGGACGACGTAAAGATCACAGCCTGGGGAGACGAGCCGGACGGATCGATCTGGCGAGTATGCAACGGCTTACCGCTAATGTGCGAGATGCCCTTTGATGAGATCGTCTTTCCGGGGAACCACAATGCAGGCTCTGGAGCCGGTGGCTCATTGAGGTATTGTTCAACGAATACTGCCGCGTCTGACTGCTTTTATCGAAATCAAGGGAAGACAATCACAGAGCAACTCGCCTACGGCATCAGATATTTCGACATCGACACCTGCATCTGCGATGGCGTCCTTGTGACCTGTCACGGCAGTGCCGGTAAGGGGCTTCCGATCAACAACTTCATGAATGAGTTCAACAACTTCTTGAATCATGCGGGGAATCGAAACGAGGTAATCGTCATAACGTTCGGTGATCAGAGCCCCAACAACCTCGTTTTGAAGAATCTCATATACAGCGCGCTCCAAAGGGGGGCTCCAACGCCGGAGCGACTCGAGAATGGCGACTTGACCATATTCAAGAAGCTACCTGGGAATCCCTGGCCTACACTCGGCTACCTAGTCGACACAAATCAGAGAATAGTCGTCTTCGTGAGGGACCCTTCCGACAATCTCGAGGGAATGGGGGCGCTATCAGAAAAGGGCGCTATACATGACACGTGGCATGAGAGAGGTTGCACCTCTTCGTGCTCCGGCGTCGTCGGCGACACTTATCTCGAATGTCTTATTGCCCCAGCTGACAAATTGGTACTCATCACTGTAAACTGCTCCTCTGGCCTCTGCCTCTCCAACTTGGCGGGGCTCTGTGACCAACATATCGGGCCATCGATGTTGGCCTGCACGAACGCGAGGCTAGTCGCTACGGGTGGGGGGGTGCTGGGAGACGTTACTCCGAACTTCATAGTCGCCGACTGGACCCAGAAACATGGGAACATCGTCGGTGACGTCCGTAACTTCAACTGGCAGATTCTGCTGCAGAACGGCTTTCCGATAGGTGCGTCTGGCGGTCTGGCAAGTGACATGACCTTAACAGGAATCGAATAGGACATACTCGGCTCGGGCAAGAGCCCTGCCGTCCGAAGGACGGCAGGGCTCTTGTTCACTAAGCGGGTCCGTGGAACGTGGGCCGCATGCTCAGCCGCCACGGCGGTTCGGCCGCTGCCAGCGGACCGGCGGCGGCGGTTCGGGCATGAGCTCAATCCGCTGGGTCTCCAGGAGGCGGAGCGCCTCTTGCACGGCGGCCTCGAGCTGGGGATCGCGGCCCTCGATGACGGGCCGAGGGTCGTTGCGGA
>JBDGZZ010000412.1:0-5667 GCA_039588335.1 Gemmatimonadota bacterium | reverse complement strand
AGTCGTGGTCGAGGATGCGGAAGTGTATCGGTTCGGGGCGTTGCGGTGGTTTGGCCGGCCGATGTTCGTCTGGGAGCCTTACACGTTGGATCGTCTGCCGGACCATCCTGCCGTAGCCGCCGCCATTCGCGGACCGCGGCCACGGAAATTCATGAGCTGGGCAAGGTTTCCCTACTTCGAAGTTGAGAGTTCGGGCAGCACCTACACCGTCCATATCGGAGACGCTCGGTACACACTCGACCCGGCCAACTCATGGGCGGCTACCACGGTATTGGTCGGAGGTGGGCCTGAAGTCGGCTCTGGCGGTAGTGAAGGTAGGTGAAATAAGAAGGGCGGGAGGAAGATCCCCCCGCCCTTGACGCATCTCGGTTCTCGATTCCGTTCAGACGGCTGCGACTCGCACCTGGCACCACGGTGCTTGGCTCCGGCGATTGTAGCGCTGGACCGCGTCCCGAGCTGCTAGCACGCCAGAGATAACCTGACGCTCGAACTCCTCAGGCAGCTCGCTGGTTCCAACCGGTAGCTTTACGGAAGCTTCGTAATCATTCAGGAAGCACCTGCGATCCGAAGCACCTCCGTCCGGTCGGGTGAACGTCCGGTTGTGGACGATCTCAATGTCGAGGCGGACTGCCTCGCGCCAGCGGAACAGTGAAGCTACCACCTGTCCCTGTCCGATGCCGTCTGGGAAACGAAGGGGCACTGTCAGCCTCGCACCGGATCCCTCCGTCTCGGTCCCGATTGGCGCGGCATCCGATAGGCGCTGCAGCAGATCCTCGACGACGGAAACGAGATTCTCGATCGTCTCGTCGAGTTCCCGGCAGATTACCGGAAGACTGCTGTCGGTGCACCCGGTCATGTCGTACTCCATTTCAGGGGTCCATGTCTAGGCCGGTGCGGGCCTCCACCATGGAAAATAGCCAAATCTGTGCCAGGGTTCCCAAACGCCTTCACTAACACCGCAACTCCATTCATCGGTTAGGGTTAGCTACAATACACGTGAATCGCCCACAATTTCTATCGCGAGAGCGACCCGCGCAGAGTGCAATTATGGCGTACTTGAGGCAAGGAAATGTCCTTCCAAAGGGACACTCCGCAGCTCAGTACACCATTCTGGCAGCCCTGAACAGCGGATCGGCAGACTGTAGGATCTTCATCCTCAACCGCGGCGGATAGCCCCTATGTGCCTGCAGAAACTCCCGTACGGCGTCGGCCGCCTCTGGGTTGGAATGGCCGCTCAATGTGGCATCCAGCCAGCGCTTAGGGAAGAATATATCGCCTGTCAACTGTATCTCCTCCAATAGCTCGAGGCTCGGCAGGATGTACTTGCGCGCCTGTTCCGAACGCAACGGATGATGTAGCGATGAAACACCCGTCAGCACCCAGGGCTCGTGTTCACGGTTGGCGGGGTCCTCTAGGCTCTGGAAAAAGGAATCGCGCACTGCCGGATTGGCCGATAATGCCGGCAACACGAACTCGAACCGGGCCCGCCGGTCGGGGTTCTCTATTCGCTCGAGTTGTCCTGACAGTACTTCTTGGGCCTCCGAGATACCCCGCAGCGCCAGTTCCTCGGCCATCGACGTGTAGTCGCGCTCCGAGAGCCGCAGCCCCTCTATTTCCCTCGTCTTGCGCCACACCTCCAGCAGTCTCTTTTGGCCGGGCTGGCTGAGAACAAGGGAGACGTAAGCGTTGAAAAAGGCAGCCTTACGGCTCGTGGTGGCTGACCGCTCCATTTGTGCCCAGAGCAGTTCCTCCAGCGTGGGCGCAATAGCTTCCCGTTCCGCTGGGCGGCTGTAACGCCAGAAGGCATCGCTCAGATAGCCCAGGATTCGCTGGATGATGAGTTCCTCGTCTTCTTCCATCAGGGCAGCCATGGCTGCCTCGATGAAACGTTCCGGTTCGACGCTCCCCTCCAGCATGGCATCCCACAGCGTCACCCAGGAGACTGCGCGGGTTACCGGATCTTCGATCGAGCTCAGGTGGTCGAGCAGGTAGGTGGTACTCGCCGAGTCGATTCGGAACAGGCCGTATCCCATTCCACCGCCTGAAGCCAACACGAATCGAGGCGCTTTGAGTCCACTCGTCACCGTTACGTCCACCGTTGCTTCGTTCAGATGCACAGGAGCTGACTCCACGCTACCCTGCCAACCCAACGTGACCTGAAGCTGCTGAACCCACGTTCTCTCTTGACCGGCGGGATCGGACTGGGTCAGCCGGAGAGATCGAACCCTGCCGTCGTCGCCGATGTCCACTTCGGCTTGAACAAGCTCTCGAGGTATTCCTGCATACCGGACCGGAACGTGTCTTCCCCGATCAACTGCTCCAAGTGGCGCATGACGATCGGTGCCTTCTGGTAGATGATGGCCCCGTACAGGGTACCTGCGTTCAAGAGATTGTCGAGTTCCTGACGTATCGAGTTGGCCCCTTCAGTTCTGTCAATCGCATATGCGGCCGGATAATGACGCAGGAGGAATCGGAGGTCGTGATTGATTTCCGGGAACGACGGATTCACGATCTTTGCCGCCATGAAATTGGCAAAGACCTCCTTGGTCCAGACGTCGTCGAACCAGTTCATGGTAACCATGTCACCGAACCACATATGTGCTGTCTCGTGTGCTATGAGACTGGCACGCCCCAATCGCTGGTTCTGAGTGGTGGACTCGTCTAACAGCAAGCTAGACGCGCGGTATAGGATCGCACCGGGGTGTTCCATTCCGCCGTACTGAAAGGACGGAATGAGCACGAAATCGAACTTGTCGAACGGATAGGCGATTCCGGTGTATTCCTCGAGCCACTCCAGGGCCGTCGCATGGAGGTCGAAAACGGCATCGCGGTTTCGGGCGACCTTTTCGACATCGGTCTCCCGGTGGTACATCTGCATTACTCTTCCGGACCGCTCTGCCTTTTCCACTTCGAATTCCCCTGCGGCAAAAGAGAACAGGTAGGTGCTGATGGGTCTGGTCGGCCCGAACCTGCGCGTGACCCGTCCGTCAGATGTGTCTGCCTCGACCAGAGGGCCGTTAGCCACGGCTTCCCAGGTATCGGGCGTCTCCACGGCCAGTTGGAAGACGGCCTTTAGGTTGGGCTGATCGAACGACGGGAACGCCGTGGCTGCGCGGTCCGGGACAAAAAGTGTGTAAAGGAAATCCTGGTTGCGATTGAGGGAGAGGTCGCCCGCCAGGAAATCGATCTCGACGGTGTTGCGCCCCACGTTGAGGCCCTGTCCGGAAATGACGATGTGTGCGTTCTCGAATTCATAAGGCAGCTCCTCTCCAGCCGCGTGTACAGACAAGACGTCTTCGGGCTGAGAGCGGAAGTCGAGCACCAATGGGTGTGTTGTGTCGCTGAGGTCGAGGGTGATGGATTCTGTCCCTCGAATACGCTCTTCCAGCGTTCCCGGGATCCTCAGCGTCAAGTCGTATCGGACGTTCGATACGGTTGCAGCACGATGCTGGGCGAGTTCCCAAGAAACACCGGGTGATAGGTCCAACCCGCCTACATCACACGACACCATGAGGACGGCCAACGACGGCACGAGGGCTCGGAGTGGGGTCAACGGGTTGGTGAATCGGTGGACGCGGTAGCCAATTGGCATGTCTGGATCTCCGGCTATTCACTGGGGCGAACACTTCCAGCCCGCACACAATGGGCGGTCAGCTGCAAGCAATCTATTCGACCCGCGGCTGCCGTCTATCGTGGATGTGGTTCGGCCAGGCACTGCACCTACCGTACTAACGGTGTCACGTCTAAGTTGTTCGGTCACAATGGTTGCCCCAAAAACCCAACTACCCGTCGATCGATTGGGCCGTTCTCTGGCGAGCCTCAGGGTGTCCGTCACCGACCGCTGCAACATCAGGTGCCGGTATTGCATGCCGGAAGATCACTACGTTTGGCTTCCGCGACAGTCGATTCTGGCGTTTGAGGAGATCAACCAGATCGTTGGAGCGTTTGCTTCGCTCGGCGTGACCAGAGTACGGATCACTGGCGGCGAGCCTCTTCTGAGACACGACTTGCCTGATCTGGTGTCACTACTGTCGCAGAACGTGCAAATAGAAGACATCGCCGTAACGACGAACGGGATCATGCTCGCGCGGTTTGCGGAGTTGCTGAAGAGTGCGGGCCTCACGCGGGTGACCGTCAGTCTGGACACACTCAAGCCCGATCGTTTCGTGGATTTCACGCGCAGCGGGCGTCACCAGGATGTGCTCGAAGGCATTGACTCTCTGGCGAGATTGGGATTTCGGCGCAGCAAGCTCAACACCGTGGTCATTAGGGGCTTGAACGATGACGAACTCATAGATCTGCTGGAATTCGGGCGTGAAAGTGGGGTGGAGGTCCGGTTCATCGAGTACATGGACGTTGGTGGGGCCACGCGCTGGTCGAGCGACGACGTAGTGCCCCGGTCGGAGATGTTGGCCCGCATCAGCGATCATTATGGGACGTTGACTCCGATTCGAGCGGGCGAGGCTGCGAATCGCGCACCTGCCGACCGGTTCGAGCTGCCCGACGGGACTTCCTTCGGCATAATCGCGTCCACCACTGAGCCGTTTTGCGGGTCCTGCGATCGCAGCAGGATCACGGCCGATGGCATGTGGTACCGTTGTCTGTACGCTGAGTCTGGGATCGATCTGAAGAGTCCCCTCAGGGAGGGCGCGTCAGACACAGAATTGGCCGAATTGATCCGCCGGAGTTGGTCTGAAAGGTCAGACCGTGGTGCTGCAGAGAGGTTGGCGGTACACAACCGGGGGGTACTCTACGGACTCGATGGCCTGCGAACGGATCCCCACAAAGAGATGCATACGAGGGGCGGGTGACTCTCGCCTGGGGGCTTGAAGGTTTGTTCATGCAACGTTCATCGAAAGCCCCAACACGCTGTACGACAACGCTTTATACTTGCTCCCTGATATTCCTGTGGGTGGGGCAGGGGGTGGAGCACAGGTCCGGGAACAATGGAGCCCCAGGCTGGAATGGTCAGACCGTCAAATAGAAGTCGATGCAACACCGCCGGCCGAGCCTCACGGTCGAAAGCTGTGGTGTTGCTGACGATACTAGGGGTCTTGGCCGCCTGTTCGAGCAAACCTCCGCCAGATTTTGCACCGGATCCTGCCCTCGTGGCTCGGATAGTCGAGATCCGCATGCTCACCGACGGGGAGTGGGTTTGCCCTGGCAACGTCGTTCGCACGTCCTATGACGCGATACTGGAGGACGGATCGGTTGTTCCTTTCTCGACTCGTTATGACGATGACAATCCACCTGCCTTGCATGTGGTGTTCCTGCGCCTGACGAGTGGTGAGGCAGCTGCGAGAAAGGACGGTACGTGGAACACAGACGGAGACCCGGTGAGGAGTATGATGACGGGGTTTCGGTTGAACGCATTCTTGTTGGCCAAGCCGTCTGTAAACGTCAGTCGGGTGATCTACCCGGATTATTCGTGCTCGCGGCATGCGTTCTCATTCCTCGGGGGCGGTGGCAAGAGGGGACAGAGTGGTCAGCCGGGGCCTGACGTGGCGGTCCGGCTGGACATCATGGAGTCACCGTTCTACGACAGGTTGTTGGTCGCGGGAGTCGAAGTGGGGGCTGCCCCACCGTTTTATGTCTTCTCCGATGCCAACATGGTACCACCAGCTGATTGGCTGATGGTAGAGTCCAAGGGCGGAGCTGGCGGTCGGG
>JBDGZZ010000411.1:0-3620 GCA_039588335.1 Gemmatimonadota bacterium | reverse complement strand
CAGCTTCTTGCGTAGCCCCTGGTCAGTGCCGTAGCCGTACTCGTGCGTAGCCATCATCAAGTCGCTCGATTCGGGCACCGTGACCTTGATGCCCAGCCCCTCAGCTACGCCGATGAAGTATTCGACATTCGGACGCTGGTGCCGATACTCCGTGTCCTGGCTCATGTCCACGCCCCAAATCCCGATCTCCTCCATACCCAGGTGTATCATCGCGTAGGCGATGAGCCAACTGATCGTGTTGGTGAAGTAGCGCCGACCGAACCGCAGACGCAGTTCGTCGGCTGGGAACTCGACACTCGTGGGAATGTCGGGCCACTCCTGTTGCAGATAGACCGGCACGTTGGACTCAGCGAACTTCGCGTATTGGGCCAGCCGGTGCGGGTCGATCTTCTCCCGGTCGTGCAGATCGAACCAGCGCGTGACGCGCGTGATGTCCTTGAACTTATACAGCGCGTTGATGCACCAAATCTCCCACTCGCCATCGTCCCACGGGGCGAGCTTACGCGAGTTCGTGAACCCGATAATGGCGACCTTCTTACGGGCCTGTTCCACCGGGATCACTTCGCTGGTTCGTACCGGCACCCCGCCCAGTTCGGGCGGGAGCGCCTTGGTTTCTTCGCTAGTCATGGGCTTTCCTTACGAGGGATTAAGGGGTTGCCGTTTAGGTGGTCGCGGCGAGCGAGACACCCGTAGAGAGCGACATAATCACCCAATTCGTTGCACTCGCACCCACGAGCCGCACGTACTGGCTCACCGCACCGAACACGAGCACGTCGATGCTGCTGTTCGCGCCCACGCTGATCGCCGTGGAGTTCGTCTTGATCTTGATGCTGTCGGTGCCGACCGTGCTGTAGGCGTTGATGTGGATGTCCAGCCATGCCCCCGCCGCAGCGGTGGGCAGGGTGAACAGCGCCGACGCATTGGCCGATGAGTTCTGGCACAGGTTGAGTTTGTTGGCCGTCAGCGCCACGGCGGCAGTGGACGGCCCAGCCGTCACCACCAAGTTCTTGCCGATAAGCGAGGCAGCCGAAAGTGCGCCATCCACCGTAGCTATGCCGGAAACGTCCAGATTCCCAGCGAGTACGGTGCCCCGCGTCAGTCTACTTTTCATGTCTCATCCTCGCTGTTCTCCGGTTCGTCGGGCGCAGGAGGGCTTTCCTCTATGGGTGGCCCCGCCGCCTCAATAGCGCGGGTGCCCCTCCTTTTCTTTCGTGGACGTTTGATGTTCGGCGGCGGGGCCGGTCGCTGCTGCTGTAGTCCGTACTTGGACAGGCAGGATGTGTCGAGCCACCAGCGGCCATCCACGCTGAGAACGGGCCTGGCGTCAGCGGGGATCGCCTCAAGCGCCTGCTTGTCCAGACCCGCCCCATCTACGAGCAGGCCCGGCAGTAGCTTGTTCCCGTCCTTGTCCCTTACGGGACGCGAGACGATATGTGAGAGTGCCACTAGCCCGTCAGTGCCGCCTCAGCAGCCTCAGCATCCGGCCTACCGTTCGGCACCTCTGCCCGCTGTTTCACGGTGCCGTCCGATAGTCGCCAGCGCCCAAATCCGACGTGCTGCGGGAACTCGGGGCGGGTCTTGCTCTGGGCCTTCACCGTTTCCACGGCTTCGGCTTCCAGTAGCTCAACCACACCCGCTCGTTCCGCACTCTCACGGTCCACCCATGCGTTTCCGTCCGCGTCCACAAACGGCTCTATGCCGGGCGGCACCTCTTGGAGATACCGCTGGTCAGCGAGCCGCAGCGTGTTGCGCCACCCGCTCGCATCGACAAGCCTGCCCGAAGGAAGCACGTCACCACCGCTGATCGGCAGTGGCTTACCGATTACGTGCGTGAATTGGATCATGTGCTCACGGCTCCGTTGAAGAAGCTGCCCAGGCCAGCACCGACCACCTTGAAGTCGTAGGCCCGCTCGCCCTCCACACGCTGCACCTTCAAGCGCGCGATGGGGAACTGCGAGACGCCGACCTGTGCGCCCAGCCCGTCGCTCACACCCGTCCAGACGAAGTTGTATCCGGCTGACGGCTGGAGCAGACCGGGGTTCGGGTTGACGTACGCGAGCAAGGCATCCTCGCCCGTAAAGAACGAATACGTGGGGGCCGTCGAGCCCTCTGCACTCGCGCTCTTGATCGCCTTCGCCACCAAGACCCTATCGATGTCTAGCAGATTGGCGATCAGCATCGGCGTCACGCCATCGGGCGACGTGTGCTTGATGCGGTCCACGAAGTCGGGGTGATGTTTGAGTTGCCGCCACGCGCGGTAGCCGAGAACGAGCGTGTTCGGCTCGTTGCCGGTGTTCTGGAGGATGGTTTCCTTCTCGCTCTCGATGTCCGCGATGGGATCGCTGTTCGCGTAATCGCTCCAGAGGTTTGACGGCGTGGCCTCGTTGTCCCAGACGCCCGTGCTCATGTAGGCCGTGATCCAATCCGTCTCCTGCTTGAGCAACATCTTCTGGCTCACGAACTCCGTGGCGTCGGACAGCGGGTTGATGGCGTCATCGGCGTTGTTCACCACGTCGCGCGGTACGTCCTTGTGGAAGGCGCGCACGTCGCAGGCGTAGCTATCGGTGGACATTCGGAAGCCGGAGCCCGCCGACTCCGTACCGGCAGCGCGTATCTCGGCCTCATCTCGGAACCAGTCAAGCTGTGTGTACGTGAAATACTTGTCCGTCTGCTTGTCCACGGGCACGGCTGGGAACACCCTACCCGCCACAAAGCTGTCGGACCTCTGTAGATATGCCACGCTGATGTCGGTCAGCGCCGCATCTACGTGGACATCCGAAACAGTCGGGAGTGGCATCGGTTATTCCTCCTGTTTATGCCGTGCTGGTCGGACCCTCGTGGGTCAGCATGATGCTGATGATCCCCGTGGACCCGCTACTGAGTGCTTCCACCGCACGCGCCGCGACGTACGCGGTACCGCCCGTGGATGCTTCGATGGCGATGCCGTTCGCACCGCTACGGATCGGATCGTTGGCGGCGATACCCGCCGAACCCGTAGTGCTCGCGCCTATCTTCGTGACCGTGCCCGCAAGCGTCTGCACGGCTGCGCCTCGCCCACTTGTCGGGTCGTTCTGTAGGACGCCGATGCACACCGCGCCCGCCGTGCCGATGACCACCTGGCCTGCCGTGGTGCCCATCTTCACGAATCGGTACTGCAACGCGGAGAGGTCGGCCCCCGCCACCCAACTAAAGGGGTTGATACCTTTCTCAACGGCCATGTCTGTTTCCTCCTGCCGTCGCTGCGGCGGTTAGCTGGCCTGCTCTCGCTGGTAGTCCTCGTACAGCCCCTTGTTCTCACGCCATACCTGGGCGCGGGCTGCCGAGATGTTGTCGAAATCGCCCTTGGCGACCTTCTCCTTGGCGAGTGCCGTGGCCTTCTCCAGCGCCTCGCCCTGGTCCGTCGCGCCCTCGATGCCCAACTCGCGGAAGTGTCCGCTGTCGCCCATCGCCTTGTTGCCCGCGCCCAGCATCTCCAAGAGCGCGGTGCGCGTGGCCTCATCTTCGATGGCTTCCACGGCGCGCAGGGCCGAACCCTTCACGACCGTCTCGCCGGGGAGGTACTGCAAGTCCGAGTCGGCACGCTTGCTGAACTCGGCCGACAACCGTTGCTCGCGCTCCTC
>JBDGZZ010000410.1:0-5858 GCA_039588335.1 Gemmatimonadota bacterium | reverse complement strand
AACGCGACTATTTCTTCACTGTATCGTTCCAGATATGGGGTGTACTGGCCGGCATTGGACTCGCCGGTCTTTACCGGAAGTTTCGTGCGGCTTGGGATCCCGAAGGGAAGAACGAAGACCGGGTGGCCGTCATGCCTGCTGCCGTGTTCGCATTGGCGTTGTTTCCGCTCGCACTCAACTTCAGTGCTGCTAGTCGCAGACACGGCCCGGAAGCGCGGCTCGCTAGTGACTTCTCGTACAACGTGCTGCAGTCCGCCGAGCCATACGGGATCGTGTTCACGAATGGCGACAACGACACATTCCCGTTGTGGTACATGCAGGAGGTCGCCGGAGTCCGCCGTGATGTGTCGGTCGTCAATCTCTCGCTGGGAAATACCGACTGGTACTTGAGGCAGCTGAGGGACAATCCGGTGCGGCCCTTCGAATCTGAGCAGGCTCCATGGTTTGCCCACCTGGCGCCGGACTCCGTCCCACCGGGACTTCACTCCATGACCGATGCAGAGATAGCCGGGCTAACGCCTCAGCTACTGGGCACACCTATCAACTTCACGCCTGGAGTAATCGACAAGACGTATCCGGCCGGCACACCGCTGTATGTGAAGGACGTCTTGATGCTGCGGCTCATACTAGAGAACTGGAACCACCGGCCGATCTACTACGCGATCACCGCCGGCAATGGCAACTGGATGCAGCTCGACGATTATCTGACGCAGGAAGCCCTGTTGTTGAGGGTGAATGTTACCACTCCGCCCGATACGTCACGCCTACGGCCGGGTGTAATGAACGTGCCGTTAGATGTTCCGCGCACCGATTCACTGGTGTGGGACGTCTACCGATATGGTGCCCTTTTTGATGTGGACTCGCTGAAGCTGGACCCGACCAGCCGGAACATCGCAACCAACCTGAGCTTCCCCTACTACGCGTTGGGGCAGGCGTACGCCATGGACGGCGATGAAGAGAGAAGCCTGGAGAATTTCCGCAAAGCGATACATCTATCTCGGGCATTTTCCCAGATCGGGCCGGCGATCGAGGCGGCGGATAGAGAAGGGGCTGGAGCCGGCGACACAGGCCGCTAGGGTCGATCCCACCCCATCGCTTGTAGTATAGCCCAAGCATCGGTACAATAAACGGCTATGGATTTTGCAGCGCTTCCGTCGAATCTGGAGCGGGTACGTGATGAGATCGCCCGGATCCAGGACCGCGAGGGAGTGCGGGGCGACGTCCTGATAGTCGCGGTCACTAAAGGCCACTCAGCAGCGGCCGTGAAGGCTGCGCGCGCGGCTGGGTTGAGCGTTGTCGGTGAGAATCGAGTCCAGGAGGCATTGGGGAAGCAGGACGCGGTGGGTGATCCGAGGATGGACTGGCATCTCATAGGACACGTGCAAACTAATAAAGCTAAGTACGTGCCAGGCCGGTTCGCTCTGTTGCATTCGGTTGATTCGGTCCGCTTGGCTGATGCGCTGCAGAACGCAATGGAACGGCACGCAACGGGTACCGAATCGCTTCCGGTCCTGGTCCAGGTGAATACGGCCCGGGAACCGCAGAAGACCGGTTGTGATCCTGACGAGGCTCGTGAGCTAGCGAGCCACGTCAGTGGCCTGTCGCGGCTCGAGCTAAGAGGGCTCATGACGATGGCGCCGCTTACGGCAAACGAAACGGTGCAACGCGACGTTTTCGTCTCGTTGCGCGAGCTACGGGAAGAGTTGGCTTCCGGCGGTCTCGAAGTGCCGGAGTTATCGATGGGAATGTCAGCCGATTACCGGGCTGCTATAGCTGAAGGTGCGACAATTCTGCGGCTTGGAACGGTCTTGTTTGGAGAGCGTCCGAAATGACGGAAGAGGAATTTCGAACTACCCCGATTGACGTACGGTCACAGGAGTTCACCCGTACCTTTGGGGGATACAGCGCTGCCGCTGTAGAGGAATTTCGCGAACGAGTCGCTGGCGAAATGGAGCGTCTCCTCAAGGAACGCCAGATGCTCGAAGAACGCACGCGGAATCTGCGTGAGCAGCTCAAAGCTTTTCGCGAGCGCGAGAAAGCCATCAACGATGCCGTGATGATGGCGCAGAACTTACGCGAGGCGACGCACAAGGCGGCGCAGCACGAGGTAGACGCGCTGCTGCGAGATGCGCGGCTGAGGGCGGAGCAGATCGTGCAGGAAGCGCGGAACTCGGAAGTGAACGCGCGCCGCGATTTGCAGGAGGCACAGCATCAGTTCAACGCGTATGTGTATGCCTTCCGTAGGTTGCTGGATCGCCAAATGGCGGAGTTGGATGCCCTTGAGGCCCACGAGCGTGACGGATCGCCACCGGAGGAGCAGTGACCGCGTTGCACACGAGTGAGAACATCGAGCGGGCGGTTGAATCGGTCCGCAGCAAGACGGACCTGGTGCCGGATGTGGCTCTCATCTTGGGAACCGGCCTAGGTGGATTCTACGAAGACATCCCTGGGTTCCCGCTGTCCACTGTAGAGACGCACGCTGGCCGTTTGTTGTTTGGTGAACTGGGGGGTGAGAGAGTCGTGGCGATGCAGGGCCGGTTCCACCTCTACGAGGGGTACTCGATGCAACAGATCACCTTCCCGGTGCGCGTAATGCGAGCGCTCGGTGCTGGTAATCTGATAGTATCGAACGCCTGCGGTGGTATGAATCCGCTCTGGTCAGCCGGTGATCTGGTGCTCATCTCGGACCACATCAATCTGCTGGGTGACAATCCGCTGATCGGAAGCAACGACGATTCATTGGGGCCTCGGTTCCCAGACATGTCCTCTCCCTACGATCCGGCGCTGCGCGAGATAGCTCGTGACGTTGCCCGCGAGATGAAGCTCACTTTGCGGGAGGGCGTCTACGTGGCGGTTCCGGGGCCGAACCTGGAAACGGCGGCGGAGTATCGATTCCTGAGGACGATCGGGGCGGACGTGGTCGGCATGTCCACGGTGCCCGAAGTGATCGTAGCGGTTCACGGCGGTATGAGAACGCTGGGTGTGTCCATCATCACGGATGAATGCCTACCGGACGCACTAGATCCGGCGGACATAGACAAGATCATCGCGACGGCGCAGGCGGCGGAGCCGAACATCACGCGACTGGTAGCCGGCGTGTTGCAGCGGATGGACTGATGGCATACGAGCCCCTGGGTAGCTCTAATCTGAGCGAACTCGAACGCGAAACGCTCGAACAGTGGCGGTCGGAGGACCTGTTTCACCGCACGCTGGAGGCCACGCGTGACGGTGAGCCTTTCGTGTTCTATGAGGGGCCACCTACCGCGAATGGACGTCCAGGTATCCACCACGTCTTCGCACGTGCGATCAAAGACCTGATTTGCCGTTACCACACCATGCTCGGCGACTCTGTCACGCGTATCGCTGGGTGGGATACTCACGGCCTGCCTGTCGAGAT
Organism: Gemmatimonadota bacterium; assembly: GCA_039588335.1. GTDB lineage: Bacteria > Gemmatimonadota > Gemmatimonadetes > Gemmatimonadales > GWC2-71-9. The sequence continues at coordinate 2,461 of JBDGZZ010000410.1, read as the reverse complement.
CGAGGTGGAAAAAGAACTCAATATCAACGGGAAACTGGACATCGAGGAGTTTGGCGTCGCTGCCTTCAACAAGCGGAGCAAAGAGAGCGTTTTCCGGTACAAGGCCGATTGGGAAAACCTCTCGGAGCGTATCGGGTACTGGCTCGACTATGACCGTCCCTACGTTACCTACACCAACGAGTACATCGAGAGTGTGTGGTGGCTCTTGAAGCAGCTTGCCGAGAAGGATCTGCTGTACGAGGGTCACAAAGTCTTGCCCTACTGCATCCGTTGTGGAACCACTCTGTCGAGTCACGAACTCGCAATGGGCTACGACACGCACAAGAGTCCCTCCATCTACGTGCTCTTCAGAGTTGTCGGCGAGCAACAAGATCGTGAGAAGTTCCTGCTCGTCTGGACGACCACGCCGTGGACTTTGCCGTCCAACGTCGCCGTAGCCGTGAATCCCCATCTCACGTATGTAGAATTGGACGTTGACGACAAGCGCGTGATCGTCGAACAGTCGATCGCGCAATACACGGCAGTCCCAGGTGCCGCCCACGGTCAGCCTCTGGGCGAGTTCCCAGTGGTGCAGACATACAGGGGAACCGATCTGGTCGGGTGGCGTTACGAACAATTGATCGATGCGGTGCGCGTGGAGTCTGGAAGGGCGTTTGAGGTACTGGCGGGTGACTTTGTGACGAGCGAGGAGGGGACCGGACTCGTGCACATCGCGCCTGCGTTTGGTGCGGACGACTACGAGGTGGGACAGACTGAACGAATGGCGTTCGTCAACCCGGTTGATGGTGAAGGTAAGTTTGTCGGGACGGCGTGGGACCCGATCAATGGAAAGACGGTCTTCGAGGCCAATCCGATCATTGCCGGACGGCTGGAAGAGCAGGGCAAGCTGTTCGGCCGCTACCAGCCGCAGGGCTACGAGCACACCTACCCGTTTTGCTGGCGCTGCGATTCTCCTCTCATCTACTATGCGCGCAAGTCGTGGTTTGTGAGGACAACGGCCTTCAAAGACCGGATGATCGAGTTCAACGACGCGGTCAATTGGCACCCGCCGGAAGTCGGCTCGGGGCGGTTTGGAGAGTGGCTGGAGAACAACGTCGACTGGGCGCTCACGCGCGACCGCTATTGGGGTACACCGTTGCCGGTTTGGATGTGTGACGTGGACGATTCGCACCGGCTGGTGGTCGGCTCGTATAACGAGTTGGCTGCCGCGAGGGGTGAAGCGCTGCCTGACGACTTCGACCCGCACAAACCTCAGGTAGACGAAATCACCTTCGCCTGCACTTCGTGCGACGGGATCATGAGGCGCGTTCCCAGCGTGATAGACGCGTGGTTCGATTCGGGAGCCATGCCATACGCGCAGTGGCACCACCCGTTCGAGAACGAGCAGGAGTTCCGTACTCATTTCCCGGCAGACTTCATCTGTGAGGGACTAGACCAGACCCGCGGGTGGTTCTACTCGCTGCTGGCGTTGGCGGCCGGCGTGCACGACAGCACTGCGTTCGCCAATGTCATCGTGAACGGCCTGGTGCTGGACGCCGATGGTCGCAAGATGTCGAAGCGGGTGGGCAATGTCGTCAACCCATCCGAGGCGGTCGAGCGTTTCGGTGCAGACGCAGTGCGCCTGTATCTCCTCGCAGGTAGCCAAGTCTGGTTGCCGAAAAAATTCGATGAACGAGCGATACCGGAAGTCTCGCTCGGATTCTTGAACCAGTTGCGAAACACCTACGGGTTCTTCTCGCTCTACGCCGAGGATTGGGATCACCATGACGCGCCGGATGTGACAGACCGGCCGGTGGTTGACCGCTGGTTGCGCAGTCGGTTGGACACCCTGGTAGCGACGGTGCGAGCGGCCTGGGATGGATTCGACGTCACCAGTGGGGTGCGAGCGATAATGGAGTTCTGCGACTCGGATCTGTCCAATTGGTACGTTAGGGTCAACAGGGCTCGCTTCTGGGCGCCGGATGCGACTGCGGACAAGGCCGCACTGGCGACACTGCACGAGTCCCTGACGACTGTGTGCCGGCTGCTGGCTCCAGCTGCACCGTTTCTGAGCGATGCGATTCATCGCAAACTGACCGGTGAGTCGGTGCATCTCATGCCATTCCCCGAACAGGGTGGCAATGAGGTGGAACCGCTCGATCGCGCCATGTATGCTGTTCGGAGCCTCGCTACTCTCGCCCGATCGGCCAGGGAATCCGGAGGACTCAGGGGTCGACAACCGCTCGCGAACATGAAGGTCGCGGTGCCGGGCGTCGTGCGAGGAGAAACCTTCGACGATCTCCTGAACATCCTCGCCGCGGAAGTCAACGTTCGAGGGATAACGGTGGCGGAGTCCGACGAGAGCCTGGTCAAGCTGAGGGCGAAGCCGAACTTTCGCACGCTAGGCAAGGTTTACGGCAAGCAAACGCCGGTCGCTGCCAAATTGGCTGGCCAGCTCACAGCTGATCAGCTGAGGGGCCTC
>JBDGZZ010000409.1:0-4503 GCA_039588335.1 Gemmatimonadota bacterium | reverse complement strand
GGGGCTACATCCCCAACTCCTGCAAGATCTCCGGCTCCCGTTCACGCAGCGCCAGAATCCGATGGCACGCCGTGCACTCTGCAGAGATCGACTGTCCGTCTGCCGTTTTGAGGCCGGCGCCGTGGCAGCGGACGCAACCGATGAAATCGCTGTGCCCGGAGTGATCAGGATAGGTTCCCCACGACACCCCCATCTCGGGAAACACATTCCTTTTATAAAGGGCCACGAGACCGGCCGCTGAGTGTTCGATCGTGCTGAGCGAGTCGCGGTAGAGGTCTGGATACCCGGTGCGGTAAAACTCTGTGAGAGCGATGGGAATCTGTTGTTCGGCGTCTGCGACGTCGGCATAGTCGGACTCGAGGATCTCCACACCTCGCTTCTTGATCCACGGAAGAGTTGAGTCGACGGATCCCAGAGCCAATGCCTCATCGAGTGCCCGCTGCCTAAACCTGTGCGACGGTCGTGTGTGACAGTCGAGGCAATCCATCGCGCGGATCTCGTACTCCGGTCGCTCAGCGGAATGCCAGGCATCCGCTGTGTACTCGGTCACGACCCCCTCGGGATCGGTGTAGCGCACCCAGTAGACCTTCTCTCTCCGGTCGTCAGCTGCATATTCGACGGTGACACCGGGGGCGACGTGAAAGCCATGAATGCCTTTCGCCACCGGACCACCGCCGATCGCAAGTGCAAGTACGGTCTTCGTGTGCGTGTTCGCTGAATCCTCGGCGAAGTGGTCGATGACTCGCAACCGGACACCGCTGAACTTCTGCGGCCAGTGACATGATTCGCAGATCTCCCGCGCCGGCCGGAGGTTCTCGAGCGGGGTCGGTATGGGGCGGGGGTAGCTGTTGAGCATCGTGACGGTGACCTGCCAGAGCCCGTTTAGCTTCGCGCGCACGTACGCGCGGCGTCCAGGCCCGATGTGGCACTCCACGCACTCAACCTTCAAGTGAGGCGAGTTCTGATACGCCGCGTACTCCGGACTCATGCTGTGGCACGTGGCGCTACAGAATCCCGGGGAGTCCATGTAGTCGACGGCGACCTGGCTGAAGTACACGTTGATTCCCGTCGCAATGCCGACGAAGCTCGAGAGTTTGCGGAGATCTCGGTTTTGCCATCCCAGCGGCGCAAACATCTGCGGCTGCGTTCCCCGCCGCCGGAGGCGGCGGTAGCGCAGGTAGATCCCGAGGGGAGTCAGTACGAGACCCAACAGAAAAACGAGCGGCAGAATGCCGAGGAAGAAGATCAACAGGTACGGGTGTTGTGCCGCCTCCCGGGTCACCACCGGGAGCACGAACAGCCAGATTACAGCAGCGGCATTGAGGAGGAAGAGTCCTATTAAGGTGAAGAGGTTGTAAGAGAGATGGACGAGCGGCGGCAGCCAGTTGCGACTTACCGAGGCGACGTTCATTGCGCTCAGGCTGTCGCGCACTCTCACGCGTCGTGGCTGTGTCAGCTCGGCGGGGTCATCCATGGCGTTGTCCCTGTGCGGAAGCACGGGTTTGGTTGGCTTCGAAGCAGGTAGCCGGCAGCTTGACGTGCATGGCTCTGAGACCCGGTTAACCGGTGACGCTTGTGCATCGCGCGCATATTGGAGCGTGACGCAGGCACAGCAACATGAAAAGCCTCACGTGAACCCAGCATTAAGTTCGCGTGAATGCGTTCCGACGATGGTATTGTCACTTATGCGTCAGTAACGTCTCGGATTGCCAAAATCAAAATAAAAGAATGTGTGTCGGGCAAGCGCTGCAGGAGTGCAACAGTGGTCGCAGTGAGAACATGGTTTGAGTTGTAGCTACGCCACACCGTTCATCATCATCTGCAATTCACGGTATCTTCATGCACCAAGCGTTATAGCAGCGTGTCACATCGGTATGTGCACATGACAATCCCACCGCCGATGGCCCAGTCCGGCACGCCGCCAGAGCGACGCCTGTCTTAAGACGCCCACCGACGACGAGAAGCCAGACCACCGACGGAAAACATGAAACCTTCGTTATCCGGAGGTGGCGATATGTACAAGCCCAAGCTACTCCACATCGCCATGGTCGGAGGGCTGGCCGTGGCTGTGGCATGCAGCGAAGACCCCACGAGCATAGAAGACGCAGCGGCCCCTTCGCCCAACTTGGACGTTGTGGCAAACGAGTGGTATCCGTTTTCGTGGTACTGGTGGGCATGCGAAGAACCGGTGCTCATCGAAGGGAAACAACACAACGTTTGGTCCATGCAACAGAACGGCAATCGATGGCAGTCGCACTCGCACTTCAACATGGCCGGAACGGGCGTCGGGGATTACACCGGGAGGAAGTACCAGTTCAGTGAAACATACAACTACACGGAGAACGCGGCGGCCGGCTGGACCTACCCGTTTAATTGGACTTACACTGAGCGACTCAAGCTGGTGGGTCAAGGAGGCACACCGAACCTCCACGGACGCTGGCAGTTTCACGTCACGGTCAATGCCAACGGTGATGTCACTGCTGAAGTGGACCGCTGGGAGTTCGACTGCGACGGTGGAGGGCCAAAGCAGTATGAAGGAACTCTAGTTGTTAACACGACCGACGACGATGACGACGGCGCATGCGATCCGAAGCACTGCAGTCTGCGTGAAGCGCTCGTCAGGTCCAATTCCCTTGCCGGCGAGGACATCATTGCGTTTCGCATCCCGGGTCGCGGACCCCACACGATCCAGCCTGACTACGAGCTGCCTTGGGTGTGGGATCCGGTCATCATCGACGGCACCACGCAGCCAGGCTTCAAGGGCAATCCCATCATCGAGCTCGACGGCAGCAATGCTGGGGAAGTGGATGGCTTGACGATCTTTGCCGGAAACACGACGGTGCGGGGCCTTGTGATCAACCGCTTCGGCTCAGGAGTCCTCGTGAACGGCATCAACCTGATGGATAACGGTGGGAATGTCATCGAGGGAAACTATATCGGGACGGATGTGACCGGCACTGAAGCCCTGGGAAACTCGAATGCTGGGGTAAATATCGGCTCGAGCGATAACCTGATCGGTGGGACCACTCCCGCCGCTCGCAACGTGATATCCGGAAACCTAGAAGGCGTGACGATTGCCGACCCGGACGCCACGGGAAACATGATACAGGGCAACTACATCGGTACCGACGCGAGTGGGACTGTGGCCTTGGGAAATAGAGCCGGTATTCTGCTCCTTGCCCCCGGCAATGTCATTGGCGGGGACAGGGATGACGCTCGCAACGTGATCTCCGGCAATGACAACGGCGTTAATCTCGGAAACTCGGATGCAACAGGTAACCAGGTGCTTGGCAACTACATCGGCCCCGATGTCTCCGGCACCCAGGCCATTGGCAACACGGAGCACGGTGTGGCCGTCTGGGACGGCGCTTCTGACAACACCATTGGCGGCAGGGCTCCAGGCGCTGGCAACATAATCTCTGCAAACGGCATACACGGCATCTCTATCGTCGGAAGCGAGACGAGGGACAACGTTGTGCGTGGCAACTTCATCGGGACCGACAGGACCGGAACTCAGGTGTTGGGCAATGGCGAGAGAGGTGTGCACATCGAGGAAGGGGCGTCGGGTAACGTTATTGGTGGCAGAAGATCCGGTTCCCCCAACGTCATATCCGGTAACCGAGGCGGCGTCAGAATCACGGGCGACGCGAGCTGGAACCGCGTGTATGGCAACTATATCGGCACAGATGTGAGCGGCACACTGGACCTCGGTAACATGCTAGGTGGAGTGATCATTTTACGTGGTGCATGGAACAACCGGGTTGGTGGAACGCTTCCCGGCCTCGGTAATAGGATCGGCTTCAGTGGCAGGGCTGGGATCCGATTCCTGCCAAATGCGGGCCCCGGGAACGCGATATTGGGCAATAGCATCTTCGCCAGTGGAAATCCCGACAATAGCCTCGGAATCGATCTCGGTGGCGGTGGTGTTACGCCAAACGATCCGGGGGATGGCGACAATGTACAAAACTTCCCGGTGCTCTGGTCAGCGACTGGATCGTCGGTTACGGGGATGCTCCACAGCAAGCCGGACGCCGAGTTTAGACTCGAGTTCTTTGCCAACAGTGATTGTGACCTTTCCGGCCACGGGGAAGGTGAGACGTATCTCGGAGATGGCACGGTCGACACTGATGGCTCTGGTGATGGAGTCTTCGACGTCACGCTATCAGAGGCGTTGACTCCCGGCATGTTTGTTACCGCGACAGCCACGGATCCGGACAACAACACGTCAGAGTTTTCGGAGTGCTGGGGGCCGACTTGAGAGTAAGCAAAGACAGCAGCGGGGGGTCACATGTATCGATATGCTATCTCTGATGCGCTTGTGCGCGTGACAGCCGCTGGTACGGTGAGTCTCCTGCTTTCCCTGAGCGGCAGTGCAGTCTCCGCTGCCGCTCAGACACCCGGAGCTGGCCAGTCAATTAGGCTGCCGGCTCCCTCTCTCGACGGTCCGATGTCAGTGGAGCAGGCACTGGCCGAACGGCGCTCGGTGAGAGAATACTCGGATGA
>JBDGZZ010000408.1:0-3455 GCA_039588335.1 Gemmatimonadota bacterium | reverse complement strand
TGTCACGCCCGTGGAGCCTGGCCAGACGATACCGTTCCATCGTGCCGCGAGCCGATGGCAGCACTTACTCGTGGGCGATGTCCCCGATATCGATCTGGTTTTGGGAATAGGGGAGTGCGGAACCGGTTCGCCGGCAGTTGACGAGACCATTGACGATGTAGTGATCTTTGTTCGACTCCAGGCAATCGACGGCCCGGGAGGGGTTCTGGGAGCTGCAGGTCCGTGCGTCGTTAGACCGTCGAACAATCTCCCCGCATTGGGGACCATGTTCTTCGACACCGCCGACCTGGATAACCTGTGGGCTTCCGGTTTGTTGGAGGCGGTCATCGTCCACGAGATGGGTCACGTACTCGGCTTTGGGACTATTTGGGGAGAAGAGCTTCTTGTTGGAGCAGGCGGACCCGATCCTTATTTCGTCGGTGCTGCTGCCATCAGTGCATTCAACGATATCGGTGGCGAAGCGTATTCAGGAAATCCCGTCCCGGTAGAAAACACGGGTGGTGTTGGAACTCGGGATGGACACTGGCGCGAGTCCGTGTTTGACAACGAACTCATGACGGGGTGGATCAATGCGGGCAGCAATCCCCTTAGCGTAGTCACAGTCGCATCATTGAGCGACGTGGGCTACGAGGCGGATCTTGCGGCTGCTGATTCGTACACGCTTACATTTCCCTCGCCGGCTCTCCAAGGCGGTCCGTCCAGACTTCACCTGATGGGTGACATTTGGCGGGGACCTGTGTACGAGGTTGGTGCTGACGGACGAGTCAGACTCCTTGATAGACGTTAACACGTCAGTGTGCGCCCTCAAATTCGACTGTCATAGCGCCTACGCGCCGGGTCGGCGCGTCACTAGAGAGCGGGTGCCTTGGCATCAGCGATCCGAGCCCTTCCTGGATCGCACAACGCACTCCTGAATCGTCAAGAGTTAGGGCTTGATACGATAGACGATGTTCTCGATGTCCCCCGTGACGTAGACCAATCCGGACGGTGCAATCGCCACTCCATTGAATATCCAAGTTGGCGGCATTCCTGGAGTACCCGGTGCACCCAATGCTAGACTATCTGCCACGGGACTGACTGCACCCGTCGCAACGTCCACTCTCGACAGCCGTCCGGCGCCCGCCTCAACGACATACAATAGTCCTTCGCCCGCAGCGGCAAGTCCTTCGGGACCCTGGAGGTCCGTTGCTACCGGACGCGGATCTGACAACACCTCACCGTCCACCGCCACTTGGATAATAGTGCCAGCACCCTGGTCGGCGACCCAGAGGTTTCCTTCCCACGCCGCGAGCCCAGCAGGTACGCTTAGACCCGATGCCAGTGTCACGCGGTCGGTCTCGTCGGGACCGGTGATGCGAACCACCCTTGCCGTTAGGAGTTCCGCGACGACCAGATCGCCATCAAAGCGAATGGCGTCGAGTGGGATTGCCGCAATCGCATGGGCTTCGACTACCTCACTCGATTTCGGATTCCACACTTGGACCATCGACCCGAACCAGGATGAGAGAATCAGGTTGTCACCATCAGCGGCAACCGTAATCGGGCTCGTGATAGTGGACACACCAATCGTGTTTCGTGCGACGCTCTTGATCACGCCCGTCGTTCCGTCGATCTCCTTGAGGGAAAGGACGTCGGCGACGTAGACGGACTCGTCGGTGCCGGAGCCAAGCACAGCGATACCCCCTGGTGACATGACGCCCCCGGGGCTCACCGTGCGGGTCGAGCCATCGGCAAGCACCTCCACAATTGAACCGTCCACCCAACTCGACACGAACAGACGATCCGACGAATCGAACGCGAGGTTATCACCGCCAACTACCGCCGTCGACAGGACCTCTTGGTTTCCCGTCACACGGTCCACCCGCACGATCTCTCCGCGCTCCGTGTCCAACACGTGCAAGCGGCCGCGCGAGTCGAACTTCACCGCGGCTGGAACACTGAACCCCTCGGCGACGGGTGAGATCAACCCCGTTTCGACGTTCACTCGTGCCACCAGTCCCTGGTTCCAGATCGGCCCGTAGAGAAACCCGTCCGGGCCCCAATCCATACCGTTCATCCACCCCAGGTTCTCGGCGATGAGTCGCGGCGGCTCCTCGAGTGCGGGATCGAGCTCGTACAGAGCATCACCGAGGAAATCGAGAGCCACGAAGAGCCTGCCGTCGTCGGAGATCGTGATGGGGTTTACCCCTGGGCTCACCAACTGCCCGCGATTCTCACCGTCGGGCGAGAGACTGCCTACCTCCCCCGTCAAGATCGAGGTCCAATACAACGTTCCTTCCGCATCGAAGATCAGGTCGTCGGGACCCTCAACGCCACGCTCTGGTCCGATCCGATCAATGATCGCACCGGACTCCCGATCCATGACCACGATCTCCCGACCCGCCACGCTCGCGATGTGCAGTCGATCCTGGGCATCGAAGATGATGCCGTTCGCGCCGTGTATTGCAGCACCTTCAACGAGCTTCTCCACCTCCGTTTGTGCACACGAACTCAACAGTGCGATCCCAAGGATTACTGCTGCAGCTTGGGACCTTCTGGTCAAATGGATCCCTATTGTCGCTGACATGTCACCTTTCCTCCGACACAGGCCTGGTGTAGACCACCTCGCCCCCGATGACCGTCATGTCCGGTTCGATCTTCCAGATGTCCTCCGCCGGAATCGTCATGTAATCGACCGGGATGACCACGAAGTCAGCCAGCTTCCCTACCTCGATGGAGCCGAGGATGTCTTCCGCATGCATGGCGTAAGCGCCACCCATGGTTCCGGTACGCAGGGCCTCTTCTCGGGTCAAGGCCTGCTCGGGAATCCATCCGCCCGGAGGATTGTTGTTCCTGTCCTCTCTGGTGACAGCAGCGTGGAGCGTGTAGAACGGATTGTAGGGTGATACGGAATAGTCCGTCCCAGTTGCCAACGGTACTCCAAGGTCCAACAGATCACTCCAAATGTAGGCATACTTCAGGCGCTCCGATCCCATCCTGGCTTCAGCGAAGTGCATATCCTCGGTAGCATGCAGCGGTTGCATCGAAGCTATGATCCCCAATTCGGCCAATCGGGGAAGGTCGTCTGGGGCGAACATCTGAGCATGCTCCAGCGCGAAACGGGCATCGTTACCGTCGATCCCCGTTTCTTTCAGAGCCCTCTCAAAGGCGTTGATCGCGACATGGTTACCGCCATCGCCAATGCAGTGGACCCTCAAGTTGAAGCCCATCGGTAGCAGCTCGGTAGCTAGTTCTGCCAGATAGTCCTCGCTCATCACCGGTTCCCCGAAGAATCCCGGATAGTCGCTGTACTCCTCGAGGAACAGGGCACCCCTCGAGCCCAGCGCTCCATCTGCAAATGCTTTGATCGATTGGACGAAGTACTTGTTGTCGAGGTTCAGCGGCTCGCCAAGTTGTCTCGCCGCACTCTCATTGACCATCTCGTTGATTCTGATTCGCAGCAGACCCACCTCGTA
>JBDGZZ010000407.1:0-3474 GCA_039588335.1 Gemmatimonadota bacterium | reverse complement strand
CCGCAATCAGCAAGCCATCGTCGAACTGGCCCTGCGGCAGCAACTCGCAACCTACGCCCAGACGCGACCGAAGCCCAAGCTCACGCCGCTCGATCGCGCCTTCTGGGTGGCGCTCTTCCGACTCTGGCCCCGATGGAAAGAGGTCCTGGTCATCGTCAAGCCGGACACGGTGGTCCGTTGGCATCACAAGGGATTCCGGCTCTATTGGCGATGGATCTCGAAGCGCTGTCCTGGGAGACCGCGGATCTCGAAGGAAGTACAAGCCCTCATTCGTCGTTTCGCCCTGGAGAACGGCTGGGGAGCACGGAAGATTCACGCCGAACTCGAGAAGCTCGGACTTACCGTAAGTCTCGCCACCGTCTCGCGGTATCTACCAAGGCGGCCGCCTGATCAGGGACAGCGACAGTGCTGGATGACCTTTCTCCAGAATCACAAGGATGTCATCGCGGCCATGGACTTCTGCATCGTCCCCACGGTGAGCTTTCAGCTGCTGTACGTCTGGTTCGTCATCGACCACGGACGACGACGGATCATCCATTTCAACGTCACGACGAATCCGACAGCCCAGTGGGTGACTCAGCAACTCCGCGAATCGTTCCCTGACCATTCCGCTTTCCGTTACCTGATCTACGACAACGACTCGATCTTCTCAGACGAGGTCAAGGACGTGATCGAGTCGTTCGGCATCCAATCCAAGCGGACGGCGTACCGAAGCCCATGGCAGAATGGGACGGCCGAACGGTGGGTGGGATCATGCCGGCGCGAGTTGCTCGATCACGTGATCGTCTTCAATGAGGAGCACTTGCGTCGGCTGCTTCGTGAGCATGTCAGCTACTACAACGCGGAGCGAGTTCACACTCGGCTGCGAGACGCGCCGGAGGGCCGGCCGATAGAAGCTCGACCTTGTTCGGACGCGGAGATTGTGGGGTTACCGCGCGTTGGTGGTCTACATCATCGCTACGTCTGGAGGGAGGCAGAGTAGTGATCTCTGCCTCGGGCCGAAACGCACGAATCAGAGGCCTCGGACGGGATTTGATAACCGACACGACAACCTGCTCGTCGCCGGGCGCTGCGTGGCCGGAGACAAGGTCTCTCACGCGGCCACGCGGCAGATGATGTGCTGCTCGGTCACGGGCCAGGGCGCGGGCGTCGCGGCGGCCATGTCGGTCAAGGACGAGGTGTCGTGTGCAGAGGTCGACCTATCAAGAGTTCAGCAGGCCCTTGAGAAGCAGGGCGTCAGAATCAAGTAACGGCGATTTGTAACCGGGGGCAGGTCACCAAGATGCCGGCGGACCTCGGCGGAAACATCTACGCCTCGCTGGAGAGCCGCGCGGACATCACTGACATAGACGATGATCTCCGCAAGTTCATCTTGCACCGCTTGTGACGTGCGTTCTTAAAGAGGCAACTGCGCGGACTTCCGACAAGACCGATTCTCCTTTGTAGGAATGCTCTGAATAGTCACAACTTGGGCTCGAAGACGGAGGAACCATGAAAACCAGAAAACCACGCCATTATCTGAGTTACGTCAGAGAGGATTTGATCGCCTCCTGGAAGATGCAGGCTCTGATGCCGGAGTCGCAGTCGAACAACCGCTCTCACGAACCGCGATCGGACTGGGTCGAGCGGGCGAACCGCAAGCGAGTCGAATTGCTAGGGCAGCATTCTGAGTCCGTATGGCCATGGGCGTTTCAGCTCGGCCAAACGGCCTCCGCGCAATCCATGAAGCAGGGGGACGTACTGTGGGTTGTTTCTCGGTTGAGTGCGCTGGATCGAAGCTGGCCCCCGGCCTTGGTCGCGCGCTTAGATCTCGCCGAGGATGCTTGGGTAGGCCCTACAAAGCGAGTCGAGCGGAAGGGCTTACCGTTTCCGTACCGGTTTGGCGTATCGCTGTTCACTCATCCTGATGGTGGGAAGTTCTATGCGGCCAACGACGCGACGCGCGCGCTACTGGATTGCGAGTATCAGACGCCTCTCGAACCCCATACAAGTACCGACGATCTGCCTTGTACATTAGGCGACCACGTGGCGGCATGGAAAGCGGCATCCCGGAAGGGATTCCAGAGTCTGAGGCGTTTCAAAGATCCGACTGCTTTGGAGGAGTTCGCCGAGCACTTGCAGACGCACTCGGTGTTCCTGAGCTATCGGTGGATAGACCATCCCGAACACAGCGCTGACCGTGAACAACTTGCCAAGCTGACCGAGCACCTGATGATTGATCACGAGGTCGGTGTGTGGTTCGATGGCTTGGCGCTGCCACCCTCCAAGCACACGCCGGAACAGCGTCGTGGCGTCCTCGAGATGCTGCTTGGCACGCCCCTTCGCGAAACGCCTTTGCTCGTTGCGCGAATCACACCGGAATACGGCGGACCCTCCGCGGAGCTTACCGAAGGCAGCTACACGCTTCTCGAATGGCAGGCTGCCCGGTGTCGATTCTCCTGGAGGCATTCGCCCTCGCGATATGGAGAACGCTTGAGACAGTTTGCTTCCAACACAGATCATCGTTCGACCGACGAATCTGCCTCAAGTGTGGCTGAAGATATTCGTGGAGTCTTGGATAATGGTAGCGGATAGCCTCTCGACCAGACTCTCGACGGTGATCAATTCGGAAGGCTGCTGGATTCGCGCGCCGCCTTACTTCAGCCGCCCCAGCACCCTTTGCCGGTCTTGCTTGGCCTCCTCGTAGTCGGGGTCGATTTCCAGCGCCTTGTCGATGTATGTGAGAGCCTGTTCGTAGTGGCCGCGCAGCGCTTCGACGCTGCCACTGCCGTTCCATGCTCCGGCGTCTTGCGGGTTCTCGGCCCGCCGCGTGCGGAAAACGAGGTCCGCCTGTGCGAGCGCTTCCTCGGCTTCGGCATGCCGACCAAGTTGGGCCAGCGCCATGGATTCGTTCTTGTAGGAGTAACCCCGCGTGTCTTTCAGGTAACCGTCCTGCGGGTAGAGCGGCATCACGCGGTCGAGCCGTTTCGATGTCTGCTGGGCCAACTCGAGAGCTCCGGCGGCATCGTTGGCGTCTAGGAGCGTGAAGTAACGCTCCTGCATTGCGTACAGTTCCTGCTGCTCGGTGTGTAGCCAGACGGTTTCCCGTGTCGGGGTGACCAGCTCCTGGAGCCGCTGGATCAGCTGCTCGACGTCGGCGCTCCAGTGATCGTCTCTGACACCGACGGCCTGCCAGGCGGCCAACTTCGTGATCGAGGCGGGAAGCTCTGTCTCAGACGGCATGCTCGCGTTGCCGACTAGGATGGGGACGACAGTGCGATCCCTTTCCAGCGCGTCGGCGATCTCGGCGCGCAGAACATCGGTTGGGCGGTCAATTCGTCGGCTCTCCTGTTCGTCGCGCAGCTCTAGCCACCGCGGACCGATGACGACCAGGAACGCGTCACACTGGGCGATCTCCTGTTGGATCGCTTCGAACCATTTCTGTCCGGGCTTGAGATCCTCAACGTCTTGGAAGACGAGGTCTCTGCCGAAGCG
>JBDGZZ010000406.1:0-3479 GCA_039588335.1 Gemmatimonadota bacterium | reverse complement strand
TCCTATTCGCCTGGATTCAGCCCATGAGTGCGTTCGATATCTCCAAGCCACATCTCCGACGCTCGCAGCCTTGGTTTCTCAGATGCCCATCGACAATCAGAGAAAAGCTTGGGAAAAGGTTGAAGCAGCCTTAACCAAGTACGAACACAACGGCGGGTTTGAGGTCGAGCACAGGGTGATAGTCGCGGGAGGCTCGGCAACGTAGAGAACTTTTGTAAACGAAAGTTGAGCTCGACAAGAAGAATAAGATGATTGTGGGGTGCGAACGGACCTTGTTTGGGTTCTGCTTCAGAATGCCACTGTTTTGCTTCCCATATGTGTCCACTTTCAGGGTTCTTCGTCATAAAAAGCGCAGTTTTCCATTTTGTACTTCACACGCTGAATATATTCTGTACTTCCGACAAACGTCCTCTGAAGATTAGGCCGCTATTTTGTCTACTGATTCTATGCTGCCGGTATTTGCACTAATGGTGACGAAGAGCCACTTTCAGGAGGCCAGGTGCCACAGGGAATGTGCAAGTTCTGCCAGGGAAGCAGCAACCAGTGGATTGCGGTTGTACCTCAGGTTTCAAATGTGGTTCTATAGGCGAGCGATAGAGGCACAGCAGATCTAGGCTAAATGAGCCCCGCCTTGTGCATAATCCGGTCCATGCCGATCAGTGATTCCGGCGCATGCCGATCACTGATTCCGGGCCATGCCGATCAGCAATTCTGGAGCATGCCGATCACTGTTTCCGGTTGATGCCGATCAGTTGAATGGACGACGCTGGATAATCCGAAACATGTAGGGCATTCTCTTCCCAAACAAGGAGGAAGAGATGTCGCAAGACAGGTTATCCATGCGAAAAATAGAAGAGATTCTGCGATTGAAGTACGAGGCCGGGCTGTCGCACCGGGCGATAGCCCAGAGCTGCTCGGTCTCGCCTAGCACGGTCAGCGAATACGTGACCCATGCCAAGGCGGCTGGGTTAAGCTGGCCGCTACCGGAGGGACTGAGTGCTGAGGAGCTAGACGAGCTGCTGTTTCCTCAGCGGGGGCCAGCTTCCGGGCGCAACATACCGCAGCCGGATTGGGCGGAAATACACAAAGAGCTGCGACGCAAGAGCGTCACCTTGAGCTTATTGTGGGTGGAGTACCGGCAGGAGTATCCCGATGGGTATGGCTACAGCCAATTCTGCCACCATTATCGGACGTGGGCCAAACAGCTCAAACCGATGATGCGTCAGAAGCACAAGGCGGGGGAGAAGCTGTTCGTCGACTACGCCGGTCAGACGGTGCCGGTGGTGGACCCACGGACAGGAGAGATTCGGCAAGCACAGGTCTTCGTGGCCACACTGGGGACCAGCAACTACACTTACACCGAAGCGCATTGGTCGCAGGATCTACCCAACTGGATTGGGAGCCACGTGCGGACACTGGCCTTCCTGGGTGGCACGCCTGAGGTGCTGGTGCCCGACAACCTCAAAGCCGGAGTAAAGAGCCCGCATCTGTACGAGCCAGACCTCAACCCCACTTACCAGGATTTTGCTCAGCATTACGGCTTGGCGGTGGTGCCGGCGCGGGTCCGCAAACCCAAAGACAAGGCCAAAGTGGAGGTGGGTGTGCAAGTGGTCGAACGTTGGATCCTGGCTCCGTTACGCAAGCGCACTTTCTTCGGTCTGGTCGAATTGAATCGAGCCATTTGGGAGTTGCTGGCTGAACTTAACAACCGCCCAATGCGCCATCTAGGGCAATCCCGTCGCGAACTCTTTGAGGAACTGGACCAGCCGGCGCTGGCGCCCTTACCAGGCCAGCCTTACGAGTTTGCCCGCTGGAAAAAGGCGCGCGTGCACATCGATTACCACGTGGTCTTCGAAAAGCACTACTACAGCGTACCTTACAGCCTAATCGGCAAGGAAGTCGACATCCGGGCCACTGAGAAGGCGGTTGAGATCTTCCACAGACGCATACGGCAGGCGTCACACCGACGGTCTCAGGCCCAGGGGCGCTATTCCACCCAGAGCGAGCACATGCCACCTGCGCATCAAAAGTACAGCGACTGGTCGCCAGAGCGTTTTCTGCGCTGGGCAGAGGAAGTTGGTCCCCACACCAGTCAACTCATTGCTGCTGTCTTAGAAGCCCGGCGACATCCTCAGCAAGCCTACCGCTCTTGTCTGGGCATTCTGGGCCTGGGCAAACGATACACTAACGACCGGCTGGAAGCGGCCTGTCGCCGTGCTCTGCTAGCCGGCATCCGCTCCTACAAAGGCATCCGCAACATCCTGGAGAACAATCTCGACCAACTTGAACTGGAGCAACCCCCGGCTGAACCACTGCCGGCCCACGCCAACGTCCGCGGCGAGACCTACTACAATTGAGGAGAACGACGATGCTGACCCAACCTTTACTGGACAAACTTAGCAAACTCCACCTGTCCGGCTTCCGGACTGCTCTGGAAGAGCAGTTGGGCAATCCCCAATATGCCGACCTGTCCTTCGAAGAGCGTCTGGGCATGCTGGTCGACGTCGAGACCACCCGCCGGGCCAACAACAGCCTGAAACGGCGCATCCGGGCGGCCCGCTTCCCGCTCTTGGCGACTATGGAAGACCTCGATCTGTCCGCTCAACGTGGCCTCAACCGGGCTCAGGTACTGCAACTGGCTCAAAGCGAGTGGGTCGGTCGCCAGCTTAACATGCTCGTTCTCGGGGCAACCGGGGCGGGCAAAACCTATCTGGCTTGTGCTCTCGGCCGGGCTGCTTGCCAGGCCAGCTTCAAAGTCCGTTACGAGCGCACCTCCCGCCTTCTCCAGTCGCTGGAACTGGCCCACGCCGACGGCTCCTATCCCCAACTACTGGGTACCCTGGCCCGGGTCCAGTTGCTCATCTTCGATGACTGGCTCAGAGACCCCCTCTCCCGCTCCCAGGCCAGAGACTTGCTCGAAATCCTGGACGACCGCTATGGTCGCAGCGCTACCATGGTCGTCACTCAAGTCCCTGTCGCCGATTGGCACAGCCGCATCCCCGACCCCACGATCTCGGACGCCGTTCTCGACCGCCTAATCCACAATGCCTATCGTTTAGAACTACAAGGAGAATCGATGAGAAAAGTTCATTCCCCATTGACCGCAGAACACCACTAAGGGTATGATTTTATCTCCAGCGTCGTCTCGCTACAGGGTGATCGTCATGACCCGGATTACCTGATCGCCATGACCCGGTCTGAGTGATCGGCATGGCCCGGAATAGGTGATCGTTTTCGCCGGAATACGCAGTTTTGAGGAAACCGCACGAAGCCGCACAAATTTGCTGAACTTTCGCAGAGATTTTAGTTTGTGATTTGACGACTATGATATACTGTTATTGAGGGGCTGTGTGGGTGAGTCTTGGGAGGTAGAGTCATGAAAAAGTTAGTTTTGATAACCACGATTCTGTTGGCAGTGTTGACGGCTGCAACATCGACTACCGTACCGGTAGATGCGGTAGATGTTGAACGGGATGCGC
>JBDGZZ010000405.1:0-3480 GCA_039588335.1 Gemmatimonadota bacterium | reverse complement strand
CCAGTCGCTCGACCTCCCCGATCTGTAGGGCGAGTCTGCTTTCTTCGCTACGATTCCTTCCAGCCGCATCTGTTGCACTTGCTCGAACATCGCCTCGCCTTGCTCCGCTATGTGGTCGGAGTAGCGGATCAATCCTACAGAGGGAAGCATGTCCTTCAAGATCGACTTGCGTGTCTTGAGCGGCAGCGATCGGAGATCGTGGCCTGCGAACCCAAGGAGGTCGAACACGTACAAGGTCGCGGGCAGCTCGGCAGCAGCCCGCTGAATCTCGATTTGGCGGCTGAGCCGTCCCCTCTTCTGCAGTCTTTGGAAACTCGGCAGGCCACGATCGTCATGCACAACGACCTCTCCGTCCAGTACAAAGTCGTCAAACGGTAAGCGCTGGATTGCCTTTGCCACGTCGGGAAACGTTGCCGTCAGGTTGTTGCCGGCTCGTGAGAGCAACACCGGGTTGCCGTCTTCACAACCCGCTACCAGCCTGTACCCGTCGTACTTGAGTTCGAACAACCACCCGGGCTTGCTGAAAGCGTCCCGGCGTGTCTCCGCTAGCATGACCTTACTATCTGATGGCCGGACTATCCTCTGTGGTGTGCTGGCGTCGGCTAGCCGCTCGGAGAGCGGCTTGGCCATGTCGGTACCGTCTCTCAATTCTTCCACGGTCCTTCCGGAAAACACCGAATCGGCGGGGAACGACTCGGTCCCTTGTTTGGACACGTAGCCGTCACGCTCCTTTATGAACAGCCAGTCCTGCTTTGTCTTCACCAGTGTCCACTTGCCGCGCAGTTTGTAACCGCGCAGCTCGAACAAGAGCTTTCCTTTCTTCATGCCCTCGTCGGGGTCCTCCAGTGGGATCCATATTCCCTGGTCCCATACGATCACGGCACCGGCGCCGTAGTTACCCTCCGGTATCACTCCTTCGAAGTCGCCGTACTCGACCGGATGATCTTCGGTGTGGACCGCGAGTCTCTTGTCGCTGAGATTCGGTGAAGGGCCTTTGGGTACCGCCCAGGACACCAGAACACCGTTCATCTCGATCCGAAAGTCGTAATGGACCCGGCGTGCAGCGTGCTGCTGGACCACGAATAGCTGCCCGCCCGCGCTTTCTCCAGCCGCAAAAGGCTCCGGCGTCCGATCGGCTGATCTCTTTGCACGGTAAGCACTTAGCTTGTCTGGGTGAGGGTTTTTTCTTGCGGGCATTGAGGTAAGTCTATATAGATTCACCCCATGAGCGCACGCCCTATAGCCACAGCTACGGTCTCGTTCGGGCTCGTTTCCGTGCCCGTCAAATTGTACTCCGCCGGAGAATCGGGGAGGCGCATCAGTTTCAACTGGATGCACGAACAATGCGGGACCCGCCTCAAACAGAGGTACTATTGCCCGAAGGACGACGAGACGGTCGAACGCAGCGACATGATCAAGGGGTATGAGTTTGCCAAAGACCAATACGTCGTCTTCAAGCCAGAAGAACTCAAGGCTCTGGAAGAGCAGGCGAGCCAGTCGATCGATATTGCGGAGTTCGTACCGGCAGATCAGGTCGAACGCATCTATCTCGACAAGCCATACTATCTAGGACCGGAAAAAGGCGGCGAACGGGCCTATCGTCTTCTATCGGCTGCGTTGAAGCAGACCGGTCGAGTGGCCATCGCGAAGTACGCAGCACGAGGAAAGCAGTATCTCGTGATGGTACGGCCGATGGAGGATGGCTTGATCATGGAGCAGCTGCTCTATCCCCAGGAGATCAGGCCGTTTTCGGAGGTACCGCTGGGAGATGGTGACGTGAAGGACCAGGAACTGGAGTTGGCCGTGCAACTCATCGAACAGGCGGCCACGGATGAATTCAAGCCCGAGAGCTATCGCGACGAGGTGCGTGAGCGGGTCCTCGCTTTGATCCAGCAAAAGGTAGATGGGGAAGAGATAACAATAACGCCAACGGAGGAGCCGCAAACACAGATCATCGATCTCATGGCGGCACTCAAGGCGAGCTTGGCAGCAGGTAAGAGCGATTCGGAAGAGCGTAAGCCCGCTCAGCGTGCAACCGAGGCAGAGAAGAAGACTGGTTCGACGAAACGGAAGAAGGCATCCTCAGGCTAGACGGCGACGAGTCCGGCCAGGTCGCTGACGGTTACACGACTCACGAGCTGGCTGAACTGCTGTGCCTTTCGGAAGCGCAAATCAGATCATACGTACGCCTGGGTCTGGTTTCTCCTACCCGAGGGACGCACGGCGAGTACTCGTTTTCGTTTCAGGATATCATAATTCTCCGGACTGCCAAGCAGTTGATGGATGAACATGTCCGTCCTCGCCAGGTCCGCAGTGCTCTCAGGAAGCTCAAGGAACAACTGCCACGCGAACGCTCTTTGTCGGCGGTGCGCATTTCAGCCGACGGCAAACATGTCGTGGTGCGCGATGAGGGGACGGTTTGGAATCCCGAGTCGGGACAGGTGCAACTCGACTTCGCGGCCGAAGATGCCACCGCCGAGGTCGCACCGTTCAGCAAACGGGTAGGGCCAAAGCCGGGTGAGGACGGAGTCGAACCCGATGCGGAAGAGTGGTTCGCCATCGCCTTCGATCTGGAAGGGATATCGCCCCATGAAGCCCAACAGGGTTACCTCAAGGCGATAGGTCTCAGGCCGGATTATGCAGATGCCCATGTGAACCTGGGCCGGCTGTTGCATTCGGGGGGCGATCACACAGGGGCAGAGTCACATTATCGAAAGGCGCTCGAGACGCAACCGGACAACGCTACGGCTGCGTTCAACCTCGGTGTCGTGCTGGAGGACCTGAACCGCCCCGACGAGGCGTTAGCTGCATACGAAGCTGCCCTGGGGTCTGACCCGTCCTACGCAGACGCCCATTACAACCTCGCCGCTCTCTATGAGAAGAAAGGGGAACGGGTCTCGGCGCTCAGGTACCTGGCGATGTATCGTAGGCTGGTCGACAAGCAGTAACCCCGCCCGACTACCGCACTACCCGCGTCTCAGGTTTGAATACCGCCCAGGCAAACCAGAAATGGTTGCCGTGCTGGATCGGTATCAGTCTTTGCCCAGCGAGTGGACCGGAAATGCAGTGACCGAGCACGTTCCAGGTGCTACCCGTCTCTCGGTCACGAAAGAGGCTCTTGGCCAGCGGCTCGAACGTAAGCGGCCCGGTATCGACCTTGCGCTCGAACACACCGGTGGTTCCCACGTCGCGTCCGTCAGCAATACTCTCTGAATCGAGAGCGCTGGCCGTACCCGGTGTCCAGAAGACGACTATCTCGATGCCGTTGACTTCGTCGTGTACGACCAGTTCGTCGCGCAGGCTGGAAAACGGGTAAGCCCGGGTCTCACTCTCGAACTCAACCGCGACGACTCTTTCCTTGGGCGACAGCCGATCGTCGCTCGTCGCTTGGAAGAACCGCCACGGAGAGCTGCCGGGTGCGTCATAACCCACATAAGGGTTCCGACCGTACCTATCTGCATAATCGGGGTAGCCGGTATC
>JBDGZZ010000404.1:0-3486 GCA_039588335.1 Gemmatimonadota bacterium | reverse complement strand
GTGGCGGACAGAAGCGTCAGAAGCCGGAGCTGAGATCGAAGGACACGAACACTTCCGGAAGTTCGTTGATTCCCGGAGCCTCCGCACCTACCTCGGGCACGATCGGACAGAGAACAACGATTCCGGGTTCTACGATCTCGACGAGACCGTAGGCCTCGGCTGCGTCAATGTCCTCCACATCGTCAAACAGCACACCCTCTGCGCCGAAATGCTCCGACGCGAGGCCGGCGTCAATGATGTCCTGCACGGTGACGCCCGCGGCCGTGTTTACTACGTTCACGTTCCAGTGCGGCGAATACCCGCGTTCACCGGGTATGAAGAGCACAACATTACCCTGGTGAAGCCGGTCGCCCCCTATGAAATAGATCTCGTTGTCGCCCCGTCGGTTCACACCCTCCTCGATCCCCAACAGCAGATAGTAGATCTCGTCTCCCTCATACCAGCCGTTTGCCGACAAGGTTGCGTTAGTCTGGGGATTAGGCGTGACTCTCTGGCTGAGGATTTTCTGCCCCGCCGCCTGGTCATCGGGACCGGCCATTTCCTGCATGTCCGAGCAGGCCGTTCCAAAGAGCGCGGCGACCGCGATGAGGGGTAGTAGCTTCGACACTTTTCACCTCCATCTGATGGTTCGGTGCTTGCGAGCTTCGCCGGAGCATCGAACTCCGGCGTAGGACCGAAACAGCAACTGGAGTGCCGGATACACGAAGCGTGTGAAGAGCAAAGTAACTAATTGTATAATATGTTCTTACATGTATCGGGTCTCTTTGTGCCGCACCTTGAGCGTGTTTCACGAAACGGCGACACGGTGGATAGAAACGTTTCATGGCGGTCCGAGGCCGTTTCTGGAACCTACGACCCAGCGCGGAAGAGCTTTTCTGCGAGCTGAACACGTGCGAACCTGGCTGATCGGATACGGAGGGGGCTCAAGTACCAAGCGCCCCGTTCACGCCGGGCTGCATCGAAACTCGCTGAGTAGGGGCGGCTCACACGGGCTGCCCCTTCTCGAGCAGCCCACCTGACTCTCGCTTGACTCCTTCGCGGTAGTCTCACGGTGCCCCCTCCGAGGATTGGAGGTGAACCATGATACGCATTCTGCTTCCTGTCATCGCGACTGCTCTCCTCGCCGGATGCAACTGCGGATTCTTAGACACAGGGTGCGGCCCCGACTACGGCAAACACGTCGGGGGCGACTGGGACACGAGCGCCGAGGCCGCCGATGACTTGTGGGAAGCCGAGACGGACTGGACCGAGCGAACGCGCCCTGGTGAGGGGGTCCCCGATACTGCGAAAGCCCTCAGTGAGGCGGTTGTCGATACTGCGGTCGACAGCCTGAATTTTCCAATTGCCCGGCCGCTTCCTTGGTCGACACCTCAGGAGTCGCCCGTGAGGCGGTTCCCGTTCCCGATACCCTGAGTTCCTACCCCCCGCGGCCTCTAGCCCGGCTCATCCCGCCACCCTCACGCGGAACGGTGGACACGCCGGGCGCACTCTCAGACCATTCCAACAATGACCGCCGATCTTTCTTCAATCCTCGCCGAGTATCGCCGAGGGTAGGTTCATGGTGTTCCACGCGAGGGCCCCCTGGGGGGCGACGGGGGTCCTCTGGGAGGGCGCAGCCGAAACTCGGCCGCAGGACCCACTCACCTGGCGTGGTGAGCAAGATCTAATTGGAGTAAGATTTGGAGTAAGAAAGTACGGTTTCCTGTCGTTTCACCCCAGATCAGATACGACTGAGGACGCCCGAATCACCGCATGAATACGGTAAATTGTCGTATCTGGCCCTTCGCGGAGTGTGACTTGTAATCCGTAGGTCGTGGGTTCGATCCCCACCCCGGTCATTCAATAATCACAAGAGATTACGCTACTCCTATCCGCGTACACTCGTGTCCTCGGGCACAAAAATGGGCACAAGTAGGTGCGGGGTTCGGCGTAACGGGCACCGGTTTTCGAGACCGATTGGAGTTGTCCCTCTGAGTCCCTGTAAGTCCCTAAGAGTCCTTCTCAGTCGGACTTGGTTCGTTTTCCTTCTAAGTCCGTCTGAGTACCTATAGTCAGGGTACAAACTGGGGTACAGTGGCTCGCGCCGTCGGGAACGTACTTCGACCTATCGTCGCTTGACCTCTCGGAGGCCATATAGGACGGCGCCACCCTGGCGGCGATCTTAGAACTCTATCGGAAGTCCCCGAGCCTTGGCCACCTTGGCAAGGGCATCAAATGCCTTTTCATGTTCCCATGGGGCATCCGGTGGCTCATTGCGAGATTCGCGGTAGGCGCGCTCAACATTCATCCACAGGCGGGTCGGCGCGGCCCAATCGATGTAAGGTCCAATATCCATCTTCTTGGCGGCCTCCAGTGAGGACAGACCTCGATCAAAGAAATCTTGCGACTCACCCCTCACGTATTCCAGGTACGCTTTCATTTCTCTTACGCCTGCCAGGTCGGTAAGCGGCCCGTGTCCTGGCACCACAACGGCTGGGTTGAGTTCGATAATCAGATCGAGGGCCTTGCACCAATTCTCGTAGGTGCCCCTCCAGCCCATGGGGGTACAAGCCCGGAAGATTACATCGCCGGCGAACAAGACCTTCTCGTCCGGAACATGGATGATGGTATCACCCATTTGGTGGCATGGGCCGACATAGATCAACTCGACCTCGGTGCCATCCAGGTTCAGAGTATGCCGTTCCTCAAAGGTCGTGGTGGGCAGCGTCAGTTCAATGCCATCGAAGTTGAAGTCTTCGGCTAGTTGCTTGCCAGCCGCCAACACTCCAGGGTGCGACGCCTTTAGCAGGACCCGAACTAGCGTCTTGCTGATGCCATGCAGCAGCTTCTGACTCTCTTCAGGGTTGGCCACCTTTTCCATCTGGGCAGGCACAGATCGGTGAGCGATGATCTCAGCTTCTTCAAATAGCTGGTTACCCCACACGTGGTCAGCGTCCTCGTGGGTGTTGACTACCCACTTGGGCATGTCGGTCCAGATTGTACCGAACTTCTCGATCAACTCGCGGGCATGGGCCAGGTCGAATTGGGTATCGATGACCACGCCGCCGCCAAGATTGATAAGGCCAGAACTGGCATCACCTACCCGGTTCTTCTCGTTGATCACGGCGTAGCAATTGTCGCTAACCTGTTCCAGTTTCATGAAAGGGCCCTCTTGCTCCGAGATGATGTTTCCTTGAGTGCATTAGATCCCAAGTAAGCCAAGTCGAAGCGGCGGGCCAAGGGAGAGGACACTTCCGTGCGCCTCAGACGGACGTGAAAGAGCCCCGGTTGGAGGCCGTGGCCGGAGCTTGGGAGGCTCAGGCATCATCAGGGTATCAACGGCGGTTCTGATCGGCATCGCAGTGCCAGTCAGAAGCCTCCAGGCGCCCTTGCCCGGCGTCCCCCGACTGCTCCTGGGATGGCTGGTACAGCTATACAGGCACTACCATGACGACCTTTGAGCCGAACCATCCCGATCCAGGCGAGGCCGGTGAGGACACTTCTCTT
>JBDGZZ010000403.1:0-3515 GCA_039588335.1 Gemmatimonadota bacterium | reverse complement strand
GTACGGACCTCGACGTGTTTGATGCCGCCGCAAAGCCGGAGGGGTACGAGATCGAGCTCATACCTGAAGAAGTGAACTCCGGCGGCATGTTCGGCCCACTACATGATTGGCTGGATCAGAGGATCGCCGCGCATGCCGCATTCGGATTCTTTCGCCCTTACGATCGGGACCGACAGGGCGTGGCACCCGAACGGTGGCACCTGAGCTGTGCTCCGGTCGCGAGTCGTTACGAAGACTCGCTCACCACCGACGTCATTCGTGACGTCATCCGGCAGGCAGATATCGCGTTGAAGCAAGTCGTGCTGGAACAACTGGACGAGATCTACCAGCGCTTCGTGGTCAACATAGGCAGGCCTCCTCAATGAGGCTGCGGCCGCGGCAGGACAGCGGTGCGATCCCCTGGGATCCGAGCACCTACGGTCATTCACACTTAGGCTTACCGCTCGAGGTCTGGCGGCCACGTGACAGCTGCCGACTCCTGGTACATGCGGGCATTCACGGTGAAGAGCCGGAAACGACCTTTGCGCTCTCCCGCGCGCTGCGCTGCTTGTCCCAACCGCCAGAGCACTGCGCAGTCGTGTTGGCCGCGAATCCAGACGGCCTGATCCGCGGCACGCGCGGCAATGCCCGTGGCGTGGACCTGAACCGCAATTTCCCAGCTAGCGACTGGCAGGCAGATCCCGTGACACACCGCTCCACGCTGGAGGATCCCAGCGACGTTGTGCTGAGTCCGGGCTCCACTCCCGGCTCCGAAGCGGAAACCAGTGCACTGATCGCTCTCATCGACGAGTTGCAGCCGGAGGCCGTGATCGCCCTGCACGCCCCGCTTGCCTGCATAGATGATGCGGAGGAGGGCCCCGCGGCCCGGTGGTTGTCCCACAGGACTGGTTTGCCCTTGGTTACAGACATTGGGTATCCCACACCCGGCTCGTTCGGCAAGTGGGGAGGTGAACACGATATCGCGGTCATCACCTACGAGTTTCCGCTCGCGTCAACGGACGAGTTGGTCCGATCCCACGTGCCGGTGCTGGTGGAGCTGCTCGCTGGCGAGGCGCCATGGTCCTGAACTACATCTGGATTGCGTTCTTCCTGATCGCGCTGGTGGTGGGATCGGTCAAGCTGATCTTCTTCGGCGACACCGAGATCTTCACCACGATGGTCAACAGCACGTTCGAGATGGCTGAGGTCAGTGTCGAAATCTGTCTCGGCTTGATCGGAGTGCTCACACTATGGCTCGGGCTCATGAGGGTTGGGGAGAAGGGTGGCGCGGTCAATATGCTGGCGAAGGTGGTGCGTCCGTTCTTTCACAAGCTGTTTCCGGAAGTTCCCAAGGACCATCCGGTTCATGGCTCGATCATCATGAACTTTGCTGCCAACATGCTCGGCCTCGACAACGCGGCGACGCCACTGGGTCTCAAGGCCATGCAGGAACTGCAGGAACTCAATCCCGACAAAGACTCGGCGTCAAATGCCCAGATCATGTTTCTGGTGCTCAACACGTCGGGGCTGACGGTGATTCCCATCAGCATCATGGTGTATCGGGCGCAGCAGGGCGCAGCCAATCCATCCGATATCTTCCTTCCGATCCTGCTCACCACGTTCTTTTCGACGCTGGCAGGATTGATGGCGGTGGCCGCGGTTCAGAGGATCAATCTGTTCGACAGGACTGTTCTGGCATACCTCGTGGCACTCACCGGCCTGGTCGGCGCGACCATCTACTACTTCTCTCAACTGCCTCAAGCGCAGGTTGAAACGGTGTCCAACGTGGTCGCCAACGTGATACTGTTTGGCGTCATCGCCGGCTTCATATCCCTGGCGGCGATCCGCAGGGTCAATGTGTACGCGGCCTTCATCGACGGGGCAAAAGAAGGGTTCGCGGTGGTGATCAAGATCATCCCCTATCTCGTCGCCATCCTGGTCGCCATTGGCGTGTTCCGCGCATCCGGTGCAATGGACCTCGTTGTCGCCGGAATCGAGCGGGTCTTAATCGCGCTGGGCATCAACACCGACTTCATCGAGGCACTGCCTACGGCGCTGATGAAGCCACTCAGCGGAAGCGGTGCGAGAGGGATGATGCTCGATGCCATGCAGACCCACGGAGCCGATTCGTTCATCGGCCGGCTGGCATCGACGTTTCAGGGGTCGACCGACACGACGTTCTATGCCATCGCCCTGTACTTCGGGTCCGTTGGGGTGCGCAATACCCGGTACACAGTGCACTGCGGGTTGATAGCGGACTTCACCGCGATGGTCGCCGGCATATTCATCGCGTACCTGTTCTTCCACTAGGGCTGGATTGCGAGCGCCCTCGACGAACGCCCACCGAGTACGACGGCTACTCCCCCCACTCCCTCCCCTCGATCAACCCCCCCACGCCTGCGGCTTGTCAACTCAGCCCCAGAAGATGCAGGTGGGGTCCGCATCCACCTGGCCGAGCAGTGTATCAAAATCGTCCGCCTCATCTAGCGGCTGGTATTCATGCCATCGCAGATCCCTAAATTGACAGTACAGGCGCCATACTCTGCGTGACTTTATGTATCGGAACTTCGCTATCGGCACCTCAATCCACTCAGTCGCGTCCATGAAGTCTGGTCGCTCCTCATACAACACGACCGCGTTGTTGTCGATGCGGAAACACAGACGAAGCTTGTCTCTTACATGCGGTGGTACTTTGGAATCACAGTATTCGGAAAGCCGCTTCTTCACGGCGGCGCGTTGAATCTCACTCAGGGGCACGATGCCTCACAACCTCCCTTGGCAGATTGATGGCACCTCTATGGCCCTGCATTGTCCGCGAAAACATCGATTGCCCTTTCAAGTTCGGCGAGGAGATGATCTGGTACTTCCTCTCGACTGAGAACGCCTCGCGCGATAGCACTGGCCACGGCCTGCCATTCTTCGAGCTGGAAATAGACCCTGTACAGCTTGCGTGCCTTCATGTCGTGAAACTCGTGGATTGCGTCGCTCAACTGGTGACCGTCAATGCGCTTTTCGCGCCAGGCATCAACAGATGATGCAAGCGTTGTCAGTTCCCGATCAAGCTCAGCTGAGTAGGCTTTGTCCCGCAGTTCCCTGAGTATCCTCCGATCTTGTTTATCAAACTCTGCCATTGGTTCTTCCAATCCCAGGCCGCAGGCTAACGACTCGGCGTTTGAGCTGCAAGCAACTCGCTCAGAGGGCAAGCCTCAGCAGGATCGCAACCATGTGCTCTCAGGGTGCTCATATCAACGCCTTCCTTTGAAACGTCCGTGCTTGGCAGCTCCTAACGCGTGTTAGCTGGCGTGGCGGTGATCAAGGTGCTGGCCGTTGAAACGACGGACAGGCCTCCACCACACGGACAAACTGCGGAATGAGATCCGTCCCCGTCCACAGCGAACGCGTTCCCGGCGCTGCGATGTTGTTGCAAATGACATCGTTGTAGACCGCCCACTCCTCGTCGGGCAGAATGCCGAGGTCATGCTGACGAAAAACTGTCTGCATACCGAGCCAGAATGAGCGGACGTTCCAGTAGTAGC
>JBDGZZ010000402.1:0-3518 GCA_039588335.1 Gemmatimonadota bacterium | reverse complement strand
CAAACAATTCCAGACACTCTCGCGATCGAGCCCCTTCCGGGGCTCTTTCGTAACTCGATTGTATCGGGGAGTTAGGAAATCGGCCCTGTAGGATTTGAACCTACGACCGACGGATTGGTAAACCGTTGGTTCAGGCAGGTGCAGCTAGACCACTGCATTGGCGCGGTGCCCGATCGGCCGTCTCTGTCGGCCCGTGAAGTTGCCGAGGGCACTGTGGATGACACAGGATTTCACGCTAGTGAATCACAAGTGTGTCTGGCCCGGAAACCTTGTTTACGTGGCAGTTGCAGCGGCCGGGCATGTCAACCACATATTGGGCCGTGACGGTTCTTTGGCCGTCCGTTGCTGCGAACCGAAGTTGTTCGCCGCTCGGGTCAATGTACTTTTGCTCAACGTCAGTAATTACGGGATACCAGCCTTCGTGTGGCACCTCTGCCGGAAACACGACCTGTTCACCTGTTCGCTCGACATTCACCGAAAATTCGAGACCTTCGACGGGAGTCCCATCCTCGTCCGTGATTAGAACCCGAATGGCAGCGAGAGAAAGATCACAGAAACAGTCGGCGGCACATGCAGTGACGGAACCACACGTCAGTACGGAAAGAAACAAACCTATTAGGGGTCGTGAGCATAACATGGGGACATCCTTCGATAATCCGCAAGGTGAGCACCCAAGATCTCTCGCGCCTCATCGTTATTCATTTATCGCGGCCTGTTCAACTCACAAGTGCACTGACCAGCATAACTGCATATCCTACACATCTGCCGTAGTGTAGCAACTGACTCAGGAACGCCCGTGCCTGCTGGGCGGGAGTTTTCCTGCGGAATCCGAGACTCCTGAGAGCCCCGGTCACGACCTCGGTGACGGATCAGAATAGTCCGTTTGAGCGCACTCCACCACTATGGATCGTTATGTATCGCATGTGCAAGCGCTTGTACACTAATGCTGAAACCTTCACCACGCGGATTCACAAACCGCCGTGCCGAGTCGGTGGGTGCAATGCATCATGGATGGCTCTACGAGCCAGAGTGCGCCGCAGTGCTCACCAGTCTAGTGTGGGCACCCTGGCGGGCCTGGGGTGTAAAACTTAGTCAGGTGCATGGAACCTCACTATGCACGTTGAGGTCGGAGCTGGCAAAGATGGTAATAACAGTCTTCCCTTTTGCGACCACTTTTCTGGTTGGAACTGTAGTCCTTGGATGTGGATTGGACCAGGAGTGCCCGGGCGATGATTTCCTAACGGGGGAAGTTATCGAGACGGTTCGAGGAGGTGACCAGATCTTGATGGTCGTCGGAGACGTCGACAGGTCCCAAGGGGGCCATGAAGAGCAGATGATAGCAAATCTATCCGAGAAGACGCCGATAATCTTGCGACGAGCGGATGGATCTCTTGTGGGTGGGAACACTGATGACCTAGTACCTGGCGCAATGGTACGCGTGTGCTACAATGGTCGTGAAATGAGATCCGGGACTCTTCAGGTCGACGCAATGAAGATCGTGATCCTCTCGTCGCCGGCTTTTCGGTAGGCTCAACCGCAAGCTAGGGAAGACTGGGGGATGCTGGGTCGGTAGGTCGCTCCTACAGAGCTGTTGAGGTTGCGCCAATGAATCATTCAACAAAGAAAGCGATACTGCCGCTATTGTCGGTAGCGTTCCTGGGCTCGTGTGGAGACCCGGGCGGAGTTCCCGATTTCCAGCCACGTCTGGAAGCCGACATCACGGGAGACGTTGTGGTGCACTATTCCGGGAACGCGACGTTCTATACGGTCTCGGCGGCACGTGATGGACTGCCCCTGTTCGAATTGTATTCAAAGAACAGACAGAAGTCCCCCGGCGTTTTCATAGATGAAGGTTATGAGAGAATCTGGTTCGAAGGTTGGCGACGCCGCCCAGCTGTGGGCGAGCACATAGTGTCCGACAGGGGAAACGCCTTCGTAGATACAAGCCTGACCTGGATCGGTTACAAACGGGACGTGGTCGGATCCAAGGAAACCTACTCAGCCGTGTCCGGCGTCTTTGATGTGACGCATTCTTCTGATGACCGTTTCGAAGGGAGCTTTGCGATTGAGGCGGTGCTTTATTGTCGGTATTTCGAGCTTGGGTCTGACCCACCATTAGAGGGTCCATGTGATCCGACTCTTTTGGATCCGACGCTGAACACAATCACCATAGTTGGCACTTTCACGGCAGCGTCGGTAACGGATGATGTGCTCGTGATCCAGGGGAACGAGACGTATCCCCGTTGATGCACGTTGTCACGCCATTGACAGTAGCGGGGCTGTATGAAAACCTGTGACCCCGTTTTTTAACTTGTTGCCTACCACTCTGATATTTCCCGCCACACGGATCCACAATCCGCCGGGTCTCAAAGCACGGTGTCACCGCTCACGGGCCAGGTCCTAGTGAAGAGACGGTACGTCACTCACGTACAGATCACCGTTCACACTGTAAACAATCCTGTCGCCGCTCGGTGAGAAGACTGTGGAGCCCAACCGCGGCCTCACAAATGCCACACGGGCGCTGGATCCGGTTGCAGCATCGGCCACGTAGAGCGCCACCCGCTCTTGTCTGCAGTCACGACCTTGGGGCACATAATCATCCAGACAGCGCTCGATGCCGTATGCAACGCGCCCGCCATTCGCTGACCAGATCATCGTCTGAGGCTGTACTTTGATCGAGGCTACGTCGCCGAAGAGAGTTAGCCCGCCTGTCTGGAGGTTGCGCACTTGCATTGAATCCGGCTCCCAAGCAAGTACCATGATACCGGAATTGCCCCAATGGTAAGAGTACGGGAACACCGTGTCGGGCAGTGAAACGGATTCAGTTGTCTTGTCAGCGAGCGACAGACGATGTGGCCCCTGGTTCATGACCAACAGTTCGGTTCCATCGGGTGAGAACAGGAGTGGGAGTACGAAGCCGCCGAGAACGGTCTCGACGCCGGTTGTAACATCCCGTACTACCAACGAGTCAGTGGGTCGGGCCACGTACGCCAGATTCCGGGCATCCGGTGACAACGCAAGTATGTAGACAATATCCTTTCGGAGCGTGCTCACCGCACCACTGGCGAGGTCCACACTACGCAACTCCCACTCCGCGCTGGCAGCGTCGGCTCCGACCATGGATGCATAGTACAGTGCGCTGCCATCGCCCGCCACCACGACGTTGCGCCAATAGCTGTTCCTAGTCCCGGGTACGCTCACACAATCATCGTCGAGCACGGTTATCGCGCCGGTGGTGACATCAACCGACTTGATGGCGCACCCACCAGTAGATCGGGACGTGCTGTACACGACAGACTCGGTGCCGGGAACCCATGTCAGGGTGACATACGCGTCCACGGAGTCACCTTCCACAACCAACCTGCCATGCACCTCCGCGGTGTCCGGCAGCTCGTCCGGTTCCGGATCGAGGGGTGCGTCGCCGCAGGCGACGACGAGGGGTAGGAACGACGCTATTAGAACCAGGTGAGGTGAGACCGGAATCTCTAACACCCGGTGGCTGAACATTCGAAATCCCC
>JBDGZZ010000401.1:0-3520 GCA_039588335.1 Gemmatimonadota bacterium | reverse complement strand
GTGAGT
Organism: Gemmatimonadota bacterium; assembly: GCA_039588335.1. GTDB lineage: Bacteria > Gemmatimonadota > Gemmatimonadetes > Gemmatimonadales > GWC2-71-9. The sequence goes on along the minus strand of JBDGZZ010000401.1, from coordinate 3,514 downwards.
TGAAGGAATTGGTGAGTGCCTTCGAGGGCGCATGCCGCGAGACGTCCTCGATGATCTTCGTCAGCGGCTACTCCGGCGTTGGCAAGACGGCTCTGGTTGAAGAACTGCAACGACCGGTATCCGAAGAACGCGGCCACATCTTGAGGGGCAAATTTGACCAATACCTGAGGACGACCCCTTACTCCGGGGTCACACAGGCTCTCGATGGGTTCGTGTCTCAGATTCTGGCAGAGCCGGAAGAGAGCTTCGGAGAGTGGAAGGAGAGAATCGGATCGGCGGTCGGTGATCTGGGGAAGGTGCTGACAGACGTATTCCCGGCCATGGAGCGACTCATCGGCGTCCAGCCCGCTGTCCCGCTGTTGGAAGGCCATGAAGCCGAGAACCGCTTCCACTATGTCTTCATGAAATTCCTCTCGGCCATTGCCGCGGAAGAGCGCCCGCTGGTCTTGTTCCTCGATGACCTGCAATGGATCGATGCAGCGTCCCTGAGGTTGCTCAGGGCGATCCGGTCCGATATCGATCAACCCGGGTTACTGGTCGTCGGTGCGTACCGCGACAACGAAGTGGATGAATCCCATCCGCTTATGACCGTTGTTGGAGGCCGGGAGGAGACGGGGATACCACTTCAGACGCTGAAGCTCGACGATTTACAGCCGGAAACCGTCGAAACGTTTCTGTCGGACGCGCTGAGGGCCCCGCACGGTGTCGAGGACCTGAGTGCGGTCCTCTACGATAAGTCGCATGGGAATCCGTTCTTCGTGCGCAGGTTGCTGACCTCTCTCAGGGAACAAGGTCGGTTCCGCTACGATCCGAAAGAGCACCGCTGGGATTGGAATATCAGCGACATAAGGGCAGCGGCGGTTGCCGATAACGTGGCCGATCTTCTGGCCAAGGCGCTTGACCGATTGCCAGAGGAAACCCGGGGCATCCTGACGCTCGCGGCCTGCATTGGCAATCGATTCGAGATCGCGACGCTTGCGAAGGTTTCGGGTCTTGCGGAGGGTGAGGTCATAGGGCTCCTCGCTTCAGGAGTGAGCGGCCAATGCGTCTTCCAGCTCGACGGTGCTTACGCGTTCGTGCACGACCAGGTGCAGCAGGCCGCATACGACTTGATCGATGCCGAGAGTCGGACCCGCAAGCATCTCGAAATCGGTCGGACTCTGCTGGCCGACACCCGGGAGACCGAGCTGGAAGAACGGATCTTCGATATCGTCGCTCATTTCAACTTGAGCGCGCATCTACTGGCCGACCGGGCCGAGAGACTGGAATTGGCGAGACTGAATCTTGTCGCTGGCCGCAAAGCCAGACAGACCGCCGCGTTTGCTGCATCAGCCGCGTACCTCAAGCAAGGGCTCACCCTATTGGGCGAAAGCGCGTGGCGGGATCACTACCGCCTGACGCTCGATGTCCATAGCGAGCTGATAGAGGTGTGTTATCTGAACATCCAGTACGAAGAGGTGGAAGCACTGTTCGACGCGATAACCGAGAACGCCAAACAGCATGTCGATGCCGGTATCGCCCACAAGGCGCTGATCATGTCTTGCGTCGCTCGGCATGAACTGGGCGGGGCAATCTCCTTGGCCGAGCGCTACCTGGAGCGACTGCACGTCACATTGGACAGTGAACGCGAGTCCAACCTTCCCGTCGCCGAGTTGTACAAGTTGCCCCAGATGGAGGACGAGGAAAAACTGGCGGCGATGGAGGTCCTGACGGCGATTCTCACGCCGGTGTTATTCTCGGCGCCTGAGCGTTTCAAGTCGGTGGTCTACACCATGTTGAACCTCATCAGCCGGCATGGCAACAACAGCAAATCAGGCTTTGCGTATGCCTCGTACGCTTATACCCTCTGTCTCATGCAACGGTATGAGGAAGGGAATCGCTTCGGGCAACTGGCGGTCGACCTGCTCGAGAAGTACCCGGATCCCGGCAGGGCCCCTGGGATAATGAACATTCAGTATACGAACGTTCGGCATTGGAGGCAGCCGGTCCACGACCAGATAACGCCGCTCAAGGCATGCCACCGGATGGCCATGCAGGCTGGTGACTTCGAATATGGTCTCTATAGCCTCCTGAACTACACCTTGCTGCTCTGGGGATCGGGAAAACCTCTCGACTACTACATTGCGGAAGTCGAACCCAGCATTGCCTTGTGTCAGAGTAAGAACCAGCAGTTCTCCCTGCTGGTGGCCTTGATGTTCGCTGAGTACGCGCTCAACCTGACGGGGATGTCACCCAGCACGACGCAGTTGGAGGGCAAGTGGTTTTCCGAAGAAGCCATGATGTCGCGGCTGGAAGGGAACCAAATGCTGTTGGCCGTCTACGGACTGCTGAAGATGAAGCTATGCTACCTCTTCGGCGACCCTGGAGCGGCATACCGGCAAACACAAGACGTGCTGAAGTACCGTGGCAGCCTCAATCCCCACTACCTGTATACCAAGATTTCCTTCTACGGCGCCTTGTCTTGTATCGCTGGCCTGCCGGACGGAGAAAGTGATGCGGACTGGCAGGAACGGCTGGGGAATCTGAGGCTGTTCGAAGAGGAATTGAAACTGTGGGCCGAAGTGGCCCCGATGAACTATCAACATCAATATCACTTGCTGCAGGCTGAGAAGTCTCGGATAGCTGAGGATCACTGGAAGGCCGCTCAACTATACGAGGAAGCGATCAAGGAGGCGCGAGAGAACCGGTTCGTTCACGATGAAGCTCTGGCCAATGAGCTATGTGCCCGCTTCTGGCAGGAAAGCGGCAACGACAAGATCGCCGAAACGTACATGCGCGAAGCCCGGGCGCTTTACTATCGCTGGGGGGCGTCGGCCAAGGTCAGCCATCTCGAGAACAGCTATCCGCAATGGTTTAGGACGGGAGCCATCCCGGAGGGGCGGCCCGATGCATCCAGCACGGATGGCACCACGCCCGCGCATCGTGTTACGCCCATAGAGCTGGATTTGCACGAATTGGCAGAAGCTTCACGCTCGCTTTCCTCAGAAACCGATCTTGATCGGCTTGTGGCCAAGATGGTAGAGCTGGTGATGTCCTACTCTAGCGCGGAAAGGGCCGTGTTGTTGTGGGAGGAGGGCGTAGACTGGTTCGTGCAGGCCCTGAGTGATATTGCGAGCGGCGAGCAGGAGATTCTCCCCAACCGGCCTTTCGATCCGGCCGACAGAGAGCTTGACCTGGTCCCCGAACCCGTCTTTCACTACTGCCGGAGGACCAAAGAGTCGATGGTCGTGGGGGATGCCCGGTCGGAACCCATGTTTGCCGAAGACAGGGTCGTCCAAGCTCATGGCGCTCGATCGATGGCGTGCATCCCCGCCCTGAGTGGCGGCGAACTCAGGGGAATGCTGTATCTCGAGAACTCTGAGATGGCGGGCGTTTTTAGCCGGGAACGAGTGGAGATACTCAATTATCTGGTATCTCAGTTCGCCGTCTCTTTGGAGAACGCGTTGCTCTACGAGAGCCTCAACCGCAAGGTCCGGGAGCTTCAGGCAAGCGATGAACGCTACGAGCTGGCCGT
>JBDGZZ010000400.1:0-4840 GCA_039588335.1 Gemmatimonadota bacterium | reverse complement strand
GATTTAGCTGGACGTGGTTTCACCTTTTTCTTGTGATAATCGATTTGGCCGGCTTACTGCACGTGGGTCTGCTTGTCGGCCTATTGGGTGCCATCGGTGTATTCGCGGGCGCACTCGCCTACGAATGGCTCGCACGTGCTCTACGGGGCGGGCAGCAGACGACCATATGAAACGCGGCAGCAGCTCAGCCACCATTGCGTCGTAACTTCCCCGGGTTGCCCCGCGGCATATCAGAACTCGATTCCACTGACGCGCAGAGCCGAGTAGGCCAAGGCTAGCGCACCCCAGTAGACGAAAAAGCCCCAGAAGTACGTGAAATAGCGGAGTGGTCCGAGCGCGGGATAGACATGCTCCTTCTCCGTGAACCACAGGATGATGTTGATGTATAGCATGATCGCTCCTGCCGCTCCCAAGAGCATGTATCCCCAGGCTTCACCCAGAAGCGCACCGACGCTTCCGGACACGAACAGCGGAACGAAGAACAAGAAATCGGTCCAGGCGAAACCCAAATTGAGACGAAAATGTGTCTTGTCCCTCCAGTCTTTACCCTCGCCAATCATCAGATCTCTCGACTTTGGGGCATGTGGGTCCCGCAGAAAGATCACATAGATAGCGGTGAGCGGCGTCAGAGTGATCACACCGAATGCGACGAGCAACCAAGTAAAGAGCGTTGGTTCCATTGTGATCCACCTGCCTTTCACAAACCGAGATGGCCGCCAGGATCGCGACGATTCGCCTGTGCCGCCAAAGGTTCAGACCACGACTCTTCTGATCCAGAGCGTCGCCGCTAGGAGGCCGAAGCCCCGCAAAATGTCGCTTTCGCACGACAAAACGTCGTGTCAGGTGTCGTGACTTGTCGCGTCACTTCACGGCATTCGAGCCATTGCATGACCCAGCTCAATGCTCCGACCGCGGGCCCTCTACTCGCCGCAGCGGCATGTTCGCCATACTCGGCTGGTCGGAGCGCAAGTCGAGCACCTGGCCGTCGTAGGTGAAGAACAGTCCCGGTTCGTGCTCGGCGCACTTTCTGTCGCCGTAATACAGGTAGCCGTTCTTCACCGTGATCTCGACGGTCTCTTCCGGCTCGCCGAATCGCAACAACTGGTAGTCTCCCACGTACGTGCTCCATTGCGGCCGGTTCGGGCCGGGAGCGTCGGTCGGGGAGTCCTTGAAGTCATAGACGTGGAAGTAGGGGTTGCTGAACCGCCGATGGATGGTCGTCACGGAGGCGTGCCGGCCTTCCTGAATCGGCGGCAGGAAGCGAACCTCCGAGAAGTTGCCGTACATCCCAACCAGTTTGCCATCGTCGTCGAAGAACGTAAGCGGATAGAAGGCCTCTGGATCGAACTGCATGCCGAGTGTCCCGTCCTCGTAGCCAATCGTGAAGCCTTCGTGCCCTCCCTTGCCGTACCGACCCAGGATTGCCTCGACTCTCGCGTCATCGCTCGGGAGCGCGGTCATCCCTTCCGTCCCGGCATCCGCGACCGGCGTAGGGCCGTCTCGGCCTATGACGAGCTGGTCCACGACGTTTCGCAGGCGCCAGCCGCCCGCGCTATGCCCTCCCAAATTGGTGAGAAGCACCACGGCGAGACCTTTCTCAGGGTAGATCGCCATGTCACTTTGGAATCCGTACCCGCCACCGGAGTGGTAGAGGTTGTAGGAGTCGCTCACGGGATCCCGAAGTAGGCCGAGCGCGTATCCCCCACGTTGACCCGGGACCGCGAACTGGATGGAGTGTATTTCGTCCATCAGGTCGGCGCGGAGGATTCTGCGGCCGTCCACCACACCCTTATTGATGTGGAACTGCAGGTACTTCGCCATGTCGTTGACGTTGGTGTACACGCCCCCGGCCGCGATCATTGGTATCTGGAGCGGCACGTAGGCATCGTTGCTTGCGTGTCCGATGGCCCGGTTGTCGCTCGCTTCGATGATTTCCATGTCGAGCGAGCTGCCGGTCATGCCCAGCGGATCCAACACCATCTTTTTGACGTATGACTCGAACGGCATGCCGGAGCGCACCTGCAGGATATAGCCGGCCAGATCGTACCCCAGGTTGGAGTAAGCCCAGCGGTTACCCACGGGGTAACGCAGCCAAGTCTCGGAGATGCTCGCGATGTGCCTGGCGAAGTCGTAGCGGTCGTCAAAGTTGCTGCCGAACGGCGCTTCATGTGTGAAGCCGGCACGGTGTGCCAGAAGGTGGCGCAGAGTGATGATGCGCTCGGGATGCTCGCCAAATACGCTGTTCACGGTGAAGTCAGGCAGGTATTCCGCGATGGGGGTGTCCAAGTCCACTAGGCCGTCCTGCACGGCCATCAGCACGGCGACAGCGGTGAAGCTCTTCGACATTGACTGGATGCTGAAGATGGTGGCCCCATCTACCTCCCCGTACGCCATTTCCCATATGACGTCCTGAGCATCAACTACTGCTACTGCTGCGCCGGGAACGGACGCTTCAGAGAGCCACTCCGGCAGCGCCTGCTCGAGACTCGTAGCCACTGCCGCGGCCAACGTGACATCCTCTGTGGATGCATCGCGATTCTCCTGACAGTATCCCACCGAGGCAAACGATCCGACGGTCAAGGACATGGTCAGTACCTGGACGCTGCGGTGCATTGATGCTCTCCCGGTTGCCAGAGCGGAGTCCGACGAGTCGGCACAGTGCCTGAGTAGTCTACGCCTCGTTAGTCTCGACAGTTTCTGCCAAGTGCGAGTTGAATCATCACCTTTCGGATGTTCGTTGGGGCGGGACCGGTAGCGACCAATGTCGCATCTTCGAGCCCCCTCTTCTTGGTACCGAATCAGATCCTGCCTGACCGTAGGATGTGCGATGCTTACTTAGCGTCGCATTGCGGCTACGGGGGCGGCGCCCGCGGCGGCGACTGTTGCCACGGCCCGGGTGGCAGTCCACCAGGACTCTCCTGATCCAGAGGGGGGGCGCTAGGGGGCTCAAACCCGGCAAAATGTCACACTAAACGCGGGTTCGTGTCGTCCGTTGTCGGGGTTGAGGGACAAAATGTCGTACTTTGTCGTACTTATGTGGCACAGATGTCGTACTTTGTCGTGTCCGCCGATGAAGGCCTCAGCGCCTGGCCTGGGCAGGCGAAAGCCCCGAATGCCGCTGGTACACTCGGGGCTTTTCCGTCCTCGTATTTCGCCGCCTAGTACTTACACGTGCCCGCGCTGCCAGCACCAAACACGAGCTGGATCTCATCCGGAGAAAGCGCGCGGTCATACACCTGGACTTCGTCTATTAGCCCAGTGTAGTAAGCCTGGTTCCCAGGAGTGTGTAGCACATGAGCTGCAGTGCCGATAATCAGCCCTCCAGCTTTACTTGGGTTCGGCTTGATCCAACCTGGAATCCCCTCCAGTTCGGTCTGCACCAGTTCACCATTCGCATACAGAAACACATTGGCGTTCTCGTATACAACAGAACCGAACACCCACTCATTATGCGGAACGCCTTCAACAAACCGCGCAACCGACAGTTGGGCACACGTGTATATCTGGACGACGGCCCGTTACCATAGAATATCCAGTTCAAGCCCGAATTACACTCGAACGCCGACATCAAACTAACCATGAACGGGTTCACTTTGTCAGGAACTTTGTACGCCCAGAGTGTAATGCTGAAATCTGCTCCGCTTTCAAACAGCCCGCCTAATCTCTCATCGGGAACCTTCACATAATCATCGTAGCCATCGAAGCTGAACGCATTCCCGACAAAGCCGGGAGCAATTGTCGCACCCCTCATCAGCGTTCCATCATGACCGTCATGGATGTCAGAGGCGTCAGCATCTCCAGGCCACCAGCTCACTAGGCCAGACTGCGGGGGTGTACAAGCTGATACGGCACCCTCTTCGATGCGGAACTTGATCGGCAACGTGCGACCGTCCTTGAGGGGGACAAACTGATCCGTATCCACGCTCCTCAGTTCCCTGTTACTCCCCAGTATCACATCTGCATACCCCATCAACCTGAACGCGTCGCCACCCAGAACACGAATACGGTAATCACCGGGATCTGCCAAATCGGTATGCCAGTTGACGATGTAATGTCCATCGCCTGGGTCGAGCACCACACGCACGGTCTCCGATCCAGGCCCGGTCTCGGTGGTGTACGTGGCGATGGTTGGGTCACACTGGAAGCCATCCCTCACACAGATTTCAACCACTGGTTCGAGAGACGCATCAAATGTTCCTGAGTAGGTGGGCTGCGGGACCATCGGCGGCAGGAAGAAGAAGTGTTGGTTGCCCTGCTGATGCGCGGCATCAGAGATGGATGCCTGGGGGGCTGCACCCTCGACCTGGATCTGGGTTGGTACGTCCTCGCAAGCCGCGAAGAAGAGAGCCGCTAGTGGAAGCAGCGCGACGCGTCTCATGGAGTCACCTCCGAATCAGGAAGGTCGTTCTCTTCCCGTCGGTGGTCTGGCCGCTCTGGCGAGGCGGGCCGTCGAGGCCATCGGCGGTTCGACGGATGCGCCTAATGTCCCGTGAGACCGTGCGGAAACAAGGGCAAAGTCTCTCGGGATTTCCGTGCTGGGAGCTAAGGTCTACTGATCCAGAGCGTCGCTGCTAAGGGGCTGAAACCCGGCAAAATGTCACCCTAAACGCGGGTTCGCGTCGTCCTTTGCCGGGTTTGGAGCAGAAAATGTCGTACTTTGCCGTACTTTGGGCGTGCCAATGTCGTACTTTGTCGGGTCACACCGTGAACGCAACAGCGCCCGGCGCGAGGTCGGGCACTGTCGTTGTCGGGAGCGCACAGAAGGCAAGAGCAGGCGGCTTTCAGCCGCGTTACGCCGTCGATCCAGCAGCGGGAGCTGGGTCGGCTGAGAGGCCTTCTC
>JBDGZZ010000399.1:0-3544 GCA_039588335.1 Gemmatimonadota bacterium | reverse complement strand
AGGGCGGAGTTGAGCACACCACGCCACTCACGAGCGAAGCGGTGGCAGTAATCAAGCTCGCGAGAGCGAGAGGTGGCACAATCGGGGACTCCTGGCTACTTCCCTCGCCTCGGTTTCCTGCAAGAGCAGTGAGTGGGCACACCCTCTACAAGTGGCTCAAGAGGGCTCTCGAGAAGTCAGGGCTTGGGCAGGCGTCGGGGATCGGTTACCATTGCTTCCGGCGTAAGTTTGCCACCGAGCTCAAAGGGATCGCGCTCAAGGATCTGATGGCGCTCGGCGGCTGGAAAGACCCCAAGACAGTACTCTCCTGCTATCAGCAGACAGATGTTGAATCGCTGAGGAATGCACTAGGTGAGCGGGTTCAATCCACTCACCAATCCACTCACCTCGGCCAATATGGCAGAAACGCAGGGTGAGTGAGAACGCCGTAATTGGATCTACAGTAACGAGTTAGATGGATTTGGGACAGGTGGCCGAGTGGTCGAAGGCGCGCGCCTGGAGAGCGCGTAGACGGTAACCCCGTCTCGTGGGTTCGAATCCCACCCTGTCCGTTTGGGAGAGTACAGGGTACAGAGTGCAGGGTGCAGGGTAATACACGCTTCTAGCCCCGCACCCAAGTGCTCCTTTCCGCTGCAGCACCCTACTCCGCCCGCAACGCCTCCAACGGATCCACCGCCGCAGCCTTGCGGGCAGGTAGGTAGCTCGCGAACAGCACGACTGCCGTTATACCCACCGCGACCGTGACGTACGTGACCACATCCACCGGATTCACTCCGTACAACAGACTCGACATCAGTCGCGTCATCCCGAATGCGGCAAGCAGCCCAGTTGCCACCCCGGTGCCGGCGAGCACGAGGCCGTGCCGCAACACCATCTTCATCACGGTACCCGTCTGTGCACCGAGCGCTATGCGCACTCCGATCTCCTTCGTCCTCTGCGTGACGACGTACGAGATCACTCCGTACACGCCCACCATACCGAGCAACAGCGCCACAATGGTGGCGAGCCCAAGCATCACGAGCGTGAACGATGTGCGCGCGGTCGACCGGTCTAGGATGTCCTTAACCGTGCGCACGCTTGCCAACGGCAGATTCGAATTGATCGACCAGATCACCTGCCGTATCTCACCGAGGAATCCTGCCGTACCGGTTCTATCGCTGCGGATCGCGTACGCCATGCTCGACATGGCCATGAGTGAGTCACCAATCAACTGTTGCCAGGGGTTGGGCGTGATCATCGGCCAGTAGACGACAGTGGCAGCGTCCTGCGATACACCGTTGTCCCTCACGTTGCCCACGACTCCGATGATCGTTCTCCAATCACCTGGTTCCAATCCAGTCCCGATGCGCTTGCCGACAGCATCCGCTGGAGAATCCCAATACTCGCGCGCCAGATTCTCCGTCACCATGATCACTCGGGCCCGCTCGTGAAGATCCGCCCATGATATGGCTCGGCCGGCGACCACGGGGTTGCCCATCGTTTCGAAGTACCCCGCGCCTATCCACTTGAATGTACGAACCGGTGGCAGCTGGCCTTCGGTCAGCGGGAATTCCTCGACGAAGATGGGATCGAACCCGGCATTCCCGTCCATCGTTATCGACGAGGAGAGGCCAACCGACGTGACGCCCGGTATCTCACCGATTCGTCGCGCTATCGCCTCGTGAGTCAGTGCCATCTCGCCAGGGTCCTCTACCTCTGCACTCGGAATCGAAACGCGTAGCGTGAGCACAGACTGCGGATCGCGGAATCCGGGCTCCACCGCCATCAAGGCCTGGAAGCTCCGAATCATGAGTCCAGATCCAACCAACAACACGAGCGCCAGAGCCACCTGCGCCACCACCAGTGCATTCCGTATCCGATTGCGCTGGTGACTGCTACTCGCACCTCTTCCACCTTCCTTCAGCGCGCTGACCAGATTGAAATGCCCATAACGAAGCACGGGCAACAGGCTCACCGCCAAACTCGCCACGATGGCCACGCCGGCGGTGAATAGCAGCACCGCCGGACTGATGGAGATCTCTTCGAGACGCGGTAGGTTGGTCGGCGCCATAGTCAACAGCACCCGTAATCCAGCGTAGGCCAGACCCACACCTAGAATGCTACCGACCACACCCAGCACGATCGTCTCGCTCATGAACTGGCTCGCGATCCGGGTGCGGGCTGCGCCCATGGCCGTGCGCACTGCTACTTCACGGTCCCTGCCTTCGGCACGCACCAGAGAGAGATTCGCAACGTTAGCACAGGCGATCAACAACACCATCCCGGCTGTCCCCAGCAGTACCCAAAGCACGTTGCCCACGGTGCCAATGACGTCCGTCTTGAGCGGTGTCACAACCGGTGCCGCCCGAGCTTCTTCCAACAGCTCGAGTGTCATCCCGCCGGGGAATTTCTCCACCGCGATCGGAAGCAGCCGCGTCAGCTCAGCGGTTGCTTGTTGGATCGTCACGCCCGGCTTGAGCCGCCCTAGGCTTCGGAAGTTGAACTGGCCCACGAAGATCTGCGATCGATCAAATCGTAGCGGCAGAAAGACCGCCGGGTCACTGCCGACTACGCGGAAATCTGCCGGCATGACTCCTATGATCTCGCGGCTGGTACCGTCGATCCTCAGGGTGCGACCGACGACGTTGGGATCACCACCGAACTGGCTGCGCCAGTATCGGTTGCTCAGAATGGCTGTCCTAGGCGAATCGGTAGTGCCATCTTCCCGACTGAAGCGACGCCCGAGCATGGGAGGAACCCTCAGAGCCCTGAGAGTCCCGTCGGTCACCCACACCGCATCCTCCCGTCGCGCCTCCTCGAGGCCGGTAACTGCCACGCTGCCCCGACTCCATAACCCCAGTTCTTCAAACACCGAGCCTTCATCTTCATAGGTGAAGTGCAGCGCCGGGGACTGTGTCACTTGATCGACATCCAAACCGGGAGCAGTGTTCCACACTCCAACCAATCGGTCCGCCTCGTCGTACGGCAACGGCTGCAGTAGCACGCCATCCACGAGACTGAAGATGGCCGTGTTCGCACCGACGCCCAGTGCCAGCGTGATCGATGCAACAACCGTGAAGCCAGGCGTCCGCAAGAGAGTCCTGGTTCCGATTCGTATGTCTACCCATATCCGCCGCAACATTCCGTCACCTCTTCCTGGCTGATCCATCGCTTGCGCATTACTCATTGAATCGTTTGTGAATCGGTCTCGCATCCTGTGAAACGCGATCGCGAGTGCCTCGCGCCAGTACCAACGGCGCGCGGCCCCAACGTTGTCTTTCGCTCGACGTCCGAACTCCTCCAGTAGATCGCCCAACACACTCCGGCCAGCCGCGTCATCTGGCAGCACTCTCCGAAGTAGCCCCTCGGCTTTCGCTGGAGGCGTACGTGGTTTCATCAATCCATCCTGAGCGAACGCATCGGGTCAACTGATGACGCACGCAATGCCGGTATGTAGCTCGCCATGAGACCCACCATCAGCAGCAGTGCCGAGGTTGCACCGAATGCAACCGGATCGAGCGCCGGCGTGGCAAACAACAGGGTCTGCAGGAATCGTGTAAGCGCT
>JBDGZZ010000398.1:0-4161 GCA_039588335.1 Gemmatimonadota bacterium | reverse complement strand
AAGCAGAAGTGATGCCGATCTACTATCTGAACTTCCATCGCCTGGTGCACGAGGTGGTGGAGAAAGCCCGTCTCACGCTGGCGGACATCGATCACTACATCTATGCCAACATCAGCCGAAACGATCGCGAAGGCTTCATTCGATCCCTGAACATCCCCGCCGATAAGGCCCCTCATACGAGGCTCGCCGAGTACGGTCACACCTTCGCCGCGGATCCGATCATCAACTATACCGATCTTCGCCAAGAAGGCCGGATCCGGCCCGGGCAGGTCCTGCTCTTTGCTTCGGCCGGGATCGGATTCAGCTGGGGGGTGAGCCTCGCCAGAGCCTGACGAAAGCGTGCGTGGACGGCTGGGGCCACCGCTGGCCGGGACCGATGTTCACCGATCAACCGGACGGCGACGAGGAGCCGCGCGGTTTCGACGCGTCCCGGATCATCTGGGAGTTCTTCAAACGCTTCCGGCGACCGGAGTCAACAGAGGAGGTAGCAAAGGTCTCCAGCGGCTAACGACACGCGATGCCACCGACGATCCGGTGGAGAGGCCGGGCTGCGTGGAGGAGGTCATCCGCTCTTATTGAACGAGCTTGAATATCTTTCGTTGTTCGGCACGGGTCAAGAAGCGTGACACCAGCTCATCGGCGACCAACTTGCCTTTGCGCGTCAAGAGAATTTGCCCACCCCGGCGCTTGGCGTACCCTGCGGCAATTTGTGCTTCAAGGTGTTGCTCGTCCTCTGCGTCCAAGGGCAGCGTAAGTCGCCGGGGCTCGAGGCTCAAGCGTCGCGGAAAGAAAAACAAAGGACGACGTCGTCGTTCGGTATGGCTCGCTCGGCGCAGCAGGGCAATCGGCAACTGCGCTGCTGGCGTCTGCAGATACGATTCCAGATTGTGATTGCGATAGGCGTGCCTACCAACGTAACCCACGGCACAGGCGCCCAAAGCCAGTACCTGGGCCTGCCCATCATCGCCGCCATAGGTCAGCTGCTTCATGCGGTACCGGGCACCGGGTCGGCAGAAATCCTCCAGTGTCCATTGTTGAAAGCCGACCTGGGCGAAATAGTCCAGGGCTATTCCGTACATGACCATGCGCTGTGTTTGATCGGGCATCAATTCGCGGGCGCGATGGCGTTCGGCAAACAGCGCGGAATTGGGATAGAGGACAAGCTCGTACAAATCGACCAACTCAGCCTTTAATTCCTGCACAGCGATGTCCAGGTCGCGTTGGAAGCTGTCCTCGGTCTGCCCTGGCAACCCGTACATCAAATCGAGACATAAACCATAGCCATGACTGCGGACTGCGTCCGCGCAGCGATACACATCGTCGAGACTCGCACCGAGGGCTGCGTGTTGCCGCACTGTTTGCGCAAAGGTTTGCACGCCAAAGGAGACACGGCCGACCCCCAGGGTGCGCAACACCGCCAATCGGTCCGGATCCGCCAAGGTACGCGCTTCACCCTCGAAGGAGAGTTCCACCTCTGGCGACAACGACAGCTGGCGCTGCAAACCTCGGAGTAGCCGGGAAATGAGTTCCGGAGTCAAGAAAGATGGTGTGCCGCCTCCAATGTATACCGCGTCCAGCTGAAGATCCTGGAACACCCCAGAGTCGATCCAGCATTGAAGCTCTGCCAGCAGACGATCCAGATAACGCGTGAGCATCGAAGGCGCTTCGTGGTCAGGAATGGTTTTACGATAAAACCCACAGAAGCGGCAGCGATCTCTGCAAAATGGAATGTGCACGTAGAGCAGACTACTGGCGTGCTGCGATTGGCTTGAGCCGAGTTGTCCGTGATACTCAGTGAGTCGCTCGGGTGCTGCGAGGTCCTCCCGGCTCAGCAATGGATAAAAGTAAGCGGGCAGGGCTTTGCGTCTATTGCGAACCTGCTGTCTCACGGCATGAATTCCTCGGTTGAGGCGTATACTGCCGCGCAGACTTGGCTTCGTCAACAGGAAAAGAGAGTTTTCCCTGGCGTGAGAATCGTTCACCAAAGTTGACCGGAGACGGCCTTGACCCGCCCCGGGTTTTCATTGGACACTTGGCGTCGCAGAGGGCGGGATCTCACGTATAATGCCCAACACAGCGCTCCCAGGCCTTAGGCGGCATCAGGAGTACATTGCTTCATTGTATTTTCTTTGAAATGAAACACTTGCCGGGGGATCTTCGAGAGGTGTCGCGGCACTCTGTTCATACAGGAGGGTAACAGATGAGAAAGGTCATGGTTGCGGTGTTGATGACATCATTCATCCTCACGTGGCTGTCCTTAGGGCATGCGGCCGAGTCCGCAGACGACTCCATCTATTACACGCGTGTCGGGTTCTCTCACCAGAAGGGCACTCACAGAACAACAAACTACTTGCTAGGCACTCGGGTAGAGGTCAACACTGAGGTGGAAGTACTCAAGAAGAAAAAAAGCACCATCAGTATTCGGATAGTCAGCACGAACCAACAAGTAAAGATACAGAATGTAGAGAATTTCAGCGGCGAAGATATCGACGGGATATTCGAACGGATGTTTTCACGAGAGGCCACGGATCTGACCGCGTACTCGCCTGAGCAAGTAGAGAACATCATGGCCGGCAACGTTGAACCAGGTATGACGAAGGAAGAGATCATTCTGGCTATCGGATATCCGCCAAAACAGAAAACGCCCTCACTGGACCGGAATGCATGGAGGTATTGGCAAAGCAAGTGGGATACCGTGCTTCTCTATTTCAAAGACGACGTCTTGGATGATATGCTTGATTGACATGCAATTTGGGGCGTCGTGCTGCCCAGAGCGTGAGGGCTCACCATGCCGCGAATCGTTCAGTCCGTCGAATCCAATTGCACGGGATCGCGCTCGAGCAGCAATCCGCCGCGGCCCCGCAGTATGCTCCGCGTCTTTGCCCACGCGAGGTGGAACACGAAGCGGGACAGGCGCACGAGATGTGCGGGGTGGCGTAGCGTGAGCTTGAGGTAGTACCACAGCGTCTTCGGTCGCCCGTAAAAACCGACCAGAATCACCTGGTAGTGACGATCGAGCTGCTCCACCGTCATGTTCTTCGAGCCCCACAGGAAGTTCATGCCGTTCATCTTCTGCCAGTGATCGTCCCGGATGTTGGTGCCGTAAAGATCGTGGTAGATCGGGGAGCCAGGGTAGGGCGTGAACTTGGTCAGGTTCATCATGGTCATCG
The DNA here is from genome assembly GCA_039588335.1 of Gemmatimonadota bacterium. GTDB lineage: Bacteria > Gemmatimonadota > Gemmatimonadetes > Gemmatimonadales > GWC2-71-9. The sequence goes on along the minus strand of JBDGZZ010000398.1, from coordinate 991 downwards.
GAACCCTGCGGATGAACTCCTTGGTCGCCCGGATGGTCTCCTCGGTTTCGCCGGGATAGCCGAGCATGAACAGTCCTTTGGCGCGAATCCCCGCCTCGGCCGCCCAGCGGATGGCCTGTTCAGATTTCTCGACCTCCGCGAGCTTGTCCATGCGTTTCAGTTGCTCGTCGGATCCGGACTCCAGCCCGAAGCTGATCTGCCAGCAGCCGGCCTTTTTCATCAGCGCCAGGAGGTCCGGTTTGACTGTATCCACTCGCGCGGCGCAGCTCCAGGTGAGGTTCACTCCGTTCTCGAGGATCAACTGTCACTCCGTTCTCGAGGATCAACTGGCACAACCGCTGGGTGCGGCGCCGGCTGGCGAGGAACAGATCGTCCACGAACATCACATGTCGGATGCCGTACCGGGCCTGCAGCTCCTTCAGGAGCTCGAGTATTCGCTCCGGGCTGTAGGCGCGAACCCGGCTCCCGAAGGTCGATGTGTCGCAGAACCTGCAATGGAACGGGCACCCACGGGAGGCGGCGATGGTGGCGACTGGATGCCTCGGGAAGTCGTATATCGCGGGCGGATAGGCGTAGGGGAACCCCGGCAGCAGGTCCCAGGCGGGCAGCGGTAGACGATCCAGGTCCCTGTTGTGCGGCGGGGCGGGCGTGCTGCGGACCTCGTCACCTTCCATGTACAGGATGCCGGGCACCGTCTGCAGATCGTCGCCGGACTCCAGGGCGTTCAATAGAAGCACCAGGGTCTCTTCGCCCTCGCCGACGACCGCCACATCGAATTCCCGGAATCGCATCATCGTTTCCCGGCCCATCGAAGAGACGTGCGGGCCCCCGACGATGACGACGGCTCGCGAGTGAGCGGCCTTGATCTTGCGCGCGATCGCCGCGGCGTTCCAGACTCCGACTGTGAACAACGTGATGCCGACGTACGGCGGTTGCTCGTCGACGACTCGATCCACGACGTCCTGGCCGGAAAGGCCGAATACATCGCTCT
>JBDGZZ010000397.1:0-3577 GCA_039588335.1 Gemmatimonadota bacterium | reverse complement strand
CCGAAGGCCACTGGCGGAGAGACTCCTCCTCTAGTCATCGCCGCTCGCGGCCCGTACCTTGCGGTAGGATACTCAGGCCCAATCACGAGGTGGTCACGCCGCTGTCACAGCAGAATCACAGACGCGAAGCGCGCCACCAGCAAAGCCAAATGAGTAGTATCACCGTCCGTCTGTTCGGTTCAGTTGAGATGCGCGACGCTGCTGGGCGCGAGTTGTCCAGCCTGCCCAGTCAGCGCAAGCGGTTCGGACTCCTCTCCTATCTCACTACAGCACAGCCCCGAGGATTCCATAGCAGAGACAAGCTCTTGGGTCTCTTCTGGCCCGAAGCCACTCGTGAGCAGGCGCGTCATGCTCTGAACCAGGCGTTGCACGTGCTGCGGAGTGAGCTGGGCGACGAGGCAGTCCGGCGTCGCGGCGACAGCGATGTGGCAATCGATGAGACTCTGATATCGTGCGACGTCGTGGCGTTCGAACTCGCGGTGGAGGCTGGTGATTACGAGAGGGCGCTCGAGTTATATCGCGGCGATCTGCTGGAAGGCCTGTTCGTCCGTGAGGCACCCGAGTTCGAACGGTGGCTGGACGACGAGCGCACTCGGCTGAGGGAGATGGCGGCCGGGGCAGCCTGGGCGCTGGCACACCAGCACATAGGTGCGGGCCGTCTGGTCGGTGCCGAGCGTACTGCACAGCGAGCGTTGTTGCTGGTAGCGACCGATGAGAGCGAAGTGAGACGCTTCATCCAGGCGTTGGCGGAGGCTGGAGATCGAGCTGCCGCGGTACGGTTCTACGAGAAGTTCGCGCAGAGACTGCGGTCGGAATACGAGATCGAGCCGGATCCCTCAACTGTGGCCGTATCGCAGGCGCTCGTGAACGCCGCGGCGCACCCTCATCAGGTAGATAAGACAACGGGCGAAGCGATTGCCGCCGAACAACTCAGGCCTGTCGCCCCAAGTGACAGCACAACACCGACCGACGCGCGGCCCAGCGAGAATGCCTTCATGCGGAGCAGAAAGGTTCAGATCGGCGTTGCGGTGGCGACAGTCGCAACATTGGTGTTAGCTGCCGCGCTTCTGCTACCGCGCTGGAGTGGTCGAACACTTTTCCCAGATCGTGTCATCGTTGTCGCGTTCACAGATGAGAGCGGACTGGAAGAGGCCTACGCCCTGGGCCGGATGGCTCAGGATTACATCATTGATATTCTCACCGAGGCGGGATTCGCGGACGTGTTTGATCCTCAAGCGGTGGGCCAGGCCGAAGTGGCGTCTGGGCAGGGGGACATTCTGGGTCTCGCGCACGAGAACGGAGCCAGAACGGTCGTCTCCGGCAGCTACTACGCAGAGGGCGATTCGCTCCAGCTCCTGGCCCGGATCACCGATGCCCGCGACAGCAGGCTCATGGACATGGTCGGGCCCGTGGTCGGCTCGCTCAGTGCCCCACGCGAGCTGGTCACTGCCCTCGGGGAGCAGGTAGTAGCGAGGCTCGCCTCCTTACTCGACTACGACCTAAGAGACTACGAACCCACGGTGCAACCGGCGACGTATGAGGTCTACGAAGCGTTCAGCGAAGGGCGCGATGCGATGGGCGGACTTGGGGGACCCCTCGCAGCCGGACGCCACTTCGAGCGCGCAGTGGCCATTGACACCACGTTCTACCGCGCGATGCTGTGGGCTGCACACAGCTACATCTGGGCTGGACCACAGTACCACGAAAGGGTGGAGTCCTGGATAGCGAAGGTTGAAGAGTCTCGCGCAGAGCTGACTCGTTACGAGCGCGCCCGACTGGACTTCGTGATTGCGGAGGCGATCCGACCGAGCGTCCAGGCTGCGTATGAGGCGGCTCACCGCATGGCGCGAGCCGCACCTGGACTTGAACAGCCAAAGCACGAGATCGCGTTCCTTTCGCTGCGGTCGTTTCGTCCCCGTGAAACCATAGAAGTACTTGAGGGGCTCACCCACAGTCCCGCAGGTTGGGAACTGCTCTGTCATGCTTACCACATGCTGGGCGAGCATGAGGCAGGATTGGAGACCGCGCGGGAGGGGCTGCGACAGTTCCCAGGGTACCTCACCATGGTCGCGTGGGAGGCCAAGGCTCTGGTGGCGCTCGGCCGCGTAGATGAGGTCAAGGCAAGATTGCCGGCGATGCTCCCACTGCGTATGGTTGCGGCCTACGTTGCCGACGAGTTGAGGGTCCATGGCTATCCTGCTGCGGCCCGCGAGTTACTGGACTCGGCTATAGCATGGCACGAGTTGCGCGCCGACCCCCAGGGCGATCTGAAGCATCTTCTGTATCGGGCAGAGCGGTGGGAAGAGGCCTGGGAATTGGCGCAAGAGCAGGACAGGCGCTACCCCAACGGTCTTCTGAATGTCGCCTTCCTCGGCGTTGTCGCCGCGAGGCGCGGCGATCGTGAAGCGGCGTTGCGATTCAATCGACAACTGGAGTCGATTTCATCCACACCGCTCGTGAGAGGCTGGCACAAGATCCAGCATGCCAAGATCGCCGCGCTGCTAGGTGACAGTGCCCAGGCCGTGGACTTGCTGCGGCAGGGACTCGACCAGGCCACCGGTTGGAACTACACTCTGTGGCCGCACCGAGACATGGACTTCGACTCGCTGCGCGACTTCCCGCCGTTTCAGGAGTTGATCAGGCCGAAGGGGTAGGGGATTGCAGATTCGAGATTGCAGAGTGCAGAGTGGCGATTAGAGATGGGGCTGCCAGACACCGAATCTCACTGCGAACATCTGAGAGCCGAATCGTAATAGCGCCTGGACGCGATTGCCCCCACTGCCGCGGGAATACCTGAGGCTCGGCGAGTTGTTTGAGGCGGTGGGCGACAACACCACCGCAGCCATGTACTACGGCGAGTTCGTAGAGCTATGGCAGAATTCAGACGCTGAACTCCGGCCGGTGGTCGAGGACGTTAGATGGCGGATCGGTCGGCTCGTGGGTGAGCGTCGTAACTGAATCATAGTCTCCGCGTTGTTCTTCGGCCGCTTATTCCGTGGCCGTTCATCTCTGCTCCAGACCTTCAGAGCTGAGTGTCGTGCCGTACGCCTCGGTCGGCGGTCAGCAGCTACGTGCTGGGATGGGAGGTAGTAATGGATGATGCTGGGTAGTCGTATGGTCGTATCCGCGCCCGTCACCGAACGACTTCGAGCTGTTCTGGCCGAGTTGAACGCCGCGAGACGGGAGCGAAGCAGAGAGATGCCTCCGCCCTTCTAATCGTGGTCACCACCCTCGCGACTGAGAAGCCGACGCACAGTCGCTGCTCCTACGCCGACACCGACCCGCCGATCTGGTTCCCAGTTCGAGCAACAGTCTGGTATAGCAGGTCGCACGTTCTTGACGTGAGCAACTGCCACATGAACGGCGACCACTTCACCACCCGCATTGACAATAGGTGCGCCGCTTGTGTGGCTCAGAAGTATTGGGCCGATTGAATCTTGAAAGGCGTAGAAGAGCAAGCCGCTACCCCAACGCCTCTCCGTGAGGCTAGCGGGCGGCGCGGGCCCTCTTCAAGCCGAGCAGCGCGCCGGCGTGTTCGGGATCGAACTCCAGTGCCTCCTCGAATAAGGTGATGGCG
>JBDGZZ010000396.1:0-3595 GCA_039588335.1 Gemmatimonadota bacterium | reverse complement strand
GAGCCCATATCATGACACTTTGGCCAATAGTAGGTGAAGCTGTCGAGCGTGATAGGAGCAGTTGATTTGTGCGCACGGCGAAATCGTTGATGACTCACGTACCGAGCTGCTGGACGGGCGTTCGTTCGCAGCTTATTAGCAGGGTCGTTTGACGGACACGGGACAATGACGGGAGCGGCTCACGTAGACGACGTTGACCTCAAGGTGCTTGATCTGCAGGCGGACCTGCCATTGCTCGAGCGTTGGCTGCGGAGTCCGCACGTGGTCCGATGGTGGGGGACTCCTGACCTGCACTTGACCGCGCTAGCTCAGCGGTCGAGGGACACACACGCCGTGATCACTGCTGACGGCAGACCGGTCGGCTACCTGTGCTGGCAAAGACCGTCACCATCGGAACTTGAGGCGGCAGGACTCACGGACCTTCCTGAGGATCTGGTGGATATCGACATTCTGATCGGCGAGCCAGAGTTCCTGGGCCGTGGGGTAGGTCCGAGAGCACTGGTCCTGCTACTTGCGAAACTGCATGGCGAGGGGGTGGGATTCGCCGGCCTCGGGACGTCGACCTCAAATCGTGTAGCGATCAGAGCGTTCGAGAAGGCCGGGTTTCGCCTATTCAGAGACTTCGAGGATCCGGAGTTTGGACCGTGCAAGTACATGGTGGCGCAACTACGTGGCGCCGGCCGCTGAACTGGAGCGTTAAGTGGCACCCAGAGGTCTAACATGACAGATCCAACATCATCCGCGATGCTGAGCGTGCTATCGAAGCAGTCCAGTGGGGCGTGGATTCCGGATTCCTTACCAGCTTTCCGTCGGTTGCTGATGCGCATAGCCGTTAGATAGCCGCGATCCGATATCGTGCTCAGCCCAAAGCGTCTGCAACTTCACTGGCGACCTTTAGAGCATCATCTATCGGAAGCTGCTTTTCCCGGTTCAGTCGATCTCTGAGTGACTCGCCCTCCACGTACGGCATCACGTAGAAGAGAAATCCGTCAGCTTCTCCAGAGTCGTGAAGTGGCAGTATGTGTGGATGATTGAGATTCGCGGCAATCTTTATCTCGCGCAGGAACCGCTCCGGGCCAAGAGCAGCAGCCAACTCGGGACGGAGTACCTTGACGGCTACCTGGCGCTCATGTTTCAGGTCGCGAGCAAGGTACACCGTGGCCATGCCACCACGACCGATCTCCCGCTCGACGGTGTAGCGATCAGCCAGTGCGGCTTGCAGGTGGTCCAGGTGATCAGACACGCTCAGCGACTCCAGTCCGTAGCGGGACAAGAATACTCCTCTGGTCCCCAGATTGCCACGATGACGCTTGTGAAAACCGTCACAAGTTGGCGGTGGTCTCTATTTGGATCAGGAAGCGCTCGCTGTGGCCCGAGAGCCTGCTACTGCTGTGCGGGGGGGACTTCATAGGTCGTTCGTGGGACGTTCGATGCATTGAGGGAGAGGCCCCGAACGCCGCGAGACGCTCGGGGGTGTTCAAGAATCAACAGATGGTCAAACTGGGGCCGCAGCTAGAACTCCTCCCACCCGGCGCGGCGCGGTTCACAGCATGAAAACCACTGAGAGACTGAGTTCCCCCCTCGTGCCGGATACAAACATGTTGTCGTCAGATGTATCGAATGACGTCAGGGGCTCACCGTTGGGGCCTAGGATCTGCTCACCCGCGAGATCACGGACCCACTGCCGAGGTGACCTTACCGGCACGAAGTCGACCGTCAAGCCCAGAGCGAACCGGCGATGCAATCGGAAGGCGAGACCGACCCCTGCTCCTAGGGTGTTTGTTGCGTCAGTTGGATGTTTCAACGAGCGCAGATCCACTTTTACCATGAAGCCAAGCCAGCGAAGTCGCTCTGCTTCAAAGGGAAATGCGGTGACGCCAACGCCAACAAGCGCGTCTCTGCCCGAGAGCGTGTCTACCTGAACAGTGCTGTCGGTAGATCGAATGCTGACGCTGTATAAACCCGACACGGCACTCCCGCGAAAACTGCCGACAACCGCGAAGCTGAGGACCCTTGAGTCAGACTGCTGTGCTCGCATCACAGGGGCCGCTGCGACAGCTAGTACCAAGATTCCGCACAAAGTCCCGATACTCGTCCTCTGTAGCACCATTCTGATCCTCAGGATTGAATAGGTATTGGCAAACCTACGGGCCGTACTTTGCCGGAAGAAACGGAGACTGAGACGGCAACTGCTTCTGCCCTGGTTCCCCACGCCGCGAGATGCCCGGGGCTAGATCGGTCTGTCGCAACTGCATTCTGTTTCCCTCAGCCCGATAGCTCTCTTATCATGTCATTGATCTGTTGCTCTGATGCAACCGGGTGCGTCTTGAAGCGGACAAAGGGAACGTATTGCTGCATAGCGTTCATCACCGCCACTTCCGAGCCTTCCCAGACAGCGTAACCGCACTCCTCCCCGACAAATGCCCCCCAGCTGGTGATCAACCCCAGCTCGATGTGCTGCCGTACCATGTTCATCAGTCCTGCCCAGCCAGTTCCTCGTTCGTTGCGATCTGTGGGGATCCGAGTCCTGTCTACTTCCCAAATTGTCAGATAGCTTCCCATGGTGAAGTCTCCTCTGTCAGGCGGCGGGACACAAAAGGCCACCGGCGTGTGTGGTCCGTACACGCGGTGGCCTTGAGGACAGGCATTAGTATGAAGCGCGGTACATGGGTTGGCTAGGTTTGACTGATAGAGAAGCCCCGAACGCCGCGAGACGCTCGGGGCTGAGTGAGTATAGAGCCCTGACGAGTATGAGCTACGTGACTTGAGCTTCCGTCTGCGGCAGCTCCTCCTTCGCGACAAACCTGAAGTAGCCGAAACCGATCGCCAGCAGCAGATAGATCGCCACTGTTGACCAGCCAAGTGCGTTCACCTCACCGCCGAATTGGCCGATGAGGGCGATGACGAAGCCCACACCGTCACCCATGAACAAGGCAAGCAGGATCGCGCGACGAGCGTCTGAATCCGGCGCGTTCCGCGCAACCCAGGTGAGGATTCCGAAGGTGAGTAGCGCCGCACCAAAGAGCTGCACCACTACCTCAAGAACGCCACCGACTTCAAGTCCACCGGCCTCAAGACTGTAGTACGATGCTACTTGGCCTGGGGCGAAAATGAACCCAAGGCCAAATACGGCGGCGACAATCGCGTTCACGATCATCAGTGCACTGAGCTTCATTGGACGCCTCCTTCGCCCGACAGGGCGGATGCGGTTTGCAGTCGATGCCCTCTGGTCTCGTCGTCTGGCGGGCGTCTACTGCGGCGTCACACTGCGGCGTCTAAGACGGCGTCAGTCTGGCGGCGGGGCACAAAAGGCCACCGGCGTCTTGTTCTTTCTACTGCGGCTTTGAGGGCGAGGCTACCAACTTGAGGCCAGCTATGATGCCCCGCAAGAGTAGTGAAGGCGCGACAAGCAGATAACCACATCCAGATGTGCGGTTAGTGTCGCGGAACGTTGTTGTTGACAGTACCGGAAACAGAGGTGGCAAGCCCGCGTTCTACAAGATCCACCGGCTGTCGGACAAGGATACGTGGGACGAAGTGGGGACCTCGACGAACACCGAGCCGTTGATGAGCAATCAGCCGCGCGGCGTGAACC
>JBDGZZ010000395.1:0-4589 GCA_039588335.1 Gemmatimonadota bacterium | reverse complement strand
TACCCGATCGTTCTTACTTCCACATTCGATATTCGAAATTCGATATTCGCCGTTTGGTCTTCGTCCCGTCTAGTCCCGTCCTGTCCCTTCCTGTTGGTTTGCAAATGGTCTGCAAGGCAGCCCACCCTGGCCGCCCCACCGGACTGTCCGTAGGTTAGCTGAGACTCCACCTGGGAGTTCAGCGTATGTCTGACCCCCTGGAGCGCTTCAAGACGGTTCTGCGAAGACTCCGCCCGGGAGTCCAGCGCACTTCCGACCCTCTGGAGCGCCTCCAGACGGCCCTCGCCGACCGCTACACCATTGAGCGGGAGATCGGTAGAGGTGGGATGGCGACCGTCTTCCTCGCCGAGGACCGGAAGCACCACCGTCAGGTGGCGATCAAGGTCCTGCATCCGGACCTGGCGGCGGCCCTTGGTGCCAACCGGTTTCTGAACGAGATCACCGTCACCGCTAACCTACAGCATCCACACATCCTACCGCTGCATGACTCGGGCGAGGCGGCCTCCTTTCTGTACTACGTCATGCCGTATGTCGAGGGAGAGTCACTCAGACAGAGACTCAACCGCGAGAAGCAGCTTCCTATCGATGATGCCCTGAGGATCACGGCCCAGATCGCCGAGGCGCTCGAGTCGGCACACCGGCAGGGTGTGGTGCACCGGGACATCAAGCCGGAGAACATCCTCCTGCGCGAAGGCCATGCGGTGGTGGCCGACTTCGGCATTGCGTTGGCGGTCACTGCGGCGGGCGGCAAGCGCCTTACCGGCACGGGCCTGCCCCTGGGTACACCGAACTACATGAGCCCCGAGCAGGTGGCGGGAGAGAGAGAGATCGATGGCAGGAGCGACATCTACTCTCTGGCCTGCGTGCTGTATGAAATGCTCGCTGGGAGTCCACCCTTTACTGCAGCAAACCTTCAGGCCGTGTTGCTGAAGCACGTGTCGGACCCGGCACCGGCGATTACCGCGGTCCGCTCGGGTGTTCCACAGCCGGTGGCTGCAGCCATTAGCAGGGCGCTTGGCAAAGCACCAGTGGACCGGTTCGAATCGGCGAAGGCCTTCCGTGAGGCGTTGTCTGCGGAGGCGAAGGAGGCGGAGCCGGAGACCAAGTCGATCGTGGTGCTGCCGTTTGAGAATCTGAGCCCTGATCCGGACAACGCGTTCTTTGCTGACGGCTTGACCGAGGAGCTGATCGCCGAGCTTTCCGAGTTGCGGCAGCTTCGGGTCATTTCCCGTACCTCTGCGATGCAGTTCAAGGGCACCACGAAGGGTGTGCCGACCATCGCCCGCGAACTGAACGTCCGATATGTGTTGGAGGGAAGTGTACGCCGCGCAAGTGAGAGTGTGAGGATCACCGCCCAGTTGATCGATGCCTCGACCGATTCCCATCTCTGGGCCGACCGGTACACCGGGAGCCTCGACGACGTGTTCGATCTGCAGGAACAGCTGTCGCGGCGAATCGCGGAAGCTCTCCGAGTTGCATTGAGTCCGGACGAAGTACGACGCATCGCATCTCACCGACTCGACGACATCCGCGCCTATGACGCGCTACTCCGCGCCCGCCAGGAGCTGATGAAGCCGTCTGATCAGGGCATCGAGCGAGCGATCCAACTCGTGCACCGCGCTCAGGAAATCGTCGGAGAGCATCCGTTGATTCAAGCGACGCTCGCTCGGTGCTACAGTTTCTCTTATGAATTCGGCATCAGCCACGACCGCGAGACCTTGGAACGAGCCGATCGACACGCGTCGAAGGCGCTCGAGCTGGCACCGGACCTCGGGCTGGCGCTGTTCGCCAAGGCGCACGTCCGGTTCAAGGAAGGGGATTTCGAAGAAGTCGTGCGACTGTTGCGGCGTGCGAGAGAGCGAGACAAGAGCGCCGACCCTCTGACGTTGCTTGCCATCGTGCTTGGCGTGGTCGGAAGAGTCGATGAAGCACGCAGTGTCGCAGATGAGGCCGTTGTTCTCGACCCGCTCGATGTGTACACCCGCACCGCCCGGGCATATGTCGATCTCTTGGACGGTCACTTTGATGCCGCCACGTCCCAGTTTCAGAAGACTGTCGAGGATCTGGGAGATAATGTGCTTATCTCCTGGTGCGTGGCACAGGCGATGGCACACGCCGGTCGGCTCGACGAGGCGAGAGAGGTCTTCGCCAGCGTTGCCGCCACCGACACGGTGCCCGTTGCAGATCTCAGCGAGCTGTATTGCCGCGCTGCGGATGGTGACCGCGAGGCGGTCATGACACAAATGTCCGAAAAGGATGGCATGGTAGAAGTGGCCAAGACCGATGAGTCGTTTCCGATCTTCATCGCCGACTGTCTCGCTATGGTCGGTGAGGAGGACGCTGCCCTCGAGTGGCTCGGCCGCGCGATTGATTGGGGATTCTGCAACTATCGGTATCTAGAAGAGTACAATCCGTTCCTCAAGCCTCTGCATGGCAACCCGCATTTCACACAGCTCATCGACATGGCTCGGCAAAAGCAAAAGGCGTTCGATGGGTGAGGGTCGCGTGACTGACCCCTTCGATCGAGGCCACTGATATCGCTGATCGCGCAGATAACCGCAGATCAACCCACAAGACCGCTGAGTTCCATCTGCGCCTTCCGCGAACATCTCCGTAGTCCAAGGCTCAACAGGCCCGGCAGGACTCGTTGCGCAGCAGACGCGAGTGGAGAGGATGGGTGGAGTGGGCGTCCACCTGCAACCCCCGGTTTTGGAGACCCAGACAGGCCTTCGGCCTGCCCGCGGACGGGGCTTTTGCCCCCTCTCCCCACCCCACCAAGGCCATATAACTGCCACAAAAACCGCCACACTTGCCTGTGACCTCAACCTCTGCACAGGAGGCAGGTCATGGGACAGCTTCACATCTACCGCAGGGACGGAGAGAGTCCCAATTGGCAAGCGCAGGTCCACTTAGGGGGCCGACGTTACCGATTCAGTTGCCGAACAACCAGCAAGAGCACAGCCAGACGGTACGCCCAAAGTCGTCTCACGGAGCTTGAGAACCGCTACAACCGTGGTCTGACCGGATTACACGAGTCAGTCCCGATGTCGGATGTGTTTGACCGTTACGAGAAGGAGTACGCCCCCAAGCTGAGGCCCTCCTCCCGGTCACGAATGATGCAGGTCGTGAGGCACGCCCGGGAGTGGTTTGAGGAAGGTCCAAACAAGGGCCGGACGGTCCACAGCATCACACCTAGCGACATACAAGCTCTACTGGAGTACAAACGGGCTGACGGTGTCGGCCCCCGCACAGTCAACATCTACCGGGCCAACCTCCATCGCGTGTTTCAGTTATGCGTCCGGCCATGGCTCCTGATTCGATCCAATCCAGTGGACGGTACCGAGCCCCAACCGCACGACGCTAGGCAGCCCCTATTGCTCTCTGATTCCGAGTACGGAGCATTGACAGCTGCCTGCGAGGACCAGCCTATGCTGAGCCTTTAAGACAAGGCGAACACGGACGGTCCCTCTCTCAATTCCGGCACTTGAGGCCCTCAGGCTCCACGCTGCACAGTTCCGTTTGCTCTCCCCCCGGTCACCGTATGTGTTCAAGCACCTTCGACGCAGCCGGGGGGCGGAGCCGGGCATGCGGATCGAGAACATCTATAGGGGTTTCAAGAGTGCTGCTCGCAGGATCGGCATACCTGAACTAAGACCGCATGATCTTCGACACTCGTTCGTGACGCGGAAGTTGGCCCAAGGCATACCGGCACAGCTCGTGAGCAAGTACGTCGGGCACTCAGATCTGGCAACCACACTCCGCTACACGCATCTTGTGTCTGAGCATCTGATTCCTGTAGTCAAGCCTGATAAAGCACTTAGGGAAGTGATCTGATCGGAACCAGAGCGAGAGTCAGGACGGACCGAGTGACCGAGTTGACCGAGTGCTGGGAGGTGACCTAGCACGCTGACAGTCATCGCCTAACCTCTACTACTATCACTACTACTGCTACTACTAACTCGGTAACTCGGTCATTGTTGAGATAACAGGATTCGTTGCAACGACTTAGGGCGTGACCGAGTGGCTACGCCCCGTCCGTTGCCGGTCACTTGGTCAAGCCATACCGCTTAGCGATTGTACGAACTGCCTCTCCGTCAAGAGGGTAGATGCGTCTGGAGTTTCTGTTGGTCCGCTTCGGTTCCTTAGCGTATACGCTGAGACTTCCGAGTTGCTTTCCCAGCTTCTGTGCAGTCCAATTCATTCCCTGATCCTGCTGTTCCCCCTTCGGCTTCGTTGAGTACTTCGAGAACCTCGCTTCTCTTGATCCTGCATTGAGACGATTCAGCAGGACATCCGATGCTACCTCAACGAGCGACTTGTTCCCAACCAACTCCGTCAGCAACGCTACCAGTTCATACTTGTCATCCGGTATGTCCGCCTTGGTCGATGCCTTGGACCTGCCGTAGAGCCTCCTCGCTGCTTCTCTATCTTCCGTGGGTGCTGCCAGAGCTTCCATGATCACCTCGATGGGTAACCATAGCTCCCTTTGACGACCCAATAGCCCAGCCAGACCCTCCCATTCTAGGTTCACCGATGGCTCAAGATCAGGCAGTCGATGGAAGTTCTTGAGCGCCCAACGATAGATCTGA
>JBDGZZ010000394.1:0-3625 GCA_039588335.1 Gemmatimonadota bacterium | reverse complement strand
CACCCTTGCGAAGTCGGGTCAGCGGAACCGGTCTGGCGAAGTCTCGCACCTCGAACTGGCCGACGGGCTGTCTCCCCTGCGCGACCTCGTAGAGCGTCGGGGCGATCCTGCGCAGCCTCAGTCCTGCGCGTGCGACTTGCTCACCGTCTGCCAGCAGCGGGGGGAAGCCGACCGCGCGTTCGAGCGGTCCAACGTGCCGAACTCCATCGGCGTCGAAGATCAGCGTTCGATCGAAAGCGTGCGAGTGTCCCCAGCCCAGGGAGAAACGTCGATGGCAGAGGGAGCTGTCGTAGTGTCGCTCCCAATCCAGAACCAGAGGCCCGGTGAGCCTGAAATCACGAGTCACCTCGGTGTTCGCGCCAGTGATGACGCTCACCGGATCGCCGACGAACTCCCAGTCCTTACCGCACGACACGCTGAGGGCCCTCACTTCCCGCAGTTGTTGGGCTGGGTCGACCCGGCATCGTCGTCGATGGCCGGTGGCCGCGGAGCGAATCGCTTGAGCTTGTCCAGCAGATAATCCACCGGGTTGGGAATGTTGACCATCGGAAAGCCGCCGATGAGCACGTTCGGATGCCCCAGGATCAATGCGCCCATGGCACCAGGCGGGATCCCAGGGTCTTTCCCCATCGCCTTCGTCATTGCCTTCGCCGCGGCATCTGCCGCCATTTGGGCGGACGTCATCGCGGCCGATAGCGCTTTGGCTGACGCCATTGCAGCGTCGTCCTCCACCGCCGCCTCCGCGACGTCGGCCGCGATGGATGCGGCTCCGGCTACGACCCCCGCGACCTCAATAGCCGTTGACGCGACTTCCGCCGCCTTTCCTACGGCTTGCATGAATTTGCCGGCCTCCACCTTGCGATCGTCGGCCTGGGAGCACGCAGTGCACACGTCCAGGAACCTTGCAGCCCGGTTGCCCCCTATGAACGTGTTCGAGGAGCCCGTCTTCACCTGAAAGAACGGGACAATACCGCCGCACGTGGGAGCAACCCCGATGTCACCACAGCGGGCGGCCGGCATGTTGTTGATCAGAACGCGAACGCACGTACCCAGTGTGATAGGCCCCAAGCTGGGCAATGGAACCGGCGGCGCCGGCGGTACGAGACTAGGGGGATGGCTGTGAGCATGTGGTGGACCCAGGTAACTCATTCCGATCGTCGCCGCAGGAAGCGAGGGGAAGACGGCGGCGATGGGAGCCGTGAGATTCGCGAAGCCGACATTCAGCATGTCCTGACCAAGCCCGATCAGGCCCGTGACTCCGCCGATGATCTGCTGCACCTGGCGGACCCGCTGTGCGACGCGCTCCCCAGTCGATAGATTGGCGCCGGGAGGATTCTGTGGCCCTTCGAGAGCTTTGCCGAACGAGTCGTACCAGTTCGTAGCGACTCCTCCCATAGCGGACACCGTGTTGCCAGCCTGCTCCAAAGCGGCGTCCGATCGTTCGGGAGTATTGGAGACCCTTTCATGGAAGGTGTCTCGGTAGACCTCCCAGGCGCTCGGCATTCCTTACTCCGCCGGATCCGAGGACGGGGCCGACGGCGTTGCCGCCAGCTCTCGTTCCAGTTGTCGCAGCGGCTCTTGGTCCGAGGTAGCGGCGCAATGATCGCGTAGCCGGCTGAGCAATCTCTCGAAGAGATCGTGCTCTTCCACCGTCTTGGCGACCCGAGCCCCCTCGATCCAACTCTCCAGGGCCTCCGGCACCTTGTTCTGCTCATATTGAGCGAACCCCTGGTTCTCAAGAGCCTGCACAAGAACCCTCGGCAACATCTGTGCAGTCGCCATTTGTCCGGCGCCGTCGTAATAGGTTTCTGCCTCAGTCCACCTCTCCTGTGACAAGGTCAGGTTTCCGAGATTCAGGAATATATTCAGTAGAATCGGAATTGGCGGCGCCTTCAAGTCCACCACAGGCTCGCAAGCATATTCGAAGTACGCTTCCGCCTGCGTGGGATCCCCAAGTTGGCTGTGGCATTCGCCAATGGCATTAAGAACAAACGCTGCCATAGGAGCATTCTGGATCTTTGCAAAGAAGGGCAGCACTGCATGGTATTTGTCCAGAGCGTCGGCGTAGCGTTTGTGTGACGAGTCCGTTGCTGCCATAACAAGCACATCTTGAGCCTGCCGGTCGATCGGCACCTCCTCGTCAACCAGCTCTTCTTCAAGGCTCCTTTGAATTGCCTCCTGACTCACATCGGGTTCATAGACCCGGACGCCAAGATGCGTTCGTAGCAGCCAAGAAGTCTCAGGCGCCTCCTTGTCCTCGCGGATGATCATTCGAATATGATGACACCATGGGAAGGGTCGCTCATGGTGCGTGACTTCGGCCATCAGCCGGGCGTAGGACGCCGCATCTGCAATCTCGAGGGGGAAGAAGCTCCACACCAGTAGTCCCCCCTCTTGGGTGGGGAGCAACGACCGTGCAAAGCTCATAAGGTGACGGATGCGTTCGCTGGCGGGCACGTCTTGGTCACGGAGGTGAGGCGGCAACGCAGGCCAAGGGTCCATTCCCGCTTCCTTCATTGCCAGTCTAACGCCGTCGTGCCGGGCCGAGTAGGCCTCGAGCAGCGTCGCAGCGTAGCCGGCCGGAGAGTCGTAGTCCTCGGTGAACGTCCAAAAAAGTGCCCACGACGTGGCATCGTCCAGTCCCTCGAGAGTTTTGAGCACCGATATGGCCTCACTCTCCCTAGTGGACACGACGAGGACTGCGTCATCCCTTTGATCGAGGAACGCCTGTAACTCGTTGTTAATCCTCTCGAAAAGTCTCAGCACGAATGACGCTTCTCCCTATCCGTGAACATGCGCGGCGTTCTATTCGGCAGTCGGGTTCCGGTCAGTTTATCTTCACCAGGGCACCCGCGATTTCGTGCATGCCGACGGCGGATGAGTTGATCGCGGCTCCAGCCACACCGACTTTCTGCTTGTCGCAGGTGACATTCTGATTCCCCACTCCCATCTTCGCTTCGTCCCCGCCCGTGATCTGTACCTTTTTGCCCGAAATCGTGATCGTGCCATCCGATTTGAGCTGCACGAGGCTGTCACCGGTCGACAGCTTGATCTCGCTTGCTGCCATGATGTGCACTTCAGCGCCGGACGAATTGATCGTGATTCGGCCAGTGGCCGTCGTCGTCTGAGTGGCGCTGTAGTCTTCCGTCAGGGCGCCCTGAACGTGGTAGGTCGCGGTGCCCGTCTGGACATCGTGCGACAATGTGCCTTCGCTTACCGTAATCGTCGTATTCCCCTTGATCGTCTCGGTGAGCTTACCGTCCACCGTCACGGAGCGGTCGTTCGTGACGGTGGCGGACTGATCGTGGCCTACGGAGGTGTTCATGTCGTACTGCGCGGTCACCGTCATCATCTCCTCACCGGCGGTGTCGCGCATGCTGATCTGGTTGGCGCCGCCGCCGCCGGGTGAGCTCCGGGACTTCATCCCCATCTCGATCCCGGCGCCGGGCAGCTCGAGCGGCGGCATCTGGTTGGCGTTGTAGACGCTCCCCACGATGAGCGGCCGGTCCGGATCCCCCTCCAGGAAGTCGACGATGACCTCATTGCCGATCCGGGGAATGGATACGGCGCCGTAGCCACCGCCACCCCAGGGGGTGCCCACGCGGATCCAGCACGAGCTGTTCTC
>JBDGZZ010000393.1:0-4222 GCA_039588335.1 Gemmatimonadota bacterium | reverse complement strand
CGAGCCATAGGCATGCATAGCGGCCTGTAGGCTGGTCCCAGCCAATGAAGACGATGGCTTCATATGCCGGCGCGCCACTACTGTCCTTTTCACGCGCCACTTCGTGAAAGCGTAAATACTGATGGCCAAGAACCCACTCGGCCAAAATATCATGTGTCGTCTCAGCTCCGTCGATTGTGCCTTTCAGAACCCAACTCCCCACCATTTGATCAAGTAGTGAGTCCTGAAATCCCTGCTGCTGTGCCATAGCTGGAGCTGGCACCAACAAACAAATCGCGACAACGTAAAGTGCTGTCTTCATTTTGTCATTCCTCCAGAGACCACTTCTTATCGGCCTAACGGATCTGCGATTCTGCCGCGACACAGGTGCTTAGGAAATCGGGGTGGACGCGTGGACCTGCACGAGCCGCCAGCTGCCGTCGAGTTTCTCGAAGACGGCGCATTCCCACGCGACAAACGTTAGAGTATCGGATGTGATCATCTGGACCTCGACCTTCATGGTTGCCCACGCCATCTCGGCACTCGGGGAAACGGTGACGGTCCAATCGTACGTGCGGCCTCGCAGATCCGGACCATCTGCCCTGCGCTCCTGATAGCGTGGTCCCAGAGCCGACCAACCCACCAGCCACTCAGGGACGTCAGGATGCATGACCTGGACGCGTTCATTGTTCGCCCAGAAGTTCGAGTAGGCATCGAAATCACGATTCTCTAATGCTTTGCCCCCGGCTTCCCATAGTTCTCGAATGGCGCGTGCCTCCTCCGCCAGGTCGGGCTGCGGTTGGCAACCATTGATGCTCAACAGCGCGATGCCACAAAGGTATCTCAGCTTCATGTCGGGCTCCGTGTAGCGATGGGGGCCAGCACGATATCAGATCGCGGCTGGTTAGACCGCTCGCGTGCATCTAGGATACGGGTCGAACGACCGCTTCCGGCGGTGGTAGCTTCGAAGCGTCCAAGTACAGGACTTCGACTGCCGAACCGATCTCCGGAAAGAAGAAGTAGGCGAAGTCGAAGACGTCCCCCGCACTGCCCTCCTGGATCAACTCCCGGCCCTGCCGGAGAAGCTCGGCTTTGGCCTGCTGTACGGCCTCCAGACTGGGGTACACCAAGCAGGTGTGGTGGAACCCTTCTCCGTGCCTTTCAAGGTGCTCCTCGTAGACACTTCGACCGCTGTGGGGTGTGATTAGCTCGAAAGTCCCACCCCCCACAGTGGCCAACGCTACGCGAAAGGAGAAGGGACTCTCCTGGCCGTGCACCATGCAAAGGGCGGGCTCAATCGTCCAGATGTTCCACAGATCGATACCCAGGGCGTCTGAGAGCCGCTGTGCCGTCCCTTCCAGGTCGCGAACCACGTGGCGCTACCTAACGAGTCGGCGCCTAAGCTGCAGGCGACTCAGCACCAGCCGCTGTGAATTCGTTCGCTCTATTGATCTCACCATACGCACAAATCGATCACTCAAAAGACGCCTGCACGCTTCATGCGCGTGATATATCCAAGGAGTGCCCTCAAGAGGTAGAGTCTCATTGCCAAATGAACACTCAATTCACACATCCTCAGGAGGACACCCCATGTATTACTCAGGCATCGATCAGCACAAACGCGACTCGTTCATCACAACGTACGACTCAAATGGCACCGTCGTCAAACAGGCTCGTGTCCGTAACGGCACGGTGCTCATCAGGAGCTATTTCAGCCAGTTCCCAGGACCGCACAAAGCCGTCGTCGAGTCTACCGGCTCCTGGTACTGGCTCGCCGACTTGCTCCGAAAGCACAACATCGAACTCACCCTGGCACACGCCACTCGGCTCAAGGCCATCTCTGCGGCAAAAGTCAAAACCGACAAGGTCGTGTAGAGGTAAGGGAAACTCAGGTAGAGGCCCATGACCAGCGTTTCAAGAAGGCTGCTGAGCAACGTCGCCCGGCCGTTCCGCTTGTAGTCACGGCGGACGATGACACGGAAGACGACGAAGGCGAGGGCGACAGACCAGCCGCGCCGAAGTAGGTTCCTGTCTTCATTGGGCCTAGCCTACCGATCTGCAGAACCGCGCAGCGAAGGCTGCTGCCTAACGCATGTTGAGAGCACGCCCCAAGCTGCTACCATGGAGTTGTCGAAGACCCATGGGTCACAGCAAGGAGCGGCTCTCATGAAATGCATGACCAAGTATGTGGCGTTTGACGTCCACCAGGCAACCACGGTGGCTTCGGTGCGTGGCGAGAGCGGTCGCGTTCTTGCGCGGACGATTTTGCCGACGGAGGAGCCAGCGATTGTCGAGTTCTTTCGCGGTATGCGCGGCGCGGTTCACGTTGTCCTCGAGGTTGGGACTCAGTCGCAGTGGTTGTACGAGCTGGTGTCGCCGCTTGTGGATCGGGTGGTGGTGTGCGATCCGCGCCAAGTGACGCGCCAGGGCAACAAAGGTGATCGGGTTGATGCCGACCGGTTGTCGGAACTACTCCGCCTGGGAGGGTTGCGGGCGGTGTATGCACAGAGTGCTCACCGTGCCGATCTCAAGGAGCTGACGCGCACCTATCGGACACTCGTTGAGGATGGCACGCGCGTGATGCTTCGGATCAAAGCGCTGTTCCGTGCTCGCGGCATCAAGACGGCCGGGTCGGCAGTGTATCACCCGATGAAGCGAGCGCAGTGGCTGTCGCAGCTCACTGATCGCGGGGTCCGGTTCCGGGCTGAGGTCCTCTATACCGAACTCGATGTGTTGCGCGAGCTGCGGCCCAAAGCGAAGGTGATGATGGTAGCCGAGGCTCGGCGCGATCCGGCGTGGCCTGTGTTGCAGACGATCCCGTTTTATGGGCCGGTGCGTGTTGCACTGCTCCTGGCCACGATGCAGACGCCTTGGCGATTCCGGACCAAACGGAATCTGTGGGCCTATTCGGGACTGGCCGTGCAGACCTCCTCGAGTGCCGATCACAGGTTCATTGCGGGCCAGGTGGTGCGGCGGCGACGTGCGCCCCTGACCCGGGGATTGAATCGCAATCACAACCGCGTGCTGAAGGATGTGTTCAAAGGCGCAGCGACGGCCGCTGCTTCGCAGCCAGGTCCGTTGCAGGAGTTTTATGCGGCTATGGTGGCCCGCGGCATGCGGGAGGAGATGGCGCGCCTGACGCTCACCCGCAAGCTTGCAGCCATCACCCTGCGTCTGTGGAAGAAAGGAGAGCAGTACGATCCGGCGAAGCTAACGATACAAGCGTTATAGCACCGGGTCCCACGAGGCAGCGGCGCGGGTTCAGTCACCCCGCCGAGGCTCCAGGGTCCGGGACGATGGTGCGAGGGGCAGTCTCGACAGAGTCGTTTGCCCGGTCAGCAGTCCGCCGAGGCACTCGCCTAACCCTAGGCCCCCTCGCTGAACCCGAAGAAGCGTCAGGCCGGCTCCGTGCCGAGTCTCAGATAGAACCATGGTTCGCACCTAGTGAACACACTGCTTGCAAGCGTCCAGTCGGATCGGGAGTCGAAGCGAGGTAACCAATGCGGAAGAAGACTGCCAAGCATGCCACACAGCGCCGGGCCGACTCGCACCCTCAGCAGTCGGGGCTGATCGCCAAGGGAAAAAACACCCAGCAATCAGCGCCGGGCCGACTCGCACCCTCAGCAGTCGGGGCTGATCGCCAAGGGAAAAAACACCCAGCAATCAGCGACGACGAAGTCTGCCCTTGACGATCGCTCTCATAGAACGACTCTGCGCTTAAGCTGCAGGCGACTCCAGCCCAACTGCTGTGTATTCTGTCGTTCTCTTGATCTCACCATACGCACCAACCAACCGAATCCCTCACGCCCGTCACGCTTCACACGCGTGACTGGGCACTCCTTTATGGTGTTAGGAAACAACGTCACTCGGTCAGAGCGTAATACACCGCCTCGATGAACTCTTGGCCAGGTGTTCCGCCCACCCGGCTCTGGGCAAAGAGGAGTATGAACATGTCTGATGTCGGATCAATAAGGACAAAGGTGCCGCGAAAGCCTCCGTGACTGAAGCTGTTGTCGCGAGCCACCGCCCAACCGTATCCATACCCAAGATCGAGTCCCCGCGCCCTATTATCGCGCACGTAATACCACATGGGACGAAACCCGAGTTCCCCAAGAAGCTCCGGCCCCACTTAGATGGCTTCCTTTACACGCCACCACCAGCGAAGAACCCGCAAGCCCCTGAGCGTGTTCCACCTGCTAGGTTGCGAGACGCGCTCCATTTCGAAGAACGTCTTGCCAGGATG
>JBDGZZ010000392.1:0-3647 GCA_039588335.1 Gemmatimonadota bacterium | reverse complement strand
GGGCAGCGGAGCCAAGCGGAAATCAGGATGAGCGGAGCCTCGAGCGTACCGTAGCGGGGTATGCTACTCCACGCGGTCGGAAGGCCGTCGAAAGGAGGTGAGGCTCGAAATGTCATTCGTCTGGCTTGCCGCGTTGATCCAGAAGCTCGCTGCCTTTTTTATGGCGAGCGGTGCCACTTCTTGGTAGTCAACTTCCGGGGGTCCTCCCCGGCCCTCTGCGCGAATGAAGCGGTCCCTATTTCTCTATCTGTACATTTCGGCCCTCAGCGCCACGGCAATGGGCCTGTTCTTCTATTCAGCAGTCGCGCATCCCGCGGACATTCCTGGATTCTGGAACGCGTTTGCCGCGCTAGTGGGACTCGGCGTACTCGCTGAAGTTCTGTCACTTGAGATGCGCATGGGCACGGTGCGCTCCTCGGCTGTCTTCGTGCCACACTTGGCATCGATACTCCTGCTCCCGCCGGGCTGGGCGATGGTGATCGCTGGTATCGTCCGAGTGTTCATGGACTCGGCCCTGCGGCGCAAACCCCTTATCAAGATCACGCACAACGCGTCCAAGGACGTAGTAGCTGTCGGCGTTGCAGCACTTCTGTATGTGTACAGCAAGGGAGAGCCTTCAGCCGCTGCATTCTCGGTGAACGCCGCCGGCTTCCTCGCAGCCTCCGTTGTCTATTGGGTTGTAATGAACGGCGGTACGGCTACGGCGGTCGCGCTGAGCACCGGCAGTGACCTCGCCGAGATGTGGAACCGGATCGTAGGCAAGGAGTTGGTTAAGGATGTTCTGTCTGGCTCGGTCGCGGTCCTCTTCGCCTTTCTGTACATAGAGCTTGAGGTCCTTGGACTCCTCTTAGTGTTGGTCCCGATCTTCTTCGTACTGCATGAACTCCATCAGAACCTTGAGCTGCAGCAGGCCAACCGAGATCTACTCGAGTTGATGGTGAAGTCCATTGAGGCAAGGGATCCGTACACGTCCGGCCACTCTGTTCGGGTGGCGTCGTACGCAAAGGCGTTAGCACGGTCGTTAGGATTGAGCGCTCGGGAGATTGAGCAAATCGAGACTGCAGCGCTGCTTCATGACGTCGGCAAGATCTATGAGGAGTATGGCCCGCTCCTTAGGAAGCAGGGCAAGCTCACGGAAGAGGAACGCCGGCTGATGCACAGCCATCCGGTACGAAGTGCTGAGCTGGTTGCGACCATCTCAAGCCTGCGCGGAAACGTCGAGCGCGCCGTGCGGGCACACCACGAATTCTTCGATGGCAGTGGCTATCCCGATGGGTTGGCTGGCGGGGAGATCCCCATTGGTGCGCGAATCGTCATGGTTGCGGACACGGCAGATGCCATGATGACAGATAGGCCCTATCGCAAGGCACTCACCTACGAGCGCGTCATCGAGGAGTTCGAGTTGTACGCCGGCGCGCAGTTCGACCCCGAAGTCGTCAGGGCATTCAGGCACAGCACGGCGATCAGACGGTTGATTGACGAGCGTCGCGCGGCTCCGCCGTTGGTTAGTGGTGAGCCTGGTACAGGTCGTCTGGCAATGGGAGTTGGATCTCCGAAGCCGGGTTGGGGGCGGCACGGGCAAGTCGCGAGGATCAGGGACTACTTCACTTCTTGACACCTACTCCACTCTAGTTCTCCGAGGACCGTGTACCTGTGACGGACGGGGGTACATTGTCTTCGTTCTTGTCGAGGAACGCCCTGCAGACGAATTGCGCTGGCGACTCCCCTGGATTCGGATCCGGAAGGCCATCTGGCACCGCGCCAATGGCAACTACCGCTGCCACCACACCATAGAGAGATCGTCGGACTACTACATCCATTGCCGGTTGGTCTTCACCGGTGGGACGTCTCCCTTTCGCGTCGATCCACTCCATGAGCAGCTGAACGGGGAGCCTGTGTGCCAGTGACGATCTCTGCAGCGTCTGAGCCTGCCCTGCCAGTGTGAGATGCATTCGTTCACTACCGTGGCGAGTCCAAAGCAGGTAGCTCTTGACGAGCCAGTACAAACCGGGATTGTCTAGAACTCCGAAGCGACTCCGATTGAGCCGCTCAGCCTCACCGAGTGATAACCATGCGGCTTCCAGATCTGAACGGGCCAAGTGATAGTTGGCCTCCATCAAGTACACCAAAGCTCCGAGACGCAGGTGTCCCGAGCCCTGTGCAGACTGTGTTGCCTGCTGGATGAACTCCTTTGCCTCCGCGAGATTCCCCAGGGAGATGGCTAGCCCGGCCATGTTTGTGTGGAGGTCGACGAGACGCCGAGGCGCGGAGGAAGCATCGGCAAGTTCCAAGGCCCTTTGATAGGTGACCGCTGCGGCTGTGAACATTGCCAAGTCGTCGTACAGAACGCCCAGATTCGACAGAGCACTGAGTGCACCCTGAGTGTTCCCCATCTGGTTGCTCAAGTGTGCAGCGCGCTTGTATGCGGTCTCTGCAGCGCGGTACCTTCCGACGGCAGATAAGGCCATCCCGAGGCCGTTCAGCACACGCACATACTCCGGGTCGGACGAGTCGGCCTCTGCTGGACGCAGGAAGTCGGTGAACGAGTGGATGGCCTCCCTCCACTGCCCGGAGACAAGCATGCAGTATCCGGCCGTGAGTGAGGCAAGCGTCCTAACTCGCATGTTAGTGCTGGCGGCGCCCAATGTCGTCACTTCGGCCTTCACATCTGCGAGTAGATCGAGGTCGCCGGATTCGTACGCTGCCTCTGCCGTGATCTGATACACGCCCATGCGGTCAGCCTCCGTTCCATGGGCTGACGCGTGAGCCCGGGCGGTACTCACTGCTGCCAGCACAGAACTGGCGTCTGTGAGTCCTCCCCGCTGCGCCGCCTCAGCGCGCAGTGCGAGCACAATAGCTCGGTCGCGCGCGGCCGCGAGGTTGGCAGAATCAATACGGGATAGTGCATCCGATGCCGCCCTGTACTTCCCTTGAGCCACCGTTGACTGTGCTAGCAGCAAATTGAGTCGGTCGGGTTGTGAGGCAGTGTCAGTCCCGAGGAGAGCGGTTAAGGTGCGCTCAACCTCGTTGGCCGCCCCCTGCGCAACAGCCACCTCCGCGGTGCGACCGAT
The DNA here is from genome assembly GCA_039588335.1 of Gemmatimonadota bacterium. Classification (GTDB taxonomy): domain Bacteria; phylum Gemmatimonadota; class Gemmatimonadetes; order Gemmatimonadales; family GWC2-71-9. The sequence continues at coordinate 576 of JBDGZZ010000392.1, read as the reverse complement.
GGCATCGGCTGCCTCTGTGATCATCCCTGCGTTGCGAAAGTGAAGAGACGCTTCGAGCCCTCGCTGGAAGTCACGGTCTCCCTGTGATTGGCGGAGTGCTCTTGCGAGACTCGCGTGGTGATAGGTTCTGCTTCCATCTGACATCGCATAGTAGACGAAGGCGCGGTGCAGTTCGTTCTTGAAGCCTAGGTTCTCACCGTCCGCACGTATGATGCCACGGCCGATGAGCTCGAGGGCTGCCCGGTCAGTGTGGTGCATCGGCGCGCCAATCAATGAGGCTATTTCGGGGACGGGCATATGACGCCTCGCTACAGCGAGAAGGTGGAGCACCCTCTCCGCGTCACTGCTCAGCGCCTTGTACTGTCGGCTAAACGCGCGGCGCATTGTCTCAGGCGGCCTCCATCGAGCGATGTCGTACTCGCCGGACGCGTGTACGGAAGCAAGAGAGTGCGTTCCATGCCGCCGCCAGTCGGATACCAACATCTCAATCAGATAGGGATTGCCAAGGCTAAGCTCCGCAATGACCGAGTCGAGTTCTTGAATCTCGTCAGAGTGATCGCCGGTGAGTGCTGCAAT
>JBDGZZ010000391.1:0-3653 GCA_039588335.1 Gemmatimonadota bacterium | reverse complement strand
CGCTTCGGCGAAATCGTGGTCGTCTCCTGCAACCCAGAACACCGGTACTACCGGCCGTTCCAGCTTATTCTCCAGGACCTGCGCCAGCGCCGCAGCAGACAAAGCCTTGTAAACCGTGTAAAGCGGTCCCGTCAGCAGACCGGGTTGCTGCCCCGTCGTAATACAGAGTGCCCCGTCTGCGAAGATGCGTTGCACATTTGCCGTCGCCGCTCCATGGGCCGTGAATGCCGGCTCGATCCCCGCGTCAAGGTCGATTTGGCGCCGTTCCACTGTACGCCTGAGGTCCAGAGCCGGAGGGGGACCCAATGATGTTGCTTCGAACGCCACCGTCATGACCGCTCCGCAAACAGAATGACCCGGGGACTCTCGTCTGTGAGCGCGCTCCCGTCATAGTCGCCGCATTGTGCACGGACCGTGAGACCGGAGTCGCGGACAATTTCCTCCAGATCACCCGGGGTGAACAACCGCACTTTTTCGAGGAACCGGCGGCCGTCATCCATCAGGTGCATCTCCTTGAGCACGAACCTCCGGTCTTCGGTGAAGTTGCGTTCTATCACTACTCGCTGGCTGCCGATCGCCCTCTCCTCCCGTGGAATCAGATTGGCCAACAGCATGATACTGTTGAAATAATCGAGAACGAAGGTGCCACCCTGCTTGAGCGTCGTGGCGACTTCAGCCATTACCGATCTGTGTTGACCGTCGTCCGCGAAGTAGCCAAAGCTAGTGAACAGGTTGACCACCACATCAAAGGTCCCGGCTCGAAACGGCAGACGCCGCATGTCTCCCCGTACAACCGATAACGCGGGTGCCGTACGGTGCCGCGCCCGACTCAAGAGAGGCATCGATAGATCGAACCCGACGACGCTCGCTCCAGCGTCGCGCAATTGCCTGGCGTGGCGCCCCGGCCCACATGCCAGGTCCAGAATGCGGCGATTCACAATCGCCACTCTACTCGAAATCAATGAGACAGCGTCGGTCGCGTCGTGTTCGTCGCGATGAGGATACAACTTCAGGTATTCTTCCCCGAACCACTGTTCGAACCATTCCGTCAACTCATCCGCCTTTGTGGTACGGTTCACCTCTGAGAATCGTGCAGGCGCGGTACAGTTGCTCCATGAGTGTGAGTCGCGCCAGTTCGTGCGGGAATGTCATCTGTGAAAGGCTCAATTGGCTCTGTGCGCGGTCTAGCACCGGCCGGTCCAGCCCGTGCGCTCCGCCAATAACGAAGGCGACATCCCTATCCGAGCGTTTCCAGTCCTCTAGCTTCTGCGCCAATGCAGAACTCGACAATGGACTCCCCGTGCGCGTCAACGCGACTACATCTGCACCCTCTGGAATGGCCTTGAGGAGTACCTCCCCTTCGATCCGCCGCGCCCTCCGTGCGTCGCGGTCCGGCATACCGCTGTCACGAACCTCGCGCACCTCGATCTTCAAGTAGTGTCGCGTTCTTCCCTCGTATTCTGCACACGCATCGCGGATCGCCGAGTTCTTGATCCTTCCCACTGCCACCACGTAGACCATCATCGCCGGCTTCGTCGTCTTCCCAATTGCCGGTCTGGCACAAGACCTGACTGCCTCGATTCAGGAAACGAGTTCATCCACTGCCGCCACGACCGTGTCCAGTGCCGCCACCACGTCCTCGCCACCGCGCTCCCACGCCAAGTCCAGTTGTGCAACTAAAGGCTCTGGGCGATAGGGCGGCCACCGATCGCGCAGCTTCACAGCATCTTTTTCGGTAACAACAACGTAATCGGCTCTTCTGCCCGCGTGGGCAATTCGCCTGACGTCGCGGTCGGTAAAAGGATGATGGTCTTTCCACGCGATTAGTTGGACTCTAGCACCCATGGCCCGACACTGTGCCGCAAAGACCTTTGGATCGGCTATCCCCGCTGCAGCGACCACCTTGGAACCACTCATTTCCAGAATGTCGACCGTCTCACCAGTGAGCATCCCTCTGAAGTGGGCGATGCCGAGCCGTGCGATAGCCACCGGCCGCTGGCGCACGGCTCGTTGGGCCCGCGCGGCAACGGCCTCGGCCGCCTGAGTTCCAGCCCTCTTTCGGGTCACGATGACCAGATCGGCCCGACGTAATGCCTTCCAGCCCTCGCGCCACGGCCCGGCGGGTAACGTCCAGCGCACCGCGCGTACCGACTCCGCGCTCACGACAGCGATGTTCAGATCCCTGTCGACGTCCAGACGCTGATACGCGTCATCCAACACGAGGACTTCCGCTCCCAACGACACCGCTTCCTTGGCACCACGCAACCGATCCACATCCTCCACGACGATCGCGCTCGCCACCAGATTCCTGTGCACCTGACCCTCATCACCGCCGTAGCCACGCAGCACGATGCCGGGCTGCACGCTCCGTTCCGAGTAGTAGCGCGCAATCCACGAGGCCACCGGAGTCTTTCCCGACCCTCCAACCGTGAGATTCCCGACTGCCACGGTCGGCACCGTTGGAGACTCACGTGGCAGAAGTCGGCTGCGGTAGGCACGCGCTCGTGCGGCCACCAAACTGCGGTACAAGAGCGAGGGCGGTATCAAAGGCAACCGGGCAAACCGAGCCGAGAACGAACGGCCGGCCCACAGCCACCGGGATATCAACATCCGGCCGACTGCTGAACGGCATCCAGCCGTTCGGTGAGTTGATCAGTCTCCTCTTTGCCAGCGCCGGCTCGTGCTCCATTCGGCCTGAACGGAGCGCCGTACACCAAGCGCACTCGTGAGAACGGACGCGGTATCGCAAAGCGATCCCATGAGCGCAGACGCCACCAAGAGGAAGCGCTAGCCCCGATGGGGACGATCGCCGCGCCACTCTGGGCCGCAGCGGCAACCGCTCCCGGCTTGGCGATTCGTGCCGGCCCTTTGGGACCATCGGGCGTGAACGCCACTTCACCGCCGGACGATAACACGCGCACGATTCCGAGGAATCCGGACGCCCCTCCGCGGGTCGTGGACCCGCGCACAACACGGTATCCCCATTTCATGGCCGCTCGTGCCAGGTAAGCAGCATCCTCGTGCGCGCTAACGAGCAACGTCACCCCCTGCCCACGACGATGCCAGAGGGGTACCAGCATGAATGCGTGCCACACCGCAAAAATAACCGAACTGCCCGCACCCCGTGCCTGTTCCACGTGCCGTTCACCTACCACTTCCAGCCTCCACGATCGCGCCAACAGGCGCGCCATCACCCCTATCGCCAGGGCCGCCACCGATTTCATCATGCCACCAACCCGAGCGCCATTTCCGCGACTCTCGTTCCAGCACCCGGGCGCCCCAGTTGCTGTCTGATTTCACCGAAAGCCTCGCGCTGCTCTCGTGCCGCGACACTTGAACCATCCAACAGGCTGAAGGCGGCATCCGCCAACTTGTCGGCCGTCACATCGTTCTGGATTAGCTCCGGGGCAACGCGACGGCCGGCAACCAGATTGACCAAACCGATCTGCTGCACGCGAACCGCGCGCTTTGCCACGGCGTAGGTAAAAGGGCTCATGCTGTAGGCTATCACCATCGGTGTCCCGGCAAGTGCCGCTTCCAATGTTGCCGATCCAGACTTGCAGATAACGCTATCTGCAACCGCTAGCACGTTTCGCGCACTGTCCATCCTGATCGCACAATCGGCGCATCGCAGGTAGCTAGCATCAGGAACA
>JBDGZZ010000390.1:0-3653 GCA_039588335.1 Gemmatimonadota bacterium | reverse complement strand
ATTTCCAGATCACCATCCAAGAGCGGTTGATCATCCGGGAGATCCGCCGGTGTGAGATCTTCCATGCGCAAGCTGTTCAAGATCAAAGACTTCAATTGATCGCGAATGTCTTTTCTTTCCATGATTCTCCGTTCACGGTTTGTGCCGATTCGGCCTAGTGCCCGGGTCAGAAGTCCCTTGGCTATTCCCGCGAGCAATCGGCGGTCTTGGCAAGGCGGGCCGACGAAGGCATAGCAGCGCTATTCCGAGGAGGCCCAACGCCGCCAGGGCCGTCGAGGGCCGCCGGAATAGCCAAGGGACTTCTGACCCGGAACACTAGCCCAAGCTTCACATTGAGCCCTGAGTATAGCCGAATATAGCATCGAAGAGGCTCCCCGGTTATCAGCTCAACCCATTCCACCGTCGACGGAGATCACCTGGCCGGTGATGTAACTGGCTCCAGTGGATCCGAGAAACACGACCAGCCCCGCCACATCTTGCGATTCGCCGAACCGGCCGAGCGGGATCTCCGCCAGCAGGCTCTCGCCTTCTTTATCGATGATACCGGCCGACATGTCGGTGGGAATCACTCCCGGGCACACAGCGTTGGCCCTGATCTTGAAGCGTCCCATCTCCTTCGCCAGAGCTTTCGTGAAGGCGATCACGCCTCCCTTGGACGCCGAGTAATTGCACTGCCCCGGCCTTCCGTGGATGCCGCTGAGAGAGACGATATTGGTGATGGTCCCTCCACCCAGATGCATCATCCCCCTCAAAGCCGACTGTGAACAGAGGTAGGTGCCCCGCAGGTTCGTGTCGAGCACGAGGTCCCACTGCTCGTCGAAGCACAGCATCAGTGGCGTGTCGCAGGTCACGCCGGCGTTGTTGACCAAGTGGCGGGCGAAGCCGAACTCCTTTTCCGTACGGGAGAACAGCTCCTCTACCTCTCTCCGGCGCCGGACATCCGCCTGTACCGCGACGGCCTCCCCGCCGCGGAGCTTGATCTTCTCCACGGTCTGGGCGGCCCCTTCCTGGTTCTTGAAGAAGTTGACCACGACCCGATACCCCGCCTCGCCCAGCGCGACGGCGATGCTGGCACCAATGCCTCCCGAGGCGCCCGTCACAACGGCGGTGTCTTTCTTTTCGTTCGAAGAGTCTTTTGTCATCTCATCTGGACAATTCACTTGGAGGCCCCTCGGTGTCGGCTTCCTCGACTCCGGCGAGCTTGGCGACCCCGGCCCGGGAGTGGCCGGCCTCGACTGACACCTTGATCTCATGACGTTCGAGCATTGCCAACACCCTCCTCCCCTTGTCCGGGAGTGGCGCCCCGGCCACCCCCGGCGAAGGGGGCTCTAGTTACGGCGGGCGCTTCCGCCTGGTGCCAGGATCTCCGGAAGACTCGGGGCCAGAGTTCTCGGAATCCGCAACAGGTCCCGCTCCCCACACGCCGTTCCCCCGGGTTCCAAAGCGAACAGGGTTAGTTTATACTCTCGACATTCGAAAAGGGCTCGGCGACTTGAGTGTCGCCGAAGGTCCGACGTCCTCGGAGCGACAAGAGGCAAAGCATGTTGAAGTCCGTGGTGAAGCGCGAAACGCACAGGAAGCTGAAGCGAGGAACAGCCGGTGAACCAGCGCGGGTAGCATCGATCGAGACGGCCGGCAGGGCGTTGCTCGAGACCGCCGAGAAGTCGACCACGATCCACATGGCGGCGATGACGAAGTTGACCGCGCTTGTAGTCCACCCTCTTTTGAACGTGGCGTGGCATGCATTTCAGCTGGTGAATCGGAGGTTTCCTTCGCGGAGCAAACAACCCGAGTGGGCCCCGGGACCGTTGCTCAAGAGTCACGAGCGAACCAGTCCTCCGCTGGGTTTCCCCCGCGAGACAGATTCCCTCTGCCCCAAGTGCGTTGTCGAGGTGCGGAACGCCATTCTGGAAGGACGCGAAGACTGGGAGGTTCTCGTTCGGGAACGGCCAGGTGAGATCAAGGCCCGCATCGTGGAACGAGACAATCGAGTCTACATGGAAAAAACCTGCCCTCGTCACGGGGACTTTCGCGACCTGATGGCCACCGATGCGGAATTCCTCCGGGGCGTGGAAAAGCGCTTCCCGGGGCGGGATTTCCGGATCGCCAACACCAAGCTGAACGATCACGGTAGCTCGTCCATCAAATACGGCCGCGGTGCCGTCCTCACCGTCGATCTGACCAACCGTTGTAACATGATGTGCAACCCGTGCTTCATGGACGCCAACCAGGTGGGATATGTTCATGAGCTTACGTGGCCGGACATCACAAAACTCCTCGATGATGCCCTGACCGTCAAGCCGCGACGTCAACTCTCCGTCCAGTTTTCCGGTGGAGAGCCGACCATGTCGCCCCACTTCCTGGACGCCGTGGCGTATGCCACGAAACTCGGCTATCAATGGACACAAGCCGCGAGCAATGGTATTCGCTTCGCCCAGGAACCCGAGTTCGCCCGGAAGGCCAGACAAGCCGGCCTGAGATTGGTATACCTCCAGTTCGACGGCGTTAGCAACGAAAGCCACCTGCACCGTAAGGTCAACAATCTGTTCGACGTCAAGCAGAGAGCGCTGGAGAACCTCCATGCGGCCGGCATTGACGTCACCCTCGTCGTCACGGTGATCAACACCATCAACAACGACCAGATCGGCCCCGTGGTCAAGTTTGCTGTCGAGAATATCGACAAGATCAATACTGTTTCGTTTCAGCCCGTATCGTTCACGGGACGGGACGAGCACATTGCGGACGAAGACCGGCATCGGCAACGGTACACACTGGCGCACCTGGCTCACGACGTAAAGAGTCAGACGGGCGTAACCGAACCCCTGCGGGACTGGTATCCACTGTCTGCAACGAGCGCTTTCTCGGATCTGAAAGATCACCTGGGGGGAATCGGGGCCGAGTTCGGTTCGCTCAAGTGTGGTTGCCATCCGAACTGCGCGGCCGGGACCATGCTTCTGGTGAACGAGGCAAGCGGCCAGGTGATTCCCGTAACGCAACTCATCAATGTGGATCGGATGCTCGACGACCTCGCAGTGATCAACGATTCGGCTCGGAGTCGCTTGCTGACCGTGGCCCAGGTCGCGCTGTCCGTGTTCCGAAACTATCGGTTCGAAGAAGCCCCGAAGGGACTGAGTCTTTGGAAGACTCTCCGCATCATCGACGCCCGAAACGGAGGACACCTTCGCATGGCCGGACGAGTCCATTACGATTGGCGCGTGTTGCTCGTCGCGGGGATGTGGTTCCAGGACCTCTTCAACTACGACTTCCGGCGCACCGAAATGTGCATCATTCCATACGCGACCCAGATGGGTGAGATTTCGTTTTGCGCTTACAACACCGGAATGGGGTGGCGGAAGATCGTCGAACAGATGTACAAGGTCGGATCCACCGCCGAGTGGTTCGCACGCGAGGGCCGCCACGCCATTCACGCCGGCGGGCGTGACGTTCCCTTGCCGGATCACGTTCCCAGTTCGAGAGCCTTACGACCCGAAGGCGACTCTTAGCAGGCTGCTCACAGCGGCCTACAGACCGAGCCACCCCGCGATGATATTCCGCTGGATCTCATTGGTGCCGCAATACAGAGGGCTGCCTATGGCGTCCCGCAACGCACGCTCCGCCTCGTACTCCGTCAAGTATCCATAACCGCCCAGTAC
>JBDGZZ010000389.1:0-3668 GCA_039588335.1 Gemmatimonadota bacterium | reverse complement strand
TATAGAGCCGGTCGGCCTTCTCTCTGGCTCCGTACGTGTCGAGGAGTCCGGCGTTGCGCTCGCCAAAATGCAGCAAGTCGAACGCCAATACCGTCCAACCCGCACGCGCCATGAGACGACAGAACGCCAGGCTCGATCCTGCGTCCTTGCCGCTCGGGCCACCGCTGTGGATGTATACGACCCCGCCCTGCTCTTCAGCTCCGGTCACCCGCGGGCGAAACACCCGGGCCGTCACGATCTGCCCCGGCGTGCTCTGGAAGGCCAACTTCTCCTCGATGAGCCCATCTTCTTCGGAGGACTCCAGCACCACTCTATTCAGCGGCAGATCGGTCTCGTAGGCAAAGAACTCCAGGTAGGTCGCAAACGTCTGATCGTCGACTGGTTTCGTCAGCCACTCGTCCGTTGGTCGATCGTCCTGTGCCGAGAGAGTGGGGACGACGTAGCACGAGATCAGGATCCCGAATCCGAACGATCGGAAGGTGAACATTGACACTCCCTGGTTCATGTTCAGCGAGAAGGTGCCGGCATCACCAAACGGAACCCAACCGCCTCGCCCTGAAACGATGGTGCGAATGTCTCGATATTGGGCGTGTCAAACATATACGTCGGGTCCTGCCACGAGCCACCCAGCATGGCAAACTGCGTCGAGAAAGGGTCCCCGGCCAACCACTCGCGGACATTCCCGGCCATGTCGTGTGCTCCATAGGGACTCGTCCCAAAAGTGAAACGTCCGACGGGTGTGGTGCCGACCATGCTGAAGTTCGACCGACCGTCTATGCTGGTGAAATCGTTGCCCCAGGGGAACCGGCTGCCCTCATCGCCTAGCGCTGCCCGCCACCACTGCTCTACAGTTGGCAGTGACTTGCCGGCCCAGCTTGCGTAGGCTGCCGCTTCGTACCACGTAATATTAGTGCCCGGGTGATCGGCGCGGCCGTCGGTGAACGTCCCGCCACTCCACGTCCGCGGACCGGACAGGCCGGTACGGTCGACCAACTGTGCGACCGCCCGATCGCGTGGTATCCACGTGCCACCCATGAGCATCGAATCGGGCCAGAGGCTGGGATCACGATAGCCTCCATCCGACAGAAACTGCATGAACTGCTCGTTGGAAACCTCGTGCCGGTCGATGAGGAACGCCGGCACCTGCACGCCGGTAAATTGCTCCGCGACCGGTCCGGGGACAGAGCCGGCTTCAACGAACACCATGTTTTCCGCATTCCAACTCTCGCTCACCAGCGTTCGATGGACAGTGATCGTATCGCCAACCGGAACCCGAAACGTGTACTCGGCAAGGGCATGGCCAGCAGCGCTGACTGTCGCGCCATACTCGCCTGCGACCAAGGCGAGGTTTGCGATCGGCGTCTGTCCCAAGTCGATCGGGTCGGTCACCGAGTCCAGCGCCGCCGCTCGCACGAGTCGCACGGACGCGCCTGGTGGCTCGGTCTCGATGATCGCCGTGCCCCCGACCGCTATAGCGATCGACGTCAGCTCACGTTGGTCCAGACGACGTCCCGATTCGGCGAGCAAACTGTGCACGCGGCCGAGTTGATTGGAATCTACGGCTAATTGCAGTTGGGCAACCAGCGCACGCGTCGCGGCAGAACGGCGCTGCTGCACGAACAGGAAGCCCGCAGCAGCAACGATGGTGGCACCGATCACGATGGTGCGCATGCCGTGCCGTCGTCCGGTCTTCTTGGTTGCTTCGGCTGCCGAAACGCGCATCGACGGCACGCCACCACTGGGGGTGGCTATCGCATCCAGCTGGTGCAGCACTTCGTCGGTTTGCTGCCAACGGTCCTCCGCGCGCTTCTCGAGGCATTTCATGATGAGGGTTTCCAGCGCCGGAGGAGTGTCCGCACGGTGGGTCGTCAGCGGTTCCGGGTCGGTTGCAAGATGCGCAGCGAGGACTTCCTGGGCCGACGCCCCCAGGAACGGCGGGCGCCCCGCGAGCAGCTCGTACCCCAAGACACCGATGGCGTAGATGTCCGTCCGGTGGTCGACACTCGGGTCTGCCGCCACCTGCTCGGGAGCCATGTACGCGGGCGTGCCAAGAGCAATCCCTGCTGTGGTGAGATTTTGCGGCCCGGTAGCTGTCGAGACTGCCTTGGCGACACCGAAGTCCATCACGACGGCGTGGTTCCCTGAGATCATCACGTTGTCGGGTTTGATGTCGCGGTGGACAAGACCGTGCCTGTGCGCCTCCGCGAGACCGTCGGCTACGTCGCGCAACATCCTTACCGCATCACCAACCTCCAGCTTGCCCTGGCGACTCAACCAATCGCGCAACGACTCGCCCCCCAGGTACGGCATTACATAATAGAGGATCCCGTCAGCGTCGCCCGAGTCGATCAGTGTGAGGATGTGGGGGTGTTCGATCTGCGCCGCGATCTCGATCTCACGCAGGAAGCGCTCGCCCCCCAGTATTGCAGCCAAATCGGGCCGCAGGACCTTCAGAGCAACGTGACGCTGGTGTCTCGTGTCCCGCGCCAGATAGACCGTGGCCATGCCGCCGGCCCCGAGTTCACGCTCGATCTCGTAGCGGTCTTGGAGCGCCGTCCTGAGACGATCGAGGAGGTCTGACATCGTGGAGAATATAACTTTGGTGACGGATGGGAGGAGGAGAGGTTCAGAAGGAACGATCCTTGGGCGGTTGGAAGGACCCGGAGAGGTAGTTGGGCATCGTCGGGACTCGGGCTACGGCAGCAACAGGCTCGGTTCCACCAGGTGCGGGGTCAATGTAGCTTGGGCACCGTCACGTGGGTTCGCAGCCAGTCCCGGGCCTCGCACACCGGTCTTCGTCGCGCAAAAATCTGGCCCCAGAGCTCGATGAGCATGAACCGTGCACGGAGGAGCGGCGGTGTCGAGTCGACGAGATGACGGACGCGCTTGGCCGACAGCCCGTACAACTCCGCCAAGAAACCGTCCTCGAACAACCCCTGCCCGATCGTGAAGCTTTCGTATCCGCCGCCGAACACGTACTTAGGTTTCTGCGCTGCCTGCGGCACGTATCGCCGCCCAACCTGCCTGACCAGCCACTTGTCCACCAAGAACGGATGCTTGGAATTGTAAAACCGCAGCCCCCGGCGAACCTTGAACCGGATGGGCAGATTGAGCGCCAGCGACGCCACCTCGTGTCCGAGGAACGGGAAGCGGGATTCCAGTCCCCACGCCATGGCGAGCCGGTCGTTCCGCGCGAGCAGACTTATTAGCACGTCGTTGACCAGCACCAGCGCGAGCGTCGACCAGTCTCTCTCCTTCTTTTTGTCGACGTGCCGAAAAACCTCGGCGCCGTGCACGATCTGCTCGTGCAGCTCGTAGCGCAGGAGCAGATTGCCGATGTGATGCTCCGCCCTCGCGTCGGGTGATGGCCAGATCATACGACCTACCGCTGGAACTCCGTGCACGAGCTTTCGCGCGCGGCTCTTTACCGACTCGAGTCGGCTGAGAACCTGATGGGCAACATTCTTCGGGTATCCGATGAAGTACTCGTCGCTTCCCTCTCCGGTCAGCAGGACCTTGATCCCGTGACTCGACACGAGCTTCGAGACCAGGTAGAAGGGTACGGCGTTGGTGAGCTGCACGATGGGGTGCTCGAAGTGGTAGGTGACCTCCGCGGCGTAGTCGAGCATGTCGTCGGGCGTGACGGTGACCGCGTGGAACTCGCAGCC
>JBDGZZ010000388.1:0-3677 GCA_039588335.1 Gemmatimonadota bacterium | reverse complement strand
CTGTGTTAGTTACGTCTTACAAAGTCTTACATCGAGGGGTGTAGAGTACGACAAAGGACGACACGAACTCGCGGTTTGACAACAAGATGTAACGAAATGATGTAAGACTTGGCCCGCCTCCTAATCACTTGTCGCGAAGTCGAAGTCCCTTGAGGAAACTGATCAAGTGAATGAGCGACTTCGAGTTAACCGACCGTCGCTCATTTCCGTTAGACAGCCTGTGCCAGTTTCTGTGTCAGTTGCGACCTACTGATTCTCGGTCAGCTTATTGCTGACATGTGGCTCCGTCTGCTGACGAAGGTCACAGTCTATTCGCCAGATGGCCGCCTTGCGGACCGTGAGGGACGCCCGTATGGTAGCCGGCGTTAAGGGTCTACGGTGAAGACAACGTCATGAACACGAACGTTGCGAAACCCAAAAAGGTAGCGATCATCGGCGCAAGCGGAGCTTACGGCACAGGAATCCTCGCCCGCGCTGAGGAGATCAGTGTTGAGGCGGTGGTGATCACGCGCTCGCCGCACAAGTTCAGACACGTGAAGTCGACGACGACGGTGGTCGAGGCGCAGCTGGATGAAGAGGAGAAGCTGCAGGATGCTCTTGCGGGCTGCGATGGCGTCATCTCAGCGCTCGGCGACGACAGGAAGAAGCGTCCCAAGACGCATTATCTCCCGCACGTCTGGAACGCCATGAAGGCTGCCGGCGTGACAAAGTATATCGGAATGGGCTCCGGACCGATGCTGATGCCGGGCGAGAAGCGGGCGGGGGCATTTCAGCGAGCCGTGCACCCGCTAATCGCCGCGATGAAGTTCTTTAGCGTTGACATGCTGGAACAGAACGAGTGGGAGCGCGACAGCCTACTCACGGGCGCAAACGGCGCTGATGGCATCACGTGGGTGCTCACAAGGCCGGTGCGGCCGACGAAGACGCCATTTGTCGAAGCGTACGTGCACAGAGACAAGCGCGGACCGATGAACTGTTCTATCTACGACCACGGCGACTTTTGCCTGTACTGTGTGGCGTCGAGCGAGTGGGACAAGCTTGCGCCGCATGTCAGTTCTGGGCCCCTTGACAGATAGTACGTAACGTACTATAATGTTACGTACTATGACGAAGCGTACTGCGACCACGCTCGATTACGCTCTGCTGGGGTTGCTCTGTCAGTCGCCCCAGTCGGGCTACGACTTGAGGAAGGTCTTCGAGACGACGGCTATCGGGAGCTTCAGCAGCAGTCCCGGTACCATCTACCCGGCGCTGCGGCGACTCGAGCAACAGGGCCTCGTTGAGGGCCGGGTCGACAGCACTAGGGCCATGCGGCCGAAGAAGGTATTCCGTCCCACGAAGGCAGGCAGAAAGACTCTGACCGAGTGGCTCTCGCGCAAGATCGACCGCGAGGACGTGGAGCGTCGCACGGACGAGCTGATGTTGCGGTTCGCATTCCACTGGATGCTCGACAGCAAAACGCTGACTCGCCGTTTCCTCGAGAGTTTCCTGAGTGAAGTCGAGGACTACTTGGGCGAGCTGACCCGTCAGCGCAAGGAGTATCCGAAAGACGGACCACTGCACCCCCGGTTGGCCCTGGTGGCAGGCATCGAACAATACCGGGCCAGCGCGCGTTGGGCGCGCAAGGCCATCGAAGAGTTCAAGGAGGAAGGCTCGTGATTACTCGAGAGACCTTGGTTCGCTGGTTGTGGGGAATCGCCGTCTGCGTGGCGCTGGTGTTGGTCCACCAGATGCTCGGCGTTGCGCTCGTTTCGGCCCTGGAGTTGCCACCACCACATGTGGCTGTCGCCGAGGGGACCCAGTTTGGATTCAGGGTACAAGGCCCGGAATCGATCCTCACCCAGCAGTATGACCTGGGTAGGAAGCGTTCGTTGGGTCCACAGCACTATTCCATGGATGTTGAGATCATCACCCGCGCGAGTGATGGCTCGAGGGCTAACGTAGAGACCTATAGAATGCGTCTAACCGGGAAGCCAGGTGATCTCTCTGCTGGAGAGACCGACAAGTGGACCTGCACCTCGTTCGCGCTAAAGAAGGGCGATGGCCCCGAAGTCAGTGTTCCGGCGCTGGAGGGATGGTCGTATGACTTCGACCGGAGTGTGGCGATCGACGAGTATGGCCAGGTGCTGGGCATTCCCCATGCGAGGTTCGAAAACCTGACCGACAACAACGGCAACAAGCTAGCTGCGATAGTGGCGTACCAGGTCTACAACCAATTCGTTCAATTCCACGCGTACGTCGATCAGATTGCGACTGCAGACCTGGAGGGCGGCAAAGGCATTCAGAACCTGAAGAGTACCGGAGACAGGGTGGTCTTGGACGAGTTCTCCGAAGACTTGCCTCTCACCGTGGGCTTGATCATTAAGGAGGGCTCCGTATACAAGCCCGGCGAGGTAACGCTCGAATTCAAAGGGCTGAGTGTTGTAGATGGCGAGCCCAGCGCCCTGCTGGGTATAGATGGGGGCGAGGGCTCGTATACCATGGTCATAGAGGCCATGCCGAATGTCGATGCAGAAACAGTTGGTGGCACACGCTTTTTTGGCGACGTATACGTGGACCTTGTTTCGATGTGGTTGAAGAAGGCTGAAATCACGGTAGTGGATGTGACCGAAACGAGCATCGGGGGCAACGTTGTTGCCAACACGACCATTGAGTCCCACTACAGCATAAGGGCGATGAGGAGATAGCTGGGAAGAAGACGAAACACGGGGAAGAATGATGCGACAGAACCGGCCTATCGTCCGCGCTGGTGCTGCGATCATCGGGACCATTGTCGGCTGGGGACTGATCCGACTTCTCTTTCCCAGCCTCGACTATTATCCGCCAGAGAGCCTTACGCGCGATCTCGAGCGTAGTTGGTTCGTTACGGCCGGAGTACGCAAGCTCGCGATGATGGGCTACGGCATGGTGGCGCTCGTCGTCATGGCAATGCTCTTCAACATTGTGCAGCAGCGCTGGCCGGGACGCGGCAGCTTCAAGGGCTTGACATTCGGAGCGTCGTTCGGTGTCGTGTGGTCGTTCGGATTCCTCAGCGGCTGGGCGTTTCTGGGGACGACGCTTCGTGCGGAGCTCCTGAACGGCGTCGTGGATCTGGTTCCGTGGGTGGTCGCCGGATGGCTGATCGGCCTGGCGGTGGGACGCGATGGATCGTCTCATCGATCCAAACCCACGGTTCCCTGTCCAACTGGCATCCCCACCTCCACATGCTCGTCACCGATGGCGGGTTCCGGCCCGACGGTACCTTCGTCCGTTTGCCGCTGCATGATGTCACGACACTCACCGAAGCGTTCCGCCGTGCCGTGCTCCAGCTGTTCGTCAAGCGCGAGTTGATGGATGTCGAGACAGCGCAGAGCATGCTCGCCTGGCCGCACTCGGGATTCCACGTGCACGACGGTGTGTGCGTCGCGGCCGACGACAAGGAGTTCACCGTACGTCTTGCCCGTTACTGTGCCCGAAACCCCGTCGCCCTCGGCCGTATGGAGTACGACGAACGACAGAGCGCGGTCACCTACCACTCCGACAAGCCTACCGGCCCGACCGCGGGCAGCGAGACCGTCGATGCTCTGGAGTTCCTGGCCCGCGTCGTAAGCCACATCCCCAACAAGGGCCAGGTACTACAGCGATACAATGGATTCTACTCGTCTCGCCAGAGAGGCAGTCGTCGTAAGGCCGCCGCG
>JBDGZZ010000387.1:0-3678 GCA_039588335.1 Gemmatimonadota bacterium | reverse complement strand
GACTCCATGTCCTCGAGAAGTGTCCGAGCCTCGGTGTCCTTTTTCTCCCTGCTCGCGTAGCGGACCCTCGCCGAGTGCCAGGCGCCCCGGAGCGTGGCCCCCACGCGCCAGCTGTGGTAGCTGGTCAAACTCCGATCGTCGTCGTTGGTCTCGTATCCATACCCGTCGGTCACCGTTCCGTCTTGATAGTAAAAGGTCGCGTCGAAGTTGTTCTGGAAGCGATCGGTCTTGAGCTTCGTCGACTCGTTGTCGACCCGCTGGGCATCAAAGTTGTACTGGAACTGGAAACGATCGAGCGGACGAACGACGCCGGTGTACTGGAAGTTCGCCAGTGTGTAGTCGATGCTGGCGTCGGTCAGCTTGCTCACCCCATATGCACCGCGCAGAACGTGGGTCAGCTTGTCGTAGAGGAATCCCGACCCGAACAGGCGGGCCGAAAACACCGTCCCTGTACGATCCGCAACCGGATTGAGATCATCCGCGAAGCCCGACGCGCGAAAACCGACGGCAATTCCTCGCCGATCCTTGCGGGCTTCGGCGGAGAGGCTTCCAGTCACCAGCTGGTTGTCATAGGCGGTGCCGAGAACGCTGACCGTGCCGGCAGGGTATGACAGACGATTGCCCTCGCGGTTCTGGACATTGAGATATCCTGACAATCGCAACCACTTGGCCGGGGTCCAGCCGGCGCCAAAGTTCCAATCCCGGCGCTCGGAGTTGGTCTCTCGCTGGGCGTCGAAGACCTGGCGGTGCTGGTCGTAGGACGCGGTGAGCTTGAATGCGCCGGGCCTACGGTAGAGGAGTTCCCCCTTGCGTCCGTCCAGATTGAGGTCCCTCAAGTTGAGCATGAGGTAGTTGTTGGGAGTGGGCGCCCCGACCAGACGAATCTGCGAGATGGAGAACCCGTCATAGATGTTGTGGGTCTCCTGGACTGTGGAGAGATCTCCATCCTCGTCGAGAACGATGCCGCCCAGCTTGATGGTGCCCTCCCAGCTGGCCGCACCCAGCGGGGGTGCCGCGAGGACTATGGCCAGCGCTGCCAGCAGGGACGTCAGCGTTGTTTTTCGCATTCGAATACCATCCTAGTTGTGACAGCCGGCATTGAAACAGCCTTGGCCCCGGAGCGATTCGCTCAGGAAGTTTCGGCTGGTGTAGGATCCGTGAATATCCGTGTGGCATTCGTTGCAGGATACGCCCGCCCACATCGTCCCGTGTTGTGTGTTCAAGTTGTGACCGGGGGGCACCGAGTGACACTGGGTGCACAGCTGGAAATGCGGGGGCTCGTATGGCTGGGTGAGCATCCTCGGCTGCGACGACCCGTGAGGATCGTGGCAGTTTAGACATCCCCCTTCTTCGGTGGAGTAGTCCACGGTGGCCTGGTGCTCGAACGGAAAGGGTCCCTGGAACTCGTTGTGGCAGTCCATACAGGCGGAGTTGACCCCGTTGAGCGACAGCTCCCGGGTCATCGCGTCCAGGGTCAAATGACACTCGCTGCAGGCGACGATCTCGTCGTTCACCGGATGCCGAAACGGCATGGCGAACTGTCCCTCGACCTCAGAGTGACAGTCCAGACACAGATCGAATTCGGCTGCCTTAAGTAGGCCGGGCCTCGTGGATTCGTGGACCTTGTGACACCCGGAGCAGTTCACGTCGTTGTCAACGTGAATGTTCTTCTCCAGCATGTTCTGCTGGTGGGAGTTCATGTGGCAGGCAGAACAAAGAGTCCAAGCGGTCAGAGATTCGAGCGTAGCCGGGTTCGTCCTCGTGTACTCTTCAGGGTCTTCTTCGTAATGACGCGCATCCCCGGCGTGACAATCGGTGCACGTAATCGCTGCTTCGGGACCGTCCAGCGCGTCATCGAACAGCCGGTGTGGGCTTAGCGCCAGGCTCTTGTCGTAACCATCGTGACAGTCCAGACAGACGGAACTCAGGCGAGGCGGGTTTTCGGCATCTTGGGCGGAGAGATCTCCCTGGAGCGGGCCTAGACACAGCGCAATTGCCAGAAAGATAGGTACAAAGACTGAAAAGTGGAAAAGCGACTTTCTATTTGACGATTCCAACGAGATGCCCTCCGCTCAGAGGTCGCCAGATGTCCGTTACCGCGGCCGACCATATCAATCTGTCTGAGCGAGCGTCAAAGAAGTTTTTTCCCGTGTGCTGTCTATTGGCTAATTAGCGACTATCTGGGGGCTATATGAGCATATATATTCTGAATGACAATTATCATTTGCGAATCTTGATCAGTTCAGCACGCTTTGACCCACGGGCTCTGTCCGAGAGCAGCTCCCGCTCCGTCCTGACCTACCTGTTTCCGACTGATTCAGTATTATTTTTCCACAAGAAACGGATCAACCATCGGATAAATGAGGTAGAATAGCGTGGTGCTTCGCTTTTGATCCGGTTCTGCCGGGTCGCACCTACCGAGTATGGGGGCGACTGGCTTCGACGGGGCCGTGGAAGCGAGAGGCGCGTGCCGAGGTCCTGTTGCCTCGTTAAACTGGCAGGAAAAACCACAAATGCCGACGATCAGTTGGCCTACGCTGCCTAATATAAGGTAGTGCGGTTTCACTCCCTTTGTCCGTCGGGGGAGATGGAACCGTCATATTAGACGGTCTGGCCGGTCGACCTGCTCCGGGGAGATCGGTGAGATACAGGAGCTGGCTCTGGGCTCAGCCCGCCGGTTGGCGGGGTCCGGGGTGAGAAATAAACTTCCGGCTACGCACGTAGAGGCTCTCGTGAATGCGGTTTCGGACGCGGGTTCGATTCCCGCCGCCTCCACCATCTAACTTGTTGCCCTGCAAGGGTTCCTTTCTTCCCTAACCCCCCGTCTATGAATCCCGGAAGTTCTTTCTCAGTGGGTCTGCCCTCCTTGGTAACTACAGCGCCTCGATCATCAACGTGAAGGAATGGGCAGAAGGGAATGAGAGGGGTGAAGAAGTCGCACTGATACGGTCCAGCCATTCGCTGCGAGGTTCGGGAGGGCTCCAGGTCGGATGGGGACTCAGCCGGAGATTCGGACTGCTTGGTTCGATCCTGCTGGGCTACGCTGAGTCCTTCGATGACTTGCGTCAGAATGCCTGGGATTCTGATGTGCGTGCGGCCCTCAGTTACGACGCTTCTCAGGACATAGGGGTGCCACTAGGTCTGGCCCTAACCGTCGGTCGCTTCGGATATGGCGTGGACTCGGAGTCCGAGAGCGGCGTGTGGTTCTGGAACCTGCGGTTCGCGTCTCAGAGCCGCTCCAACTTCACGGTAGGCATTGAGCTGGGGAGGTCGTACTTCACGAGCACCAGCACAGGGGTCGACCAGACCATGACCATGTTCAACTTCGACATGCGATACTACTACTAGGAGTTCGGTGCCCTTCTGACAGAAGACCTCCGGCCTGGGTGCTGGTTGGAGTGGTGAACTGGTCTCCGTGTAGCTCCCCTGGAATGAATCCTGGAGCGTTCTGTCCTGGAACGGCATGGCGAGGTCCAGGAGGCGCTAACCTCCCGGGCCTTAATTGGTAGCGCGCCGTCTTGAGAAGGGTGTTCAACACCGTGAGGACATTGTTGACCCTCTTCTGCGACTTCTTCCGGAGCCGATGCTTCAGCCGCTGCAGGCCCTGGCGACCTATGCCAGTTCCTCTTCCATTTCACTGCTTACTTAAGTCATTAATTTAACAAGGAATTGCACTTG
>JBDGZZ010000386.1:0-3712 GCA_039588335.1 Gemmatimonadota bacterium | reverse complement strand
TCGCGATCTCCCTGCCTGCGCCAGCTCTCAGTTGCGCGGGCGCAGGCTGGGATGCTGATCGAATCCGATCAGCCACCGCATGGAGTGCTACCCCGTGCGCGACATTACTATGGTATCACACTCAGCTGTATTGCAGCGTCTGATGATCCCACGTGATTATCCTGTCATTGAAGTAGCTCTCATTGGCTGCCAGAGACGGTCCGGCCGCTTTTAATCCGTAAGTGGCATCTTCTACGATGGCTTTTTCTTCCCGAACCGCGGCGATCAGGTTGGCCCAGTGGTCGTCACGGTCATCATACCCTTGAGGCGCGCTATAGGCGACTTCATCGGGTTCATTGATGCTGCGGGGCACATCGTAGTATTCCAGAAGATACTGATTTACAAATTCATCTTGGACGGCCTGGGGGAACGTGGCCAAGGAATCATAGCCGCCATATCCCGGCTTGGAAGGAAACGGCGAGCGGCTCAAGATCACTGAATTCCCTCTAAGCTGCATCGTCCCCTCTGAGCCGACCAGTTTCAATGAACTTCCTCCCCCGCCTCCGGCCACAAAATTGACCCGGATTTGCAGATTGAACTGCGGGTGGGCTGGAGTCTGGGGATAATCAACTACACACGACAATACATCCGGCACATCTCGGCCATCCTTCCAGTACCTCAATCCACCGGAGCCATATATCCTATTCGGACCATCGGAGCCAATCACCCAGTGGAGCCAGGAGAACAGGTGAACGAACAGATCCCCTGCAATGCCGGTTCCGTAAGCTTGATAATTGCGCCACCTGAAGAACCGGATCGGATCAAACGGCACTTTGGTGGTGTCGCCCAGAAACGTGTCAAAGTCGACCGTTTCGGGTGAAGCATCAGGGGGAATTGAGTATTGCCAGGCTCCTAGCGATGAATGACGGTCATTGATCGCTTCTACCAGGATCAGGTCGCCTATTTCGCCAGCTCGATACAGGTCCTGGGCCTTCTTCATGACAATGGAACTGACGCCCTGGCTTCCCACCTGGAACTTCGCGTTATACTGCTTTTCGGCCTCTATCACTCTATGCCCTTCGGCAACCTCCTGAACCATGGGCTTCTCACAATAGACGGCTTTCCCCGCCCTCATGGCATCGATGCTGATGATGTCGTGCCAGTGATCCGGCGTCGCGACGAGAACCACATCGATGTCATCCCTGTCCAAGATCTCACGATAATCTCTGGTTGTTATGATTTCCTCACCGAACAATTCCCTGGCCCGTGTAAGCCTGCCATCATACAGATCACACACCGCAGCTAGCTCAACTCCTGGTACGGTCAGTGCCGAACGGATGTTAAAGAATCCTATGATCCCGGTCCCGATCACTCCTAAGCGCACTGTGTCGTTGGCAGCGAATTTCCTATGTCGATCCGGGTGAAGCTCTCGCTCCAGGATCACCGTTTCCTTAGTAGGATTCCTCGTTGCGATATAGGGAAATGCTCCGGCAACTACTGAAGCCTGAGCAAGACCCTTTACGAATTCCCTTCTCGAAGGATTCTCTTCCTTTCGCATGTGAATACCCACCTTTCGAGGGAATGCCTGATCATTCCAGATTGAATGACGTGAAAAGCCTTCCGGTAAATAAACAGTTCCGGCCATCATGCCGCCATCCTGTGGCGAGGCCGGGGTGATATGTCTTCGCGATCTCCCTCATATACCAGTGAAATTCTGACATGTCAAAGATCATAAATGGAAGGTGTAGGTGTACTTGACCAGGATCGTCCGGATGTTGGTGAACGGCAGCGTCGGTGTGAGGCGACGCCGGTCCGTGTTCATGCCCTCGTCGTAGACGATCCAGAGATCGTTGCCCTCGCGAAAGTTGTAGCGAAACCGAACGTTGGCTGACACGGTATTGGTGGCGCTGTTGAACTGGATGAACGCGTTGGTGGATACCTTGGTGTTGAGCGCCGTGCCGATGCGGAGCCGGGCGAGATGCGCGTCAAAGCCCTGATCCCGATCCGGAAAGCGGATTCGGTCGAAGCGGTAGAAACCCGACAGTTCCAGGTGAGGCGAGGCGTACAATATCGGGGAGACTTGGGCCGTCGCTTGCCACCCGTCGTAGAACGTGCCGGCCTCGACGCGCGGGCGCAGTTGAAACAGCCGCGTGTGAGAGACGTGGTACGAAGCGCCGACCCGGAAGAATGTATAGCTCCCGGCGGGCACCACGACCTCCTCAGAAAGCGGGAAGGGAATGAGTAAGTCTTCGAAAAGCACCTTGGTCTCCATGGTGCCGCCCGCGCCCGACTTGGCAGATAACTCCCATTCCGGCCCCACCTCTGCCGACTCGATGGAGCGATCCCTGTTGCGCACGAAGGTGAACCCTGCTAGCTGCAGCGTATGCCAGATCAGAGACGATGTTTCACCAGGTAACCAGGTGTGGGAAACCGCACCATCGAGCAGCGTGAAATCGTTACGCTGGGTGAAGCCTATGCCCGGATTGTAGGCAGGCCCCGCCCAGGCCACGACGGCGTTATAGCCCAATCCGCGCCGCCGTCGTCGCGCTATCTCAGCGGTAAACCGCCCGCTGTTGACGAGGTCGAGGTTGCCGCTGTCTATCTGTCGGTGGTCGAAGGTCTGCGCCCATTGGAGGGTCAGATAATCATCCCCGGCCACGCGAACGACGCCATCGAGCCCATAGGCCAAGTTATAGCTGCCATCCCTGCCGATGCGGCTGGTGACCATGGCGCCGGCATACGAATAGGCGTTCAAGACCTGACGCCGGAGGCGAAGCACGCCGAAGTTTTCGGACGGGAGCAACCCGCTCTCGGCGGTCTGCATATTGAGGAAGCCGAGGTCCGAGCCGCCCCAGCGGCCTACGAGCCGCACGCCGCCGATTAGTCGAACCGGCTGTCCGAGTTCGGTCAGGCCGATGCGACGGCTATGAAAGAGGCGGCTCAACCCGCCGGTCCTGAATTCAAAAATGCTTGCCCGTTCTTGGAAGAACTGCCGTTTTTCCGGAAAGAAGAGCGAGAAGCGCGTCAGGTTGATCTGTTGATCGTCGGCTTCGACTTGTGCGAAGTCGGTGTTGATTGTCAGATCCAGTGCCACATTGTTGGTGGGGGCATATTTGAGGTCCACGCCGGCCTCGGCTTTGAATTCGTCTTCGAGCGGATATCCGGTCCGGGCGTCGTTCAGCGGGAACGATTGCTCCACCCCACTCAAGCCATACGGCGTCACATAGAGTGGCGTGGTCGGGCGAATGCCTTCGAGAACGATCTTCTGAGCACGTGAGGGCTTCAGGAACGCCCAGTTGGCGTCAGACAACACGGGCGGAAAGACCAAACGCTCTGTCTTGCGCGCAACCTTTCGCTGCAGGGTGATTCCCATCACCACCTCCCCGTCTTCGTCTTGAAAGCGGAGACTCGTGAATGGCACCCGCATCTCGGCGAACCAGCCCTCCTCATTCACCACCGTCTCGACATCCCAGAAAGTATTGAAATCCCCGTTGATCCATCCGCCCGAGGCGATGCCCCCGCCACTGGCATCGTTGGAGATAGCCGCATCTTTGCGGATCCCCCCCGGCGTGGTCGTGAAGAGGACAGCCGTCTCATTGTCGTTGAATGTGTCGAGTAGGATCTCGAAGTGGTCGTCCCCGCTCAGCCGGTCGCGGTACAGTGTGTTGGAGCGAATGCCGGTGCTGTCCCGATCGTAACCCCGCAGTGCGAAGTAGATGTAGTCATCGTCGTA
>JBDGZZ010000385.1:0-3722 GCA_039588335.1 Gemmatimonadota bacterium | reverse complement strand
CAGTGCAGCGTGTTTGTCGGGCACGAATTGGAGGCCCATCTGGCACAGCACGGCGTCGAACGACGCATCCGGGAGTGGCATTGCCTCAGCACTCGCCTCGTGCCAGTCGATTGCCATACTAGGCGGCGTTGTCGAGCGCGCAACCGCCAGCATACCGGGATTGATGTCCAACCCGGCGACGGTCCCGGCCGCGCCGACTGGCTGTGAAGCGAGCCGCGCCACGACACCGGTCCCACAGGCAACATCCAAGACCCGCTCACCCGGACGAAGCGCAGCGATTCTAATGAGGTCATTCGCCAGGGGCGCGCCAATAGCTGGAACAAAGTATCGCTCGTAATTCTCTGGCGCACTTCCGCCATAGGCTCCAGCATAGTGTTGCTGGGACATTTCCGTTGCCTCCCTATTCTGCGATTCGCTCTCCCAGCGGCCTAACGGCTTGCCACTCAGCGGGCGGGCGGAGCGGCGCGTCCTTTGCCCCGCAAGTGGCGTGTCGCGAGGTCCGTGCCGCTGGTGTGGCGTGTTAGGCGGTGCCCTTCCTCTACTCTAGTGTTCTGGCGTGCCACCGTTCTCAAGGTAACGTACAGGCTGGCCTTCGGTATGAACGCGGAATACGATAGCCTTCGCACCTTTCTCGCCGGCGGTAGCGGTGTGCATCTTCTTGTATGGAATGTGTCCTACTGTACCGGGCGTACCGATTATCGAGGGTTCGCCGTCGATCGAGACCTCGGCCTCTCCCTCCAAGTAGTAATGAAACTCCTCACCGGGATGCCAATGACGGTCCATCGTCATATTAGGCGGAATCTCCACGTAGCTGACGACGATCTCTCGGCCGGGTGTGAACTCCTCGGCCAGCGATTGCTGTAACAGGTTCTCCAGCCTTAACTCTGTGGGCGGACCCGACGTGTCGGCTGTACTGCATCCAACGAGACTGAAACACAGGAACACGATCAGTATCGAAGCCCGAGCATTCCTCATGTGTACCTCCAGTTGGGGTTCAAACTAGAGTACAGCCGCCTAACGCTCGGCATCAGCCGCGGGCGAAGCCGTCGGCTACATGCCGTTGTTAGGCCTCGACTGGGTGAATGACTGCGGTTGCTCGCTACTGGCCAACAGGAGCTTGCCAGAGTTCGACCTTGTTTCCTTCTGGATCTATTACCCACGCGAACTTTCCATACTCTGACTCGTCGATCTTGTCGAGTACGTTGCAGCCTTCTTCCTTCAGCACATTCACCATGGCGTGCAAATCATCGACGCGATAGTTGATCATGAACGTGGCTTTGCTTGGGGCGAAAAGGTCGCCCTCGGCTGGGCCAATCGACCAGACCGTAGTTCCAGCCGTCGGTTTACCCTCTGCATTGGTCCAGGTGAAAGCAGTGCCACCCCAATCCTGCACGTCGATTCCAAGATGCCTCTTATACCAAGCTTGCAAGGCCGGTGGGTCTTTGGCCGTGAAGAAGATACCGCCTATTCCGGTGACGCGTTTCATCTGAGTCTCCTTCTACGGTTGGAGTGGAGAACCGGCCGGTCTTTGCGAGGCCTAACGGCTTGCCACTCAGCGGGCAGGCCGAGCGGCGAGCCCCTTACCCCGCAAGGGGCGTGCGGCGAGGTCCGTGCCGCTGATGTGGCGTGTTAGCCGGCCGGCACCTATAAATCCTCGGGTTTCAGGCCTGTTCGTTTCCCGATCCTAGCGAGCATTCTCGGCCCAAGCTCTTCACGGTCGTGAAATGCAAAAGCAAAATCGGGCCACCCCTCACGCTCTAAAACGCGGTGCGAGCCCGATTGCCTCTTGATTCCCCAGCCAATTCGGAGGAGCGCCGCCAGCACTTGACGTGAGCGCGCACTCCTCCACTGACTCATGCGGCCTTAAACGAGATACTCAGAAGATCCGGCCCCGCCTCCCCCTGTTCAAGGCGATCTGCCACCACACGTAGGGCCAATGCCTGAACCTTCGCCATCGCCTCTTCAGCAGAAGGACCATAGGCCATTACGCCGGGCAGCTCCTGGACCTCGGCAATCCAGCGACCGTCAGTTTCTTGTTCCATCTCAACTAGAAATATCATCGCTTCCTCTTCTTTCGTTGGCCCCAATTCTACGCCGAGAGTACAAGCCAGTACAATCCCTCCTCTTGTCCGGCTAACGGCTTGCCACTCAGCGGACGGGCGGAGCGGCGCGTCCCTTGCCCCGCAAGGGGCGTGCTGCGATGTCCGTTCCGCTGCTGTGGCGTGTTAGCCGGCCGCAGTACTATTCAACTCCTCACATCGCGTGATCACAAATTCCTCGACATCATCAGGCACCGGTACTCGTCGTTCCACCGAGGGCCAAAGATCGATCGGCGGGCGTTCCACCAAGTCGCGGCCCAGCTTGATGACGCTCAGATCGTCGTTCAAGAACGCCCACTGACCACAGTGGTCAGCTCGACACGAAACCCGTATGCCTGGGCCACACCTCGTCCAATGGCACGTCCGGCCTATGTACTCGCCCTGCGGATTCGCGAGGAAGACGTCCCCACCCAGGTTGAGACTCTGCGCCGCGCCCTTCAGTCGACGCCCAGCTCGGGCGAGGGGCGCCAAATCGGTATCATCCTCGACGGTAACCAGAACGTCTGCGTCTCGCGGTGCCTTCTTGCTCGTGGTCAGAGAACCAATTAGGGCAATCCGCCGGACACCCGCGCAGCGAGACGCTTCCTCGACAAACCGCATGACGGCCAACAAAAGCTCGCGACGGCATCCCTCACTTTGCGTTCGTCCGATCATTCCACTTGTCCGCCTAACGGCTTGCCACTCAGCGGACGGGCTGAGCGGCGCGACCCTTGCTCCGCAAGGGGCGTGTCGTAATGTACGTGCCGCTGATGTGGCGTGTTAGGCGTCATCATCGACTTTCGCGGTGAATCGCTGTCCCATCCTTACTCCTGAGGTGGAGAGAGCTTCCGCCGCGGCACTGCGACTACAACATCTGCTGCGTCAATATCACCGCCGGCAGCATGAGTCCGAAGCGTGTAATAGACCATCCTCTCCACACCGGAGTCCGGCCAGACGCTGGTAAACTCCACTCCAACCACTTCCCTTGGCAAATCCCGGGTTGGGGTCCGCTCTTTCAGTTCGCTCAGCGACAGCAATGGGATCTTCCTTCCCGATAGAACGAAGTAGAGCCCAGTGCTATCCAATTGTGCACGGTAATAATCCCGCATGGGATACGGATGCAGGATGCCGTTGCTCCGAAGAAACGCACTAAGGTTAAAGTTCGGGAGGGACTGCTCGCGGAGTTCCTGCTCCTCCCTTTCGACGTGGTTGGTGCTCAGGACGCGGCGAATGTCTGTTACTGCAACCGTGGAATCTGTCAGCTTATCCACTTTGTGGATGCGCTGCACTTCGGTGTGCTGGTAGTACGAACCCTTGTTAATCCATTCCGTAACCAGAAGGAAATAGTACCGTCCATTCTCTCCGAGGAGTCTCTCCGAATGCCAAGTTGCTGCGTTCGGGCTCGCGTTAACCATGCTCGCACATGGAGCGGCCAGTATCATAAGGATGAAGAGCAATATAGCTGATCTCATCTTGATGTACGCCTAACGCCTGCCATTCAGCTGCAAAGCGTAGCCGCCGAGCATGGTAGTAACAAGTGCCACCACGCGCAGGCGGCGGAGCTTTGTCTGCTGCAATGGCTTGTTAGGCCGCTGCGCATCACTTCTTGGCCTGCAACGCTACGTAGACACCGACCGGGTCCCG
>JBDGZZ010000384.1:0-3761 GCA_039588335.1 Gemmatimonadota bacterium | reverse complement strand
ACGACCAGGGTCGTGCCCTCACGGAATCGCTCCTGGTTGTTCAGCGCCGCCACGCAAACGTCGATCTTGAGGTACGCGCTGCACCAACGGGTCATCAGGTTCGCTGTGACCTGGGGGAACTTCATCCGCGTGTTCTTCTTGCCACGCGTTCCTCCGGCTTGGCCGATGGTCCCATCAGGCTGCTCGAACTTGTTCGGACGCGTCAGCGACTCGTTCCGGAGCATCTCGCCCTCGAACCCTCCCTCTTTCCAGGAGAAGTACAAGGGGATGTCGAACGCCTCGGCAAACTTGCGACAGTAGTCGCGCGTCACGGGCCAGTCCATCAGATCGGAACCTTCGTTGCCGTCGATGTCGTGGTGCCACAGCTCGATCTTGTCCTTGGGTACCCCCAGGCTCAGGATGTGCAGAAGGCAGGCGACCGAGTCTTTGCCTCCAGAGAAGGCAACGATGATGCGGTCGTAGGCCAGGAGGGTCTCTACCGAGAGACCGTCCGGCGCTACCGGATATGTGGGAAGTGGATGTCTGTTGCTCACCTTCCTATTATGGGGTCGGTGTGATAGGAGTCAAGAGGTCGTTCGTCGATTTCCACGAAAAAAGGGGACCCCCGAAAGGGTCCCCTTGGCACAACACAACGGGATGTCTAGGCAGCGGTTTCTTCGTCGGAGTCCCCCAGGTAGGTGCGGGCGTCGCTGACGGTGTTGTCGAACAACCAGCCCTGGGGGTCCAACACCCTCAGCGCCTCCCGCTCAACTCGAAGTCGGGCTTCCCGCTCTTTCCGGAGTTTGGCCACGCGTTCGCCCAGGCCCTCCGTCTGGAGAAGATCGAGTCTTCCGTTCACCACTCGCATCATCAGTTGGAGAAGGGGCTCGAGGTCCTCGAAGTCTCCGCCGAAACGCGACTGCTTGAGCTGGGTCAGGTTCTCTACGATCTCCCTGGCCCGCTTGATGTACAGTCCCTTCGAGATGTACTCGATGTCAGACCCGTAGGGAACGCAGTAGCCAAAGGATTCCGCGTAGTTGTACGCCTGCCCTCGCTTGATGACCCTCATCGGATCAGCCAACGATGCCTCGTACTCCTCCTTGCCCAGGCCGATGACGTGGTTCATCAGGTCTCCCCATCCATCGTCTCCGCACCCGGTGCTCTCCCCGGTCTCCTGCTCCTTCGCCTCTACGGCGCGGGCCAGCTTCGACTGGAGCTCGTCCTTGATCTCGTTGAACTCTTCGAGGAACTCCCCGGTCCACCTACGCAGAAGGCGTGCCTTCGCTTTGTCGTAGAATTTCTTTTCAGGGCTGTCACTCCAACCAATGAGGGCAACTTCGGCCCAGAAAAGTTCAGGAGTACAAGGTGTGTCTACTCGTGCCATACCTCTACTATGGTACCTGTGTAATAGGAGTCAAGAGGTCCACCAAAGAAAAAAGGCGCCCCGTGGTGGGACGCCCTCCATGACGTTTGCAGTTCGAGTTACCGACGTTTGATCTTGAGGCGCAGAGTCCCCAGGAAAGTTCCCACGGACGTGCCGCCCATCAACATCAGGAAGAAGACCTCCATGACGCCTCCGCACCCACAACCCAGGAGCATCAGATGCCCTCCCGTCGGCGAGCATCGAGGCGCTCAAAGAGATCCCTCTCCTTGAGCTCAGACTCCTGAACCCACAGCTCCCCGTTGGTGCGGTGAGCATCGTTGCCCTCCGCCTCCACCCGGTAGAACACGGAGTAGAGGCCGTCAATGTCCTCCCTCTTGCGTTCGAGAACGCGTGCGGGAGTAGCGGGCTCACCCCCGATTTGGAGGGTGAGCTCTTGGTCTGTTTCGTACTTGAACATCAGGCTGCGGCTCCTCGGGGCGGCGCCGGGTACAGGCGCATGAAGTGCGGCCCGTTGGCGATGCCCAGCTTCGACTTCGCTCGGCCGAACGCCATCATCGCGTCCCGGTAGCTGTCGAAGTTCTTGGGGTCGAACTCCCCGGCGTCGATGCGCGGCTGGAGCACTTTGCGCCCGGCTTCCTCCTTCGCTCGGAAGGCAGCAGCTTCCCGCTTGCCCTTCTCCACGTAGTCATCGCCCGTCGAGGCTTGGTAGTAGATCTCCCCGCCACAGGTCTGGCGAGTCGTACGAGACTCGGGCTTCACGGTGCCCTTGCGACCGAATCGGTGCTGCTGGGTCGTGAACCACTGCGCCGCATGTCCTCGAAGTCGGCGATACTTCTTACTGGCGTAGATGCCCCAGTAGAGCGCCTCGCGCTTCACCTTGCTGATGGAGGCGTAGACATCCTGCGGTCCCACCAACACCACCGCGTAGGCGGTCTCGACTTCGAGACACTTCTGTCCGCCAACCTCGATCTCCTTCTCGGAGATGATGGCGTGGCCGATTTCGCGCCTCCACCTTGGGAGGTTGCACTCCGCAACCAACACTTCGTGGTCCGCAAACTTGGCCAACGCGGCCTCCTTGGCCTTGTAGTCCTTGCTGGCTTGCACTTTGGTGGTGAATACGTCCTCGGGCTGGCCCTTGGGCCGGAGCGTCACGATGAACTCGAAGGTTCTTGGTGTCTGCGTCATATCTCTATCCTAATCCTTTATCACACGAGGTCAATAGCCAAAGATCAACTTTCTCCACAAGCCTGATCCACGTCGTAACCGTGGTCGCACAGGTCCACCAAGTTCTGGGGTCCCGTGCGGTCCGGCTCCAGAGCCGCAGCCTGGGCTACAAGATGCGCAATCACGCTTCGAACATGCGCGTCCTTGATATCGTCAAGGTCAGCGCTGTCCAGCTCGCTCAACGCGTCTGCAACGCTCTCTGCTGCCGTCAGGTAGTCAGAAGCTGCCGTGGCCAGGGTGTCGAGGGCGTCGGTGATTGCTGCCATACTCCTATAGTAAGGCCGTATCACACGAGGTCAATAGCCTTTCTCCACTTTTCGTGAAGAAGACTCCAGGACGTTCAGCCCCGACGGCGAGCTCGACGAGCCTTGTCGTTCAAGTCCCGGACGCCCTCACCGATGCCCATGCCCCACAGCATGATGGGGACCCGGTCCCCAGCTCGGATGGGATTCTGATCCTGGGTGTTCTCCACCCCGTTGATGGAGCCCGTTACGCCCAAGAGCTCCACCTTGCGTACCCGCAGGAGCTGCTCCGCCGTCATGTCCTTGGCCATCGTCACCTCGAAGAACAACACGTTCTTCCCACCCGCCAAGCTCCTCAGCGGTAGATGCCGCACATTGCTGAACATCTCCCCCACCTTGAACAACGAGATGACCTTCCCCTCGCTCGAGCTACTCTTTTTGGGCGCAGCCTTCTTCGACGAGGACTCCTTGACGTTCGAGGTCGCCGCGTTCCAAGCACGCAAATCCTCCAGCGAGATGGTCTTCACCTCAGCCTTCTCAAGCCGCTTGATCTTTGCCCGTGGCCACCCCAGCGCCTCCGCCAACGAGTACTGGGAGTGCCCGGACTTCGTCCGCGCCTTCTTGAGCTTGGCAGCTACTCCTGCGCTCAACACCTTGCGTACTGCCTTCTTCTCCATCTCGCCCTACTCTTTCTGGAGCCCTTCAAGGCCCCCTTGTTCACACCACTCCTGGACGTTTCTCCTCGAACCGAAACACCCAATCGGACACTGGTTCTCGAGGAACATAATCATCGGACGCAGCCCGGCGATCGAAAGCTCGTCTCCTCGACGAAACACCTCGAAGAGCTCGCCAGCACACAGCGCCTGGAGGAACTGCCCCGTAGGCCGCCCTTGGAGAACGTACCTCTTGAACCCGTTCCACAGGTGTTCGGG
>JBDGZZ010000383.1:0-3763 GCA_039588335.1 Gemmatimonadota bacterium | reverse complement strand
AGCCGCTCCGCATACTCTCCCAGCAGCTCCGCTCGGTACTCGAGCGGGAAGTCGATCTGCCGGAGGGCACTCTGGACGTCGGCCGCAACGGCGGCGACACCGCGACCACGCAGGTTGGCCGTCACGTCGATTCGGCGCGCTACGGAATCCCGATGGATGACGGTGGGCGCCGGCACGATACGAAGGTCGGCCACGTCCTGCAGGCGTACGTGGCTACCCGAGGGTGTGTCGATCAAGAGATTCTGGATACTCGTGAGGCTATGGCGAGTGTCTGGCGTGCCCAACACCACCACATCGAACACTTTCTGCTCCTCGAACAGGTTGCCGACTTCGACCCCCGCTACCAGTGAAGTCGCCGCCCGGCGAACATCGCCAGGTTTGAGGCCATAAGGTTTGGCCTTCTCGAGATCGACCTCGATTTCCAAAGTCGGCATCTCTCGTGGATAGTGCGCTTTAGGGTCGGCGATTCCATCGATCGTGGCTAAAACCTGTTCGACCTCTGCCGCCTTCTTGCGGATGACATTCATGTCCTCCCCATAGACGCGCACCACGAGGGAATCGCTTGTTCCCGAAAGTTCCTCTCTGAATTTTGCCTGTAGATAGGTCAGCACCTCACGAGATAGCCCCGGGTAGCCGGCCACCACATCCTCCACCGCCCTCACGGTGCCATCGTAGTCGGCCGTAGGATCGATGCTGACCCAAATCTCGGCGGCATCGACGTTGGTTCTCTTATCCGACATGATGGCGCGTCCGACATGGGCACTCACGTTCTTCACACCCGGAATCGAGCGTAGCTCGCGGCAGACCCGACGCGTGATCCGGCTCATCGCGGGATGGGAGGCGGCAGCGTGGCCTTCCCAGCGAATCACCAAGTCCGTTTCCTTGAAATCGGGAAGGAGAGATTCCTGACGCACAACCGGTAGGGCGAGGAAGCCGCATGCCATGACCAGGACGGCGATGAAAGCCACGCGCGGTGTCCGGCTGACCCACGAAAACACGCCGTCATGGAAACGGGGGAACCTCCCGATGATAGGGTGAGCACCCTCCCGGAGCGAAACCCCTTGCAAGAACATCAGGCTCAACGCCGGGGTCACGGTCAACGCCACGACCATGGAGGCCAGCGACGCCAGCACATAGGAGGCAGCTAGGGGCCGAGAGAACGCGCCGGTCACGCCAATTAGGAAAAATACCGGTATCACGGCCGTGAACAGGATCAGCGTCGCGTAGAAGAGGGGACTTCGCATTTCGAGCACGGCCCCTGCAATAATGTTCGCCGTGGATCGGCCGTTGCTTGCATTGCGAGCGTCGCGTAAACGGCGCGCGATATTCTCAACGTCGACGAGGGCGTCGTCGATGACCACGCTCAGGGCCAACATGAGCCCTGCGAGAATCATCATGTTGATCTCGATGCCGCGCAAATAGAGCACCATTGCGGCTGTCATTGCGGACAGCAGGATGGACGCACTTCCTATCAACGCGGTGCGCCAGTTGAAAAGAAAAACGAAAAGAGCGGCGATCACGAGAACCGCTCCTATGAGCAGAGCCCTGGAGACGTTGCGGACTGCAGAGTCGAGATAGGTGGCCGGCCGAAAGAGGGAAGAGTCCATCTCCAAACCGGAAAGACCCGGCCGCAAGGCTGCGAGCGCCTCTTCCACTTCTTCCGTGACCTCAGACGTATTGGCCCAAGGAAATTTGTCGACCACCAGCATGAGAGCGGGCTCGTCCTTCACGATGGCCTCCCCGATGAGAGGTTGATGGTCTTCCACCACCGTGGCCACGTCACCCAGGCGCTTCCATGGGGCGCCCTCGACGGTTACTTGCGCCAGTTCCTCCGGCGTCGAGATGGGCAGGACGTGCCGGATTCCGAGCCTCTGGTTGGGAGTGTCGATCCACCCCCCGGTACCGGGGGTCGAAGCTTCCAAAAAGCTCAGTGGGGACGCCCACAACGCGTTGCCGGCGGTCTTGATGACCTGCATCAGCGAGACGCCCTCTTCCCGTAATTTTTCTGGTTCGACCTGGACCTGAAGCTGCCGCTTCCGCTGACCCCAGATGGACACGTTGGCCACGCCGGGCAAGCCCATCAAGCGCGGCACGATCGTCCAGCGAGCGAGCACCGACATTTCGATCAGGGACAGTGTTTCGGACGTCAGCCCGATCTCGACGCACCGGCTGGTCGATGAGCGCGGGTTGATCATGACTGGCGGTTTCGACACGTTGGGTAACGCGAACACCTGTGTGAGGCGCTCTTGCACCATTTGCCGTGCCCGCATGAGGTCGGTCCCTTTCTTGAACACGAGCACGATCGACGACAGCCCGGGTATCGATTGGGACCGTACTTCTTCGACCCACGGTGTCCCGTTGAGCATATCCGCTTCCAGGGGCGTGGTAATCATGGCCTCCACTTCGTCGGCGGAAAGTCCCAGGGCCTCGGTTTGTATCTCCACGTACGGCCGCGAGAATTCCGGCAAGACGTCCATTGGCGTGTCGTCAAATTGTTCGATGCCAATGAGGATCATCAACCCTGCGACAGCGACGACGACTAGTCGAAGCTTCATACTCGATGCAATAAGCCATCTCATCATGGTTGCGGATCTCCCTTCCCAGTCATGTTCCTGGGTACGCCACCTTCAATAACGCGATCAGTTTCTCCACGCTTTCAAGCGATACTGGGGGTTGTCCTTTTTCCCAAATTCTTCCAAGAGCCCGCCTTCCGTTAACTGGCATAAGACTTTCTTGAGCGTCTCGACCTCGACTCGGACTCTTTGTCGCATGATCCACCATTCCGCGATTCCTTCGAAAGTGTCCGAGGCTTCCGGATGTTCTTTGAGATAGCTCAAGATCTCCGCGGCCATCTCCCATTCACTCCGTGTGGCGCTCATTGCGGCCGAGCCGGACCCGGTCATGAACACTCGTCGCTTCAAATCTCCACTCCCAGCTCCAATGTTACGGCTTGCAAACTTGGGGCCAGGCTCGGCGCCACGCCATGAGAGCCTTTATCTCGAAGAACTTGTTAGGGGACTAGCCCGAGGCGTCACTCAATTGGTGGGTGAAACAACACCCGTCGACTGCACAGAGGGTTGAGTTAAAGACGGCGGCTCAGGCCGCCTCCGATGGTGGGTGAGACCTCACCCACCGGTGCGGATTTCTTCACCCACGATGAGCTGATTCAGAGTGAACCTGTTTAGGAAGTCGCAATGCGACACTGCTTGGGATCGATTTGATACGAGCGTGATCAGGGGTGGTGGCATCACTCTTGCTATGAAGTGAAAGACTCGAGAGTCTCGCCCCGGGGATCGGCGAGCAAAGGCTCATCCATTTTTCTCCACAAGGTCCATGACGGAGAGGATGATGAAACAATCCAAAGCACTTTCGCTAATCGTATTGGCGATCGCATTGACGACGCTGAATACAGCGCGAGCGCAGCTCGTTCTAGGTGATCCCGAGCACCTCGACGTCAGCCCGGAAGACGCGGAGAGCCTGGACGTCACACCCAAGGGGAACTTCGTCCAGGTCGCTGTTCTTGCCGGCGACTCCAATACGGTACCGGTCGTGCATCACCGGGGAAAAGCGGTCGATCCGTTTGTCCATCTTTACACGGTCGACGTCGGGCCGGGGGAGATCACTGACGTCGCGATCCACCCCCAAGGCCTCTTCAGCATCGCCGCCCTCCGAGACCTGGGACCGCATGAAGACCAGTCCGAACTGGTTGTGATCCGGAGCAAGTCGACAGGCCCGAGGATCCCGGTCGGACCGAACGCCGACG
>JBDGZZ010000382.1:0-3776 GCA_039588335.1 Gemmatimonadota bacterium | reverse complement strand
CTCTTGCCGGCGTTGGGCTCACCTAGCAATCCCACGTCAGCAATCAGCTTGAGAACCAGCTCAATGTGCCGATCCTCCCCCTCCTCACCCGGCTCCCATTCTCTGGGAGCGCGGTGCGTCGGTGTCGCAAACGCGGCGTTGCCACGGCCTCCTCTTCCACCCCTGGCAACGCACAACTGCTGTCCCGGCTCCAACAGCTCTCCCAACAACTCGCTGGTCTCGGCGTCACGAACCTCCGTCCCCGGCGGCACCGGAAGGAATCGATCTTCTCCCGACTTGCCCCTCCGGTCCGAGCCCTCCCCGTGCCGGCCCCGCTCCGCTTTCCAGTGGGTGCGGTAGCGGTAATCGAGCAACGTGGCGAGTCGGCTGTCAGCCCTCACGATCACGCTTCCACCAGCACCCCCGGCACCTCCGTCCGGTCCACCCTTGGAGACGTATTTCTCCCTCCGGAAGGAGGTGCACCCGGACCCACCGGTGCCCCCAACGACGTGGAGTCTGGCGGTATCAACTAACGCCACAGCCTGCTCCATTTTCAGCCGTTCTCACGTGGCCTCCCCCAATTCCAGCCAACCTCATCATGATTCCGTATTGTGCGCCAGTCCAGCATGAGTGCCTAACCATCGAAACGCAGTTAGCATCAAACAAACGTGAGCTGACCTGTCCCACACATATCGCCCACGAGTTCATCTCTCGTGTTGAGAACAGGAAATGCTGCGAACTGGGGAACGACGGTAGACGGTTTGGGGTCGAGTTCCAACTCATCCAGCAAGTGTACGAGCGCGGCCATTGCCGCCTTGGAGTGGCCATCTTCGACTTTGAGGGCGATTCCAAGGCCACGGGTCGCGAGTGCGGCGATGTAGACTCCCTCGGCTCCAACCTTCACCACGATCTCTCCAGGATAGGCCCGCATCAGCTCCGTGCCGAGCCTATTCTCTCCTGCGACCAGGTGGGGGTGATCCATCATCGCCGACACGACTGCTCTTTCTGCCTCCCCGCCGCTCCGGACGAGCCGGACTAACGCGAGGGCGAGGCGGGACAGAGGTAGTGCAAACGAGACTGCCGTACAGCCGTCCACTCCTTCGCCGATCGCCGCATCACTCATCCCGGTCCAGCGCGACATCTCCTGCTTGATGCGCTGCTGCACTGGGTGGTCACTCGTCTGGTAGCCCTTCGTTTCCCAGCCGCTACTCAGCGCCTGCGCGAGCATTCCGGTGTGTTTGCCCGAACAGTTGCTGGACAGGGGAGAAGGCAGCTCCAACCTGTCCGGGTCCAGTGGCGGGACCGCAAACGTCGATCCGAGCGCCTTGTGCGGACCGCAGGCCAGGTCATTTTCCGTCAACCCCAATCGGTTTAGAAATGCCCGCACGATCTCGACCTGGGCCTTCTCCGAACTGTGCGACGCGCAGGCCAGAGCCAATTCTTCGCCGGTGACGTCGAATCGTTCCGCACCTCCATCCTGTACCAGAGGCAGGGCCTGGAACGGCTTCGCGGTCGACCGGGTGAAGGTCACCAGTTCCGGATCGCCGGATGTCGCATGAAGCCTGCCGTCGGCCCTCACCACCGCGGCGGACACGAGGTGGACCGACTCGAGCAGGCCGGAGCGGGTGGTTACGACTTCTAATTGGCTCATGGGCGGGGGGAAGATAGTAAGGGACGGTAAGGGACGGAAAGGGACGGAAAGGGACGGGAAGGGACGGGAAGAGACGGGAAGGGGCGCTAAGGGTGGAGGGACCGGGTATGTATGTTGCGGCGGGTGTTGAGGGACGGTGAGAATTCTGTCGAGAGGGGATCGAACTTTGGGCAAAGGCAAAGCTTCGCACAGCCTCGTGGTGAAATGTTCGGGCGAGGGACATCGGGTCCGTCTAGATCCACGTCGATTGTGGGCTTCGGCGCGCTGTCCCCGCTGCAAGTCACCAATCGACCCTACCCGAATCCGTCGTGTTCTGGCTCTGCTAGTACTGATGTACGTGGTGACGGCCGAGTCGGGTTCCAAGCGGTTGCTCGTCATCGGAGTGTGGTCGTACCTGGCTGCGATCTTGTTGACCGGAATCGGGTTGTGGCAGCTGGGAGATCGCTGGTGGCCGATGACGGTGCTCCTGTTCGGGCCACGGTGGCTCATCCTACTCCCGTTGCTGGTCCTGCTGCCCTTGGCGTTCAGGATCGACAAGAGGATGATGATTCCGCTCGTCGCGACCGCGGTTATTGGAATCGGGCCAGTCATGGGATTTCGCATCGGAGTCCGGCGATGGTTCAGCTCAGCTCCGGAAGCCCCGACACTTCGAGTTGCCACGTTCAATGCTGCCGGTGGGAATACGCTTCGGGGATCGCTATCCTGGGTCTTGAACGAGATCAACGCCGAGATCGTGGCGTTCCAGGAATGTGGCAGCGAATTGCAGGCTCAGATTGCGCTGCTGCCAGAACTCAGTTGGTACCATCACTCGAGCGATCTAATGTGCCTGCTCAGTCGGTTCCCGATTATGACCACTGACCAGATGAGCCGCGAGAGCCTCGAGTATGCCGGTGGCTCGGGCCTGGTGATACGTTACGGAATTGAAATCGGCGAAACGGTGGTCAACGTAACGAACCTGCACCTCGACACTCCGCGAAAGGGCCTGGAGCCGTTGCGTTCCGGAGCCGTCCGCGAGGGGGTTGGCAATCTGCGTTCGAAGTCATTGATCCGCGAAATCGAATCGCGCCAAGGAAGAACGTGGGTCAATGCGGTAGGCGGTCCTTTCATAGTCCTCGGTGACTTCAACTTGCCCGTCGAAAGCACTATCTACCAGGAATTCTGGGGCGATCTTCGAAACGCCTTTTCTCAGGTTGGGTTCGGCTTTGGCTCAACGAGACTGAGTCGTTGGATTAGGGTGCGCATCGATCACGTCTTACTTGGGGATGGTTGGCACGTGGCAAGAGCTTTCGCTGGGCCGGATCTGGGGTCAGATCACCGGCCCATGATCGCGCACGTCGTGCTCTCGGACGACCCGTGACCGGAGAAGGGAAATCGTAGGATGTTGGGTGGAGAATGGGCGGTGGCGGATTCGAACCGCCGACCTCTGGTATGTGAGAGCCTTACACGTCAACAGTGAGCAACATAGCAGTTCTGAAATGTCGTTGTAGACCCACGTGGAAGTCGCTCATAAAACAAGTGAGCCCCATAGCCATGCTCCTCTCCTTGGCCCGCATTGTGTCGGGACCCGATCAAACCCAGGACGTTCGCGTCCGCGTACTTGGCGGGGGCTCTCTACCTGCGCGATCTAGGAACTAGACTACGCCGGAGGCGACAGGTTCCCGCCGAAAGGACAACACTGTGACTTCCCGAGAGCCCGCGAGGTATTCCCTACATGGACCCCATGAATCGCCCAACGCATCAACGGGCCCAGAGATTGGCGGTCGCGGCGACCATCCTCTTGCCCGTGGCGTGCTCCTCTTTCGAGGACTCACGCTGCGATGACGTCGCGGAAGTGGACTCCGTGTTTTACGAATCCGGCATTACGGTGGCGGACAGCGTCGGCGCGCGGTTCGTTTTCGAAGAATACGTAGCGCTGGTCAAAGCATCTGGACACCTCTTTCCCGACGGCGCCGAGGATTGGCTTCTGGACGAGGTGTATCCGTCGCAGTGGGACGTGGCGCCCTGGATCGTCTCGTTCTTCCCTGAGCCCGGCGATCCCTTCAGAAGTGAAGTTCACGTAGACCGAGACGGCCGACTCGTCAGATTGGTCATCGCAGTCCACGCTCCCTGTGCACCATTGCATCGGCTGCTGCCAGTGGAGCCTCAG
>JBDGZZ010000381.1:0-3784 GCA_039588335.1 Gemmatimonadota bacterium | reverse complement strand
TCCCGAGGCCGAGCCATGGGTGGCTCATGAAGCCCTGGTGTCCCAGCACCCATTCCATCGCTGTCCAGAATGTTGGGAAAACAATCAACATTGGCAGGTTCGTCGCACGTAGCACCCAACCCGTTAGCCCAAACGTCACGCCCGTGTACAGACCCAACCCTACAATGGCAGCTGCAAATGCAGGCGCGGCAAACGGCGTGTAACGCCAAAGTGCGATCGGCATCCAATAGAGGACTAGGGCGTTCGAAAGCAACCCGAACCAAAAACCTTGGACGAAGTTCAGTGCGGTAGGTCGTTGCTCTGACGATCCCGTCGAAATGAACGTTGCTGCAGGAATCAAACAGACGAACGAGGGGACCAATAAATGGAACGGGGGATACGCCAGCAGAATCAGTGCCGCCCCTGGCAGGAGCAGCATCCAGTCACGGCGGCGAGGGGCAATGGATTTCAAGGACCGTCGGTCTGTCCCGCAACGATCACCGGTGTGTTGACTGGTGTGCCCGTACTCCGAATGCCC
Organism: Gemmatimonadota bacterium; assembly: GCA_039588335.1. Taxonomy (GTDB): domain Bacteria; phylum Gemmatimonadota; class Gemmatimonadetes; order Gemmatimonadales; family GWC2-71-9. Next base: position 3,267 of record JBDGZZ010000381.1, on the reverse strand, counting down.
AGCTGGCCTTCGTCGTTGTCTCCCCAGCAGTATGCCACGGCGTCGAGGCCAATTCCACACGTGTGTTGGCCGCCAACCGTCAACGATCCCAACGCGACGTTCCCAGATACCATAGTGGGCACGAGGTGTCCAGCCGCAGTTCCCGATTGCCCGAGTTCGTTTGAAATCTGGACTTGATTTGGCACCGACGCGTCGATCGTCGTTGCTCCAGCACCCACAGCGACGACAAGGCCCGTCTGATCAACGGTGGCTACCCCCGGTGAAGAAGATGTCCAGACTATCGTGTAACCCGACATCTCTTGGCCCGTGCTGGCATCGCGCAACACAATGTCCAATTGTGCTCTGTCTCCAATGGTCATGACAAAACCGTACCGATTACTCAACTCATCCGGAATGATGAGATCAGGTTCCAGTTGTAGATCGGGCTCCGTTCCGCACGAACCCAGCAGTCCGAGTGTTGCTAGCGTGGACAACAAGCGTGTTCGCGTGGTCATTTCTCCTCTGCGCTAGTCATCGTATGTCATTCTGTCCTGCCACACGGGCTGGCTGCAGGCTCCTGTCACCTACGTGAGTGCCGAGCTGACCCATCTCGTTGTCTCCCCAGCAAAACGCAAGCCCAGCTACGCTCATCCCGCACGTGAAGCGAGCACCGGATTCGACGGTTCTGAATGTCATGTTACCGGCGACCGCGACAGGTGCGAAACGCGAAGCGGTGGAAAGATCGCCAAGCTGCCCATGAGTGTTGGCTCCCCAGCAATAGACGGTGTTGTCGGTCGCAAGCCCACAAGTGTGCGTGAAATCGGGGTCGTTGCCAGCGGTTAGGGATGCAAACTGCACTCCGCCTGAAACCGCCACTGGAATTGGGCTTCGAGCTTGCGATCCGTTGCCCAACTGTCCGTCGTCATTGCCTCCCCAGCAATAGGCCTCGCCCACCGACGTGATTCCACATGTGTAACCTGCTCCGGTACTGATAAGACTCAAGTCGAGGTTGCCTGACAACGTTGCCGGGCTCGGACTGCTCGAATATGATCCGGTCCCCAACTCTCCGCTGGCATTGCTTCCCCAACAGTATGCTACGCCATCGTCGGTGATTCCACATGTATGTGAGGCACCGGCACTCAAGCTCGCGAAAGGCAGCTCTCCCGAGACGGCAACCGGCTCGCGGCTGCATGGGTCAAGGTCGCCTGAACTTCCCTTTCCGACGTAGCCGCACTCGTCAAACGACTCTGCACCAAGCTGACCATCTCGGTTGAGACCCCAACAATAGGCAGTACCTTCAACAGTCAGTCCGCAGGTGTGTGAGCCGCCGAGGGTCAGCGACACGAAGCGTAGCCCTCCTGCGACGGGACCGTACCAATCCCCTGATCCCACGCCCAGTTCGCCATTCAGATTGCTGCCCCAGCAGTACGTCGTTCCGTCAACAGCGATGCCGCACGTGTGCGTCGGGCCCAAGGTAAGAGTTGTGAAGACCGTGTCTTCCATTATCCGTACGGGAAAGTCCTGGTCGGCGTAGACGTAGTCTCGCTGGTCCAAACCCCAGCAGTAGGCGTGGCCATCCGAGGACAATGCACAAGCCCGGTCGGTTCCGGCACTCATCCTTGTGAATTCGACGGTGATGACGGTGATGGATGCTGAGTCTGCCAGGCCGTCAACAGTGGCTACGATCTCGGCGGATCCAGTTTCTTCTGCTCTGACGTGAGCTTCGGGATCGTATTCGAGGAACACCGCGTCGATGGTCGCTACTGTCGTGTCGTCACTGATCCACCCAAACGAGTCAACGACAGCAATGTTGTGATAGGCGTCCTGGACTGCTGCCATGAACCGCGCCACACCACCTCTTAGTACCGTGATGGTTTCAGGCTGGACGGACATAAACACGGGGGGCCCTACTACCAGGACTGAGATCAGGCCTGACACGTCCTCGGCCGACGCCCGAATGTCGGCATACCCAGGGCCTTTTCCAATCACAAGGCCAGTCTGATCGACGGTCGCCACACCTGAGTTTGACGTGCTCCAGGCGACCTCGTAGTCACGGACCTCGTTCCAGTTCTGGTCTCGGACAATGGCTCGTAGCTGAATGCTGTCTCCCACCCCAAACGGGAAGGACTCACTGGTGAACATAATCTCGACTGCGACGAGTCGGTTGAGTTCTACAGGTGGGTCGTCGCAGGAAACGGCTAACAGGACCGCGGTCAGGATAGCTGACGAGTTTAGCACCTTCATATGGAACTCCACTTAGATACCTGTGGCACCATGGGTACTAGCCGTCAACGCAGCGTCAATTGATGCTGCTCGACCGGTTATAGTGTTCCGGCATGATCGCACAGCATCCGTCCAGGGTCAGCCTCGTAGCGGCGTTCGCGGCGGTGTATCTGGTTTGGGGGTCCACCTATCTGGCAATCCGCTTCGCCATCGAGACTGTACCGCCGTTCACCATGGCCGGAGTCCGGTTCCTGATTTCCGGTGGAATCCTCTACGGGTGGCTCAGGGCGAGCGGCGTTTCGAGGCCCACGACGATCCAATGGCGGACCGCGCTAGTCGTAGGAGCCCTGATACTCCTAGTGGGAAACGGCGGAGTCGTCTGGGCTGAACAAGTCGTTCCGTCAGGCGTCACGGCTCTATTCGTTGCCATGGTGCCGCTTTGGGTGGTGCTGCTGGTTTGGGTGAGTCGGAGAGAGCGTCCCTCGGTCCTGGTGGTGGCCGGCCTCATAGCTGGATTCGGTGGTGTTGCCTTTCTCGTGGGCCCCGAACGAATCGTCGGTGGTGGACGAATTCACTCGGCCGGTGCCTTCGCCATAGTGCTAGCGACTCTCGGCTGGGCTATCGGTTCGCTGTATTATCGGGAGGCGCCACGACCGGAATCTCAGCAGTTCGCAACAGCCTTGAGCATGCTGGCAGGTGGTTCGTTGCTACTAGCCGCTGGGGTCGCTGTGGGAGAGACCTCGCAATTGGATCTCTCCCAGATATCGGTTCGATCTTGGGTCGCGTTTTGGTACCTGGTGTTCTTCGGCTCGCTAGTCGCGTTCAGCTCATATCTCTGGTTGATGCGTGCCACGACACCCGCACGAGCCTCTACCTATGTGAACCCGGTGGTGGCAGTAATCCTGGGGTGGCTGCTAGCCAACGAACTGCTCAATCTTCGTGTCGCCATCGCGGCCGCTGTGTTCGGCTCAGCCGTGGCTTTCATAGTGACCGAACAGGGTGAGAGCCGCCGTCAGTCTACTGCTTCATCCGCTCCTTAGTCACCAAATCTACGACCACGTCTAC
>JBDGZZ010000380.1:0-3801 GCA_039588335.1 Gemmatimonadota bacterium | reverse complement strand
GATATCCAGAGCGAAGTCTAGGGCGAGAGCATCAAGGTGATAGCTATCCAGCTTCTCGCTTTTACCGGCATAGACATAGATTCGCTGCATGAGAGGATGACGCTTCACCTCTAGTAGCCGGATCCGGCCCCCAGGAACACCGCTCGGGACCCAGGCAGTGATATAGGAGACGTCCGCAGAAAACGCGGCCTGCTCGTCCGATAAGCTCATGGTGTCTTTGTCATATGCTCCCGTAGTGAGCGGTCCAATCTACGAATCTCGATTAGGATCTGCTCGCTGTCAGCTTTCGCCTCTCCGAACTTCTGATCTACACTCGCCTTGAACGCGACTTGGTTGTTCTCGACCATCTTGATCTGTAGCCGTAGCTGTTCGATCTGTCCAGCCTGAATCGCATCGTTCACCGGTGCCGATCTCACCGTTCGCGCCACGTCTCCGATCGCCAGCGTGATAACTGCCGTAAGTGCTACCAGCGCCAGCGCCCCTAGATAGTTCTTCCCGTTTCTCACTCCCATATCACCAGACCGCCTCATCTCTTGCGTCATTAAACTCTCCTGCCTATCCTCCCTAGCTCGACACCAGCAGCGATAGACGCGAATCCTGTGGATCGGTCGTAACCGTTCCTGTTGGGATCTCCGATGGCGCGGCCCTGATGCGCGCGTTCGGAGGTACCGCGTATAGCTCAGGAATCGCCGCCAGCGCACGTAGGTCCGTAGCGTCGTATGCGATCTCGGGCTGGTTGTCGCCGCCGACCGTAAAGAGGGTGGTCCATGAGCCGGAGATCTCCACCTCAACGTCCCATCTGGTTTGCCCCGATAGACCCGAGCCGACCACCTGAGTCCCGAACGAGGCGATGATTCCGAGCAGCGGCAGCACCTGTCCGCCGCGCCATGATTGAAGATGCGAATATCTCCAGTCATCGACCACGATTTCCCCAAGCCACTCGAAGTCGATCCGCTGGATGCGCTCACCTTGGAAGCTGCGTCGATCTATGACGGCCGTAACCCCGGAGCCGTCCGTGGTGATCTGGTAGAGCAGCATCGCCCTCGTCGTGGGTGGCTCCTCGACCAAGGTAGATTGCAGGTTGCCGTTCCGCAGCATCCAGACCCAACTCTCATCCGACGCTGGCAGCGTTAGCTGGAGCTGGTCGATATTGGTGATGTGCGAATTGTCGATAACTGCGCGACCACCACCGATGTCGATCACGAGACTGGACGCAGACGTTTTTAGTCCGAAGTAGCCGAGCGGCCACCAGATATTCTCGATCAGCGAGTTCGTGATTGGTCCGGTGTCATCGATCTCGACGTAGTACAAGCCGCTCGAACCCGCTGGGATTGCAGGCTTATCCGAGTCCGTTAGCGGGCCGGTTACTTCGCTGCCGGCCACCTTCGTAACTGCGCCGTTCTCATCCAGGTGGACGAGGTCGTAGCGTTCCTTACTCGACGCCGCGACAGGATGATTGATTGCCTGCGCCAGATCCGCGTAGACGCGGCCACGAGATAGCCAGACGACATCACCGATGTTCACATTCTGGTCCGGCGAACCGCTCTCTACGGCATCACCAGAAGGATTTGCGACGATAAAGTCTGAGTCCCAATCGTCGAGACCGAGATAGATTCCTGCCTTCTCAACCTCTGTTATCCCAACGCTGGTCGCCTCACCGTATGCCTGTTCGAGACGGAAGGTAAATTCCTTGACGTCAGCTTGCGCGTCAGGAGATGTCGAGACACGGATTGAGATCTTGACGCCCTCGTCATTGGCTAGGCGTGGTAGGCGAAACGTTCTGCCAGCCCCGACCTCGATCCACTCGGACTGAGAGAAGCTAGTATTCCAGCCTCCCGTTTCTCGTCGCACCTGGAGGTAGTGACGATCCGGCCATTCATCCTCTGCGCCCTTCCAGGCCGTCGCCCCGTCGTCGCGGAATAGAGCCTTGAGACGAGCGTTTACGAGGTCAGAGGCACCGGCGCCATTCTTGTTATTAATGATCTGAACTGTCAGCGGGGTGGAGTCTACGCCAGCGGTCGCGGTCATCGCCTGTTCTGCGGAGATCTCGGTCGCCCCGGTCGAGTCGTACCATTTCGGATCGGTTGGCATCGTCGTCTCCTAGAGCGGTAGCAGCGCCTTGAATGGATGTCCGATCGGAGCATCGATCGGTAGTGTTGGGATCGGACAGGTCACACCGTTGACACCAGAATAGTCCTTGATCGGTAGCCGCGTAAAGGCGGTGGTTGTGGAGCTCAGATATTCCTGCTGAGTGGAGAGCGGTAGTCGTAGCGTGCCTATGAACGATCCCCACTCGGTCGGCCACAGTCGTTGTTCGCGCTGGTCGATATCGACGAGTGTCGCTATCGGATGACCGACGAGCGAACCGCCGCTTCCTAGGTGGTGCCCACCAGACGCCCTGCTTCCGAAGTCCTGTAGAACTGGACCGAACTGTGACGACCCCGCGGCGCAGTATCGCGTATCTTCCGCAGGCGGCAACTCGTCCAAATCATCGCTCCATATATGCGGTAGGCCGCCGATCATAACCAGGTCGTTATTACCTATCTTGCTCGCTCCGCCGACGTTTATGTCCGCGACCTTGGTAGCTCCCTCTCCGATGAACGGAAGCATCCGCATGATATCTAGGGATGAGTCACTATGCTCCTCCGCGAAATAGAGCGCGCCGAGCGTATAGAGCAGCTTGCCGAAGAAGTTATTGTTCTCGAACGTGCCGGTACCGAGACTACCTCCGATATTCCAGATGACGACAGTATCCTCGTTGGTCGTCGTCCGCGCAATGAACGCTATCTTGGTCGGCGTAACCAACTCGAAGTGATCTCGAAAGTCACCGCTCGTCTGTAGCTTTGCTGGTAGCGTAGCGGTTTCGAGCAGCGTAAGCGGTGTGCCGTCCGTATAGTCCCACGCCTGAACGATATCGGTGGACCCGCTATCTGTTATCCCGATGTACTTCCGTCCCGTTAGACAGACCGGACAACGCCGCTTGACGATAGTGCTCGGTGGAAAGCCCCCGGCTCCGCGTCGACCCGGAGGCGGATCGGTTAGGATCGTCTCGCCCTGGGTTCCGGTGTTCGAGCCGGTCGGTACTACTGTTCCGGGCTGGAAGGTACGACCAGGACCGGAGACGATGTACTCCTCGCCGTCGATGGCGGATTTGACTACATGGAGGCCGCGGTTGCCGTAGGGCCGGACGTAGTGACGATGCTTAATATCCGCTTCGCTGGCGCGGCGCTCGTTGAGCTCACGTTCCCTTCGACGACGCGGTGTACGAAACTGACTCATATCACGTAGACCCGTCCTTGGATCGTTGTGATTCCAGCTACACCGGCGCCGGTCGGTCGTTGCTCATGTAGAGTCTCGGTTACGTATACATCGAGCGGTGGCTGACTACGATTCGGTAGCGTGACGCGGCATATCTGACCGGGTCTGATGAGAGGATTTATCGGGATCGCAAAGGTTACGGGCACCGCAGAACCCTCGCGCACGATACGTTCCGCGACCTCTAACGCCTCGTCGATGTTCTCGACATACGGATTCGTCAGGGCCTCGTCCCAAATCTCCCGCTTGCCCTCCAATTCCTCGCTGATGAACTCGGCTTCGATGGACTTGGTCTCGTGCCGACTGGCGGGTACGCCGTTCGGATAGAGATCTGGATCTGGTCGAATTACGTCCTTGATCTCGGCGGCTGGTAGGAAGCCGTCGAAGTACTCGACCACGCTGCTGACGGCGCTGCCCTTCCAGTCCTCGTCGAGCGTCGTCACCATGACCTGTCCGTCGGCCCGCACCGCGTAGGAGATCCGCCGT
>JBDGZZ010000379.1:0-3806 GCA_039588335.1 Gemmatimonadota bacterium | reverse complement strand
GGCGACAAGGTTTCACGGGAAGTAGCGGGGAGCAGGGAGCGGAGGGCGATTGCAGGAGGGTCAATCGTGATCCTACATTCACCTCGCTGCAGGCACTAACCACCCCATCTGCGAGGAGTCCCGTGAATCGCTCGTCATCAACCCATCCGATCCTTTCGGTTTCTCTTTTGACGTTGGCTCTCGGCATTACGATACCGCTCGAAGCGCAACGCCGATCCACACCGATGCTTCAGTCTGATCTGACGTTTGAGACCACGAATGTTCGTCCCCTGTCGTTACGCGACGTGTCGCGTAACAGCCGGTGGCTGGGTCTAGGAGTCAGAGACGTGCGATGGGCCCCCGATGGTTCCGTAGTGTACTTCCGCTGGAACGAGAATCCCCGGCCGGATGATCTGCCGAATGCCGATCCTTGGTTCCGGGCCGAACGAAATGGTAGTTGGGTAGAGCAAGTCCCATCGGATGAACTAGAGAACATTCCGGCAGGCTCGATATCATGGAGTAGCGACGGCACTCGCGGCGCATGGTCGCGCTCGGGAAGCGTCTACCTCTACGATGATGACGCAGAGGGGATAACGCGGCGAGTGGTCTCATTGAGCCAACCGGCACAACGGGTACGAATCAACAGCGCCGGTGCGGCGATTCACTTCGAGTCGGGTCAAGCTCTCTACCGCTATCAGATCAACGATGGGTCGCTAACGATAGTCGCTGCCAAGGTCCAGATCGATCGTGACTCCGAGACCGATGCCGCCGAGTGGCTGGCAGACCAACAGCGTGACTTGTTCGAGCACATCCGCCGTCAAGCTGAAAGGCGTGAATACGCTGAGGCTCTGGACCGATCGGCGACTCCGCTCCGGCCGCAGCCGATTCCGGTATTGGGCACGGCCACCGTGGACAACATCCAACTCTCGCCGGATGGTGTGTACGTCACGTTCCGCGTGCGGACACGTGACCGCGGACGACCGTCAACGCAATACATCGACTACGTGGATGAGTCAGGTTACTCGCGAGTGCGTGATGCGCGATCCAAGGTCGGTGAGCCGCGCGACGTTGTACGCATGGGGATCATTACGGTCGATCCTACGGTGCCAGCCGAGAGCGTCGTTGTGCGCTGGGTGGACGTCGCTGAGGCGGGAGATGAGAATACGGTACCGCACGGACCGTGGTGGAATCTTCAGGGGAGGCGGGCGGTGGCGCAGTTCATCTGTGAAGATCACCAGGACCTTTGGTTTGCGGAAGTCGAGATGGAGACGGGTGCCGCGAGGGTCTTGATGCACGACCACGATGACGCGTGGATTGGCGGCCCGCCGATCCAGTCCAACTACCTACAGCCGGCGCTGTTCGAGTGGTTACCCGGTGATCGTTTCGTATTCGCGTCCGAGCGAAGTGGCTGGAGTCACCTCTATTCAATGAGTAGCGAAGGCACGATCGTACCACTCACCGCTGGGGAATGGGAGGTGCGTGGGGCCTCGCTCTCGCGCGACAAATCGAGCTGGTTGCTGCAGGCGAGCCGCGAGCACCCCGCCGACGATCACCTATATCTGATGCCTGCCGACGGCGGCAACCTGTGGCGTATCACCACGAATCCGGGCCGACACACCGGCTACTTGTCCCCCGACGGAGAACAGGTCGCCATTGTCTACAGCGAGGCGGTGCAATTACCCGACCTGTTCGTCCGCGGTACGGAACCGACCTCGGATGAGACGCGCATCACGAAGAGCGGGACCGACGCGTACTACGAGCATCCGTTGGCGCAACCCACAATCGTCTCCTTTGCGCATCCGGACGGTGGTCCACTGTGGGCAGCGCTGTTCCGGCCGGAACGTCCAAATTCTGAACGTGCAGCGGTGGTCCACGTCCATGGGGGTGGATATCGCCAGTTCGCACATCGAGGATACTCCGTGTACGGGTATCAGCAGCATCTTGGATTCATCAACTATCTCGTACAGCGAGGTTACACCGTACTCGATTTCGACTACCGGGGTAGCGCGGGCTTCGGTCGCGATTATCGCACCGACATCGCTCGCTCGATGGGGATCAAGGATGCTGACGGTGCGGCGGCAGCTGCCAGGTATTTGGTGCGCGAGCAGGGGGTAGACTCGACTCGCATCGGGATCTTCGGGGTATCGTACGGTGGGTTCATGACACTCATGGCGCAGTTCCGGTATCCCGGCGTCTTCGCAGCCGGGATTGCGAGGGCGGCTGTGACTGACTGGGCTCATTACAGCGACGGTTGGACTAGTCGTATCCTTGGCGTACCACACGAGGACCCGGAGGCGTACGAGATATCCAGCCCGATCTATTATGCGGAGGGGTTACAGGACCATCTCTTGATCACGCACGGACTGGTGGACAACAACGTGCATTTTCAGGATGCGGCGCGGTTGGTGCAGCGATTGATCGAACTGGAAAAGGACTTTGAAGTCATGTACTACCCTGCAGAGCCGCACACGATTCAGACCGAACCGAGCCGGTACGACTATGTGAAACGCGCGATAGCGTTCTTCGACCGCTACTTGCGGAACGGGAGAATTGCGAATGACGAATGAAAAATGTCGAATGAAGAGCTGCGTCGCGATCGCTGCTTCCATGTTCCTGTGGGGCTGCGAGGGAGCATCATCTGGCAGAGGTGACGTTCCAACCGTGGTGGCCGAGGTGAACCTCGAGATAGGAGTCGAGGACGGCGCGGAAGAGTATATGTTCGGCCGCATTGGCGGGCTGATCGTTGATGAACAGCAGCGGATCTACGTAGCGGACGCGCTGACTAACGTGATTCGGGTCTTCGACTCGGCCGGTGAATACGCCTTTACCATAGGAAGGGAAGGGGCGGGCCCCGGTGAGCTACAGGCACCCTGCTGTTTGGCCTTCGATGGGAAGGGCCTGCTTTGGGTCCGTGATGCGGTCAACGCGCGTTACAACGCGTACGAGGTTGGAGTCACCGGGGCCGAATTCCGCACGTCAATTCGAATGTCGCACGGTGCTCGAGGTTACATGGTGCCCCTCACATTCGACCAAACGGGCCGGCTGATCGATGTCGGTATGCAGACCAACGAGGACACCGGAGTGGAGATCATCCGGCTCCACCTCGACCCGGATGGGTCCGTAGTCAACAAGGTTGCTGTCGCGGAGCCACCTCCCGATAGTCTTGGCGTGCATCTTGTACAGACGGGAGATGGTGGTGTGGGGTCGGCAGTATTCTTCATTCACCAACCCTACGGTCCCCATCACATCGTCGGTCACTCACCATTCGGCGGCTGGGTACAGGCGGTGAGCTCGCACTATGCCATTCGTTGGGTGGGCCCCGACGGCGAATTTGAACACTCCATAAAGCGCGACCTGATGGGGCCCCGACTGTCCGATGACGAGCATGCGCGCAGTGAAGAGACCCTGAGAAACCAGGTACAGGGGCTCGCCATCACTGTGGGGGATTTGCCGTTCGGAGTGCCGGGGAGGAAGACTCCTTTGGCAGAGTTGTTGTTCGACCGCGAGGGCAGGCTGTGGGTTCAGCTCAGCGCCGCTGACGGTGCGGTCAACCGAGCGCACGTGTACGAACGCGACGGATCGTGGATCGAGACGGTCGAGTGGCCCCGCAACGTGAGTCTGAGCACCGGTTACATCGGTTCTGGCCAAGCCCTGGGTGTCAGCCGTGACAGCCTCGGGGTCGAGCGGGTCGTTCGGTTGAGCTGGTGAATCCGCGCGAATCGGCTGTCTTCCTCAGTAATCAGCGGCTCTACTGAAACTCCCTCGACCCACCTGGCGTAGGGTTCGTATCCGATGTCTACATTGCCTGCATCGACGTAGACAATGGC
>JBDGZZ010000378.1:0-9472 GCA_039588335.1 Gemmatimonadota bacterium | reverse complement strand
AGACCCGCGGCAAGGTCAACAGCGCCTACGTGATGACCGATGAGCAGGGGCGCAACGAGTATTTCGACGACCAGGGTCGTTCGCTCCGTAGGTCGTTCAAGATTCGACCAGTAGAGTTGGGTAGACTGAGTTCGCGGTACTCGCAGCGCCGTTTCCATCCGATACTAAAGACGTATCGGCCTCATCCGGGGATCGACTATGCAGCGAGCACCGGGGCGCCGATCAGAGCGACTGCGGGTGGTGAAGTGATCCGGGCGGGGAGATGGGGAACTTATGGCATCATGGTTTCGATCAGACATCCCAAAGGCATCGAGACCCGTTACGGGCACATGAGTCGCCTCGGGAACGGCATCAGGGTCGGTGTGACCGTCGAACAGGAGCAGGTCATCGGATATGTCGGAATGACCGGTCTGGCCAACGCACCTCACGTGCACTATGAGATTCTCCAGAACGGCACGCACCGAGATCCGCGCGACCTCCTGGAGAAGGAACCGGGCAGGCCGGTGCCCGCCGATCTCAGGGCCCAATACGAATCTGTGATGGCGCAGTACAATGCCCTCCTCAATGCCAGCCGGTCGACCCTTGCTTCGGCCGCGCCCGACAACTGACCCTCCGGGACAAGACAATCTGTGCAGCTCTATCCCGCCATTGATCTCAAGGGCGGTCGCGTGGTGCGTTGGCTGGAAGGCGAGACGGTTCGCGAGACCGTCTACAGCGACCATCCGCTGGAACAGGCGGAGTCGTTTCTGGCGGATGGTGCGGAGTGGATTCACGTGGTGGACATGGATAGAGCTTTCCAAACGGGGGGTGACAACCTCGAGTGGATTGGTCGGATTGCTGCACTGAGTGGGCTGAAAGTGCAGGTGGGTGGGAACGTGGATTCCAAGCGCTGGGCTCAGGATGCGTTGGCGGCGGGAGCAAGTCGCGTCGTGCTTGGCACGGTGGCCGCTCTAGACCGCTCGCTGCTGACCGAGTTGGTGCGCGTGGTCGGGCCCAACCGCTGCGCTCTCGCACTGGATACACGGGACGGCCGCCCCGCACTACGGGGGAGCGAGGAACCGCTGGAGGAAACGGTGTCGGATGTTGTACGGCGAACGATGGATCAAGGTGTATCGACCATCGTCTACCGCGATCTGACGCGTGACGGCCTGGTAATGGGGGCCGACATCGTTGGGGCACAGCAGATAGCCTCTCATGGAGTGCGTGTGATCGTTGCCGGGGGTGTTGCGGGATTGGACGACATCAGGGAAGCGCATCGCCGGGGACTCGCGGGAGTCGTGGTCGGGAGGGCGCTGTACGATGGACGCTTCACACTTGGGGAAGCGATCGAGTGTTCGCAGTAGCCGTCGGTGCTGCGGCGGTCGCGTTATGGGCGGCATTCGTCTACATCGGGCGCGAACAACTGGGTGTTGCCGGTCTGGGATTGGCGACTCTGAGGACCGTAGGGGTCATCGCTCTGCTCCTGTTGTTGCTCAATCCCGGTCGGGCGAGCAGGGTTTCGGGAGGTCCTCCGGTAGTGTTGCTGGACGAATCGTTGAGCATGGGGGTTGTGGGAGGCAAGTGGGGTGAGGCCGTCGATTCGGCCCGGGTGCTGGCTGGAGGCGAAGGTACGGTCCTGCGGTTCGGTTCCACTATTTCCCCTTTTGACACTCTCCCTCCATCGGCCGGTGCCACCAGGCTGACCGATGCCTTGACTGCCGCGCGCGCCGCCGGTGGTCCGGTCTACGTGGTGACGGATGGTGAGATTGAAGACCTAGGGGCGATAGATCCCGAGACACTGGCTGACGTTGGGGTCGTTCTACTTGTGCGAGACACTGTGTCCAACGTCGCACTGCTTGATGTGCGTATGCCGGACGTTGCCCAACGTGAAGACTCATTGGAACTGTTCCTTTCCGTTGGCACATGGGGCGGAGCGGTGCCCGACAGTGCAGTACTGGAGATCTGGACCGGAGAACGCCGGCTGCACAGGAGCATGCTTGCTCTGCCACCATCGCCTGGTACCGGGCGCCGATCGGTGACGGCTACGCCAGGGATGTTGCCGTCCGGCACGCATGTGTTACGGCTCCGCCTCACCGCTGTGGGTGATTCCATCAACGGTGACAATGAGCGAGTCCGATTGGTGACCATGACCGAGCAGCCTGGCATCGTAGTAGTGGCGGACCCGGCTGGCTGGGAAGCACGCTTCCTGATGACGGAGTTGGCCGGGATATCTCGGTCGGGTGTGCGCGGCTATGCTCGAGTCTCAGACGAGAAATGGGTCGACATGCGGTCGCTCGAATCGGTACGTACTACGGCCGTCAGGACCGCGGCGCTGAGCGCTGGCATGCTGGTGGTTCGCGGATCTGACACCTTCGAACCCCGCGGTGACCAGCCTGTGTGGCACTGGTTGGGGGGTGACTCAACAGCCGAGTTCATTGTGGGTGAATGGTACGTACTTCCTGAGATAGCAGCTTCGCCATTCGCCGGTGCGTTTAGCAGGGTGGACTGGGGGTCGCTTCCGCCACTGACTGGTCTGGCTTCAAGGGTTCCTACTGACAGTGATTGGGTGTCAATCTCGGCACGGCTCGGTAGACGTGGCGCGGAGCGACCAGTGCTGGTCGGCAGCGATACGGGGGGATCCCGCCGATTGACCACGATGGTATCCGGACTCTGGCGCTGGGCGTTCCGCGGCGGTGCTGAGCGGGAAGCCTATCGAACATTGCTGGCCACCGGAACTGATTGGCTGTTGCAGTCGGAGTCGCTCAGGCGGCGAGCCGTCATGACGGCAAGTCCGGTAGTGTCCAGGGGTGAGCCTGTGATCTTCAATTGGACCAGTGATTCGATACCCGATTCGGTGTCTGTTGTCTTCGAGCGGATCGGTGACGTGAGCAGTGATACTGTCACACTTCGATTCGATTCGCGAGGAAATGCCGTTTACCATCTGAGTCCTGCCGCTTACCGTTGGAGGGCCTTGTCGGGAACGAGCGTGGAGGGGATGACCGTTGTCGAGGAGTACTCCGAGGAACTGAGACCTCGCGCGGTGGTTACAGTTGGTGGTGGTGACGCAGGGGGAATGCGGTTGGATGAACGTTTCGCACGGCAAGACTGGTGGCTGTTCGCAGTGGTGGTTGTGGCGTTAGCATCCGAGTGGGGATGGCGTTACAGGAGGGGGCTGCCATGAGGGGCGGACTGTGGCGCCGCATCAAGCAGGTAGCCCTGACCGACGTCTCGGTTCTGGTCAAAGGACTCGATCACAACACTCTGGAAGGCGTAGAACGAGTGCTGGCGGAAGCTGATTTTGGAGTGAGCGCTCTGGACATCGCCGAACGACTGGAGGACAAGTTACGCCGCGGCGAGTTGAAGACCGCCGATGCCGTACGAGCGTGGCTCAAACAGGGCATTGTAGAGAGCCTAGGTGGGACCGAACGCTCGGGAGTCTTGGACCTTGGTGATGGTCAGGGTCCTGCAGTCATCCTCGTATTGGGCGTGAACGGTGTGGGGAAGACCACACAAATAGCCAAGCTAGCGCACCGGTTGATGGGTGAGGGTCACAGCGTCCTGCTCGCTGCCGCGGACACTTATCGTGCGGGAGCGCAGGAACAACTCAGCGTTTGGGCGTCGAGGCTCGAGGTTCCCTGCGTTACCGGTGTCCAAGGAGGCGATCCAGCTTCCGTGGCCTTCGATGCAGTCGAGGCTGGAGCAGCTCGGAAGATCGACGTCGTACTGATCGACACCGCGGGTCGTCTCCATACCCACAGAGATCTGATGGGAGAACTCAAGAAGATCGCGAGGGTCGGCCTCTTGATAATCGATGGCACCGTCGGGCAAAACGCGCTGCAACAGGGAAAGACCTTCGCCAAGGCAATTCCTCTGACAGGCCTCGTAATAACTAAGCTGGATGGCACGGCCAAAGGTGGTGCCGTTCTAGCTCTGCGACGGGAGTTGGGCATCCCGATCCGGTTCGTCGGTGTGGGAGAGGGCGTCGCCGATCTGGAGGTGTTCGACGCAGACCGCTTCGTGGAGCGACTCCTGTCCGACTGATGGATCTCAAGCTCGATACTCCCGTTCAGTTCTTGAAGGGCGTTGGGCCGCGACGGTCAGAAGCATTCAAACGAATGGGTGTCAATACCGTTGAGGACTTGTTGTATCACGCCCCGCATCGGTACCTCGATGCCACCTCCGTGACACCCATCGCGCGGGCCACTGTCGGCAACGAGGTGACCTTGGTTGGCAAGGTGGTGTCGAAAGCTGTGGTCCCCACCCGTAAACGCCTCCGCATCTTCCGCGCGGTCATTCGCGATTCCACCGGCATCATTGAATGCGCTTGGCCGGGACAGGCGTACCTCGATCGTGTCGTTCAGCAGGGACAACTGCTGCTCGTTACAGGCCCGGTCAAGCACTATCACGGTCGCCAGGTCGTTCCTCGTGAGCAGGTGGTTCTTGCCGAGCCGGATGAAGAAGAGGCAGCCGAGGACATGAATAGTGGCTTGGTGCTCCCCGTATATCCGGCCACCGAAGGGCTCAGTCATCGGCAGGTTCGTAGACTCGTCGCCGACCATTTGGACAGGATGCTGGAATGCGTGGAGGACACCCTCCCGGTCGAAATGCGTGATGCCATGGGTCTGGTATCCCTTGAGCGAGCTTTTCTAGCCCTCCATCGCCCGTCTTCACCGGGTACGGCAAGCACAGGGCGCCGGCGGCTGGCATTCGACGAGCTATTCGATCTTCAGTTGGTGGTGGCGCGTGCCCGACACTTGGCCAAAACTGCCAAGAAGGGCACTCGGTTCGAGATAAAGAAGGAACTCACAACTGCTCTTAAGCAGTCGTTGCCGTACGAGCTGACCGCAGGTCAGCGCAGGGCGATCCGTGAGATCACTGGAGATATGACCACGGGTGAGCGGATGCATCGCCTGCTCATGGGTGATGTCGGGACGGGTAAGACGGTTGTCGCGCTGTTTGCCATGCTGCTGGCAA
Source organism: Gemmatimonadota bacterium (assembly GCA_039588335.1). Lineage (GTDB taxonomy): Bacteria > Gemmatimonadota > Gemmatimonadetes > Gemmatimonadales > GWC2-71-9. Next base: position 4,519 of record JBDGZZ010000378.1, on the reverse strand, counting down.
TCGAGAACGAGCATCAGGCCGTGTTCATGGCACCTACTGAGCTTCTGGCTGAACAGCATGCGCGGACGATTGGGACATTGCTCGCTCCCTTGGGCCTAGTGCCCGAGGTTTTGATCGGCCGCTTGTCACAGGGCGAGAAGAAGTCGATTAGAGAGCGGATAGCTAGTGGTGTTGGGCAGGTCGTCGTCGGGACTCATGCACTGATACAGCAACACACAGACTTTCAGCGACTGGGACTGGTAGTAATCGACGAGCAGCACCGATTCGGAGTGGAGCAGAGAGCGGCTTTGATCGAGAAGGGCGAGGCACCAGACGTTCTTCTGTTGTCGGCCACACCGATTCCCCGGACAATGGCACTCACGCTCTATGGGGACCTCGACATCTCCACGTTGAAGGAAAAGCCCCTTGGCCAGACGGCAGTGAAGACGGGTGTGCGTTCAGAGCGGGACCGCCCGGCCATCTATGGTTTTCTTCAGCAGGAATGCGCCGCTGGCCGTCAGGCGTATGTCGTCTACCCCGTGATCGAAGAATCCGAGAAGGTCGATCTCAAGGCAGCAACCACCATGGCGGAAGAGCTGCGCAAACGCCTCGATCCATTGACCGTCGGGCTGGTCCACGGAAAGATGAAGGGTGACGAGCGCGACGAGACAATGAGACGGTTCCGGGATGGTGAACTCAACGTTTTGGTTGCCACGACTGTCATCGAGGTGGGAATCGATGTTCTCAACGCGACCGTAATGCTTATAGAACATCCCGAGAGGTTCGGTCTGGCACAACTGCACCAGCTTCGCGGCCGTGTTGGACGTGGGGCAGACGAGGGCCACTGCATCTTGCTCACGGACGACTACGGAGCCACCGCCAGGCTCAAGAAGTTCGCGCGTACGGCAGACGGCTTCAAGATCGCCGAACTCGATCTGCAGGAACGAGGAATAGGCGAGATGACCGGCGTGCGACAGTCTGGCGGGTTCAACCTCCGTTTCGCAGATCTCACCGAAGACGGAGACCTCGTGGATGCAGCGCGACGCGCTGCCTTGGAGATCATATCCCAAGATCCAAACCTGTCTCACGAGTCCCATGGGCACCTGCGCAGGCGCATAGAACGACGTTACGAGCGTGGAATGGAATTGTTCAGGGTAGGGTGACCAGTGGGTGGCCCTTGGCCTCAGGGATACAACTTGGTCATCATGCGCGGAAACGCAATGACCTCACGCACGTGAGGCACTCCACAAATCCACGCTACAGTCCGCTCAACACCCAACCCGAATCCCGAGTGTACGAACGTGCCGTACTTGCGGAGGTCCAGGTACCAGGCATACGACTCTTCCGGCAGGCTCTCGTCGCGAATCCGGCCGAGTAACCTATCGTGGTCGTCCTCGCGCTGGCTCCCGCCGATTATCTCACCATAGCCTTCAGGCGCCAGGCAATCGTTGCAGAGAACCGTCCGCGGGTCGTCGGGATTCTCTTTCATATAGAAGGCCTTGGCACCCTCGGGGTAGTTGTACACGAAAACTGGACGATCGAAAGGTTCGGCAATACGAGTCTCGTCTTCCGCCCCTAAATCGTCGCCCCATTTGATGTCAGAGCCGGACTCGGTCAGTTGCGTTACGGCATCGGTGTATGAAATACGGTTGAACGGCGGGGTTACGCATTCGAGACGGGCGCAATCCCGCTCCAACGTGTCCAATTCTTCCCGGCGCCGCTCGAGACATCGGCCCACGATGTAGGAAACGAATTCTTCCTGCAGCCGCATGTTGTCGTCGGAGTCGTACCAGGCAACCTCGGGTTCAACCATCCAGAACTCTGCCAGGTGCCTCCGTGTCTTGGACTTCTCAGCCCTGAATGTTGGTCCAAAGCAGTATACGCGTCCCAGAGCCGCCGCCGCCGCCTCCAGGTACAGCTGCCCCGTTTGAGCCAGGTACGCCTTCCCGAGATCAAAATACTCTGTCTCGAACAGGTTACCCGTCGATTCTCCGATGGCCCCCGTGAGCAAGGGAGTGTCAACCAAGACGAAGTCACGCTCATAGAAGAAGTCACGAATTGCCTGAATGACCTCGTGCCGGACACGCATGATCGCAACTTGGCGCCGTGACCTGAGCCATAGATGACGTTGCTCGAACAGGAACGAAGTGCCGTGTTCCTTCTTTGTGATGGGAAAATCACACCAGGAGCTCCACACCCCCGGGCGAACGAGAGTCTTCTTTGACCTCTCCTGTCACCGACACTGATGCTTCCTGTGTCAGTTCCTGGAAGGTCTGCCACGTAGTGTCGTCGGTTTCGTTCCGAACGAGCACGCACTGCAGATAACCCGTCCCGTCCCTGACGATGGAGAACGCGATCTTGCCGCTTGATCGCGTTGTTGACACCCAGCCGTTTATCGTTGCCGTCTGAGCTACGAGGCCGGGAAGGTCCTTGATCAGACTTGCTCTAGGCATGCGGTCGGAATCGTAGTGGAGACTGAGTTGGCTGTCAACGACAGCCGATGGGTCACTCGAGAAGTGCGTCGGCCTTGGCCGCGAGCACGAAGTCGCTCGCCGTAAGCCCGTCGATCTTGTGGGTCCAGATCTTGACCTCGACCTTGCCCCAGGACAGCCAGATGTCGGGGTGGTGACCCTCTTCCTCAGCTAACGCCCCCACCTTGTTGGTGAATGCCAGTGCCTCGGCGAAATCCGCGAACTTGTACTCCTTTTGCAGATGGTGGTCGTCAACGACGCTCCAGTCGCCTCCCAACTGTTCCTGGAGTTGTCGGATCTCCTCCCTGTCGAGTGGTGGAACTCCCCCTCGACACGGTACGCAGTGTTTCTTCGCTAGGTCACTCGGCATTATCGATTCTACTCCTCTGTTCGGCTCCCTGCTCGCCGCTCCCCGCCTTTCACCTCCTCCCACAGGCTGTCGAGTATATCCAGCCCAGCCGTCGCAATCTCTATCCCGCGTTCCTCTGCAAGTTCCTCGATCTTGCGGAACCGATCAACGAAGCGACTATTTGCCTTCTCCAAAGCTGCTCTGGGGTCGCATCCTGTCTTTCGAGCGAGGTTAACCGTTGCGAACAGCAGATCGCCCATCTCTTCCTCGATTCGAATCGTGCCTTCCCCGTGGTCCAGCTCGGATTCAAGCTCGTCGAATTCCTCACGGACCTTTGCGCGAGGTCCCTGTGCGTCCGGCCAGTCGAAGCCCACGCCCGCCGCACGTTCCTGCAATCGCACAGCCATGATGAGCGCCGGCAGGGAGGCTGGCAGCCCATCGAGCACGCTGCGTTTTCCGTCACCCTCTCCGAGCTTCGAGCGCTCCCAGGTTGCCGGGCGCTCACCCTGCTCGAACAGATGGGGATGCCGCCGCCACATCTTCCTCTCTATGGTCTGCGTAACGTCTTCGCTGGCGAAGTGACCGGCTTCCTCTCCCAGGACGATCTGAAATGCCAGATGCAGCAACAAGTCACCCAACTCGGTCCGGATCTGGTCGGGATCGCCTGTGGCCAAGGCGTGGTCGAGCTCCATGACTTCCTCCACTAGGTACGGCCGCAGGGTTTGCACAGTCTGTGCCGCATCCCAGGGGCACCTCACGCGGAGGTCACGGACCAGTTCGACGATTCGTCCAAGCGCTGATGGTTCTTGCATTTGCGTACTCGGGCCGGTACAATACGCGACCGATCGTGAATGTGTCAACGACGCTACGTCGGGGTCGGGCTTGGGTTGAAGTCAACCTCGCCAATCTGATAGCCAACGCGCGCACCGTGCAGATGGCTGCCGGGGGTGCCCCGTTGCTCCCGATGGTTAAGGCGAATGCCTACGGACTCGGTGCCGTAACGGTAGCACATGCGTTGGAACAGCTTAACCCGTGGGGCTTCGGAGTCGCAACGGTGGAAGAGGCGGTTGAGCTGAGAGAGGCCGGCATAAGTCGGCCCCTTGTCGTTTTCACCCCTGCCGCACTTGGCGAACGGGACGCGTATGCCGCCCACGATCTGCGTGCCGTAATCGACGATCCCGAGGTAGCTGGCGCGTGGAATCTGTCGTTCCACGCTGAGATCGACACGGGCATGGGCCGCTGTGGAGTCAGATTTGATGACTCTCGGTTGGCGTCACTGGCCTCCGCATCGCTGGAAGGCGTATTCACCCACTTCTTTGCCGCCGACAGTCGTCCCGAGACGGTAGCCATGCAGTGGGACCGCTTCGAGCGCGCGCTCGACCACATTGGCCGAGATGGAATCTTGGTCCACGCGGCGAATAGCGCAGGGTCCTGGCGGCTGGGTCGGCAATTGGACCTGGCTCGCCCTGGGATCTTTCTGTACGGCGGCCGTTGCGGCAGCGATCTACCTGAGCCGGAGCCAGTAGCTGCACTGAGGGCCCGCATCGTGAGTCTGAGGAGCCTACCACGGGGAGAGACGGTGAGCTACGGAGGCGAGTGGGCGGCGCCGGAGGACACCACGGTGGCGACTCTTGGAATCGGATACGCCGACGGGGTACCGTGGACGATCCGGGGGCGAGCCGCGGTCCTGATTCAGGGACGACGGTACCCTGTGATAGGG
>JBDGZZ010000377.1:0-3813 GCA_039588335.1 Gemmatimonadota bacterium | reverse complement strand
ACGGCGAGTTTGACAGCGCACCGGATACGGTGATGATCACGGCCACCGTTGTTCCTCCGCAAAATACCCCGCCGGTGGCCAACGCCGGGCCCGACCAAACGGTCAACGAGGGCGATACCGTCACCCTCGATGGCAGTGGCTCGAGCGATCCGGAGAACGATCCACTGACCTATAGCTGGTCGTTCACGTCGGTACCCGCGGGCAGCGGGGCGACGCTCTCCGATCCGGCGGCGGTGATGCCGACCTTCTTTGCCGATGTCGCCGGCACCTACGTGGTGCAGCTCATCGTCAACGACAGGGAGTTTGACAGTACGCCCGATACCGTGACCATCACGGCCGAAGGCGTGCAACCGCCCACCGGCGGCGAGCAACTCTATAATGCCAACTGCGTCTTCTGCCACGGTGACCCGTTCAACGGCCCGGCGGTGGATCCGACGCTCGTCGGTCAGCGGCGGGTCACCGGCGCCCGGGAATGTTCGATCGAGGCCGCGATCTTTGGCAACCCCAAGGGGGATAGGGATGAGGTACGATTCCCCGACGGCGTACCCGAGATGGCCTTCCTGCAGGGGCTCCCCGAGGCGGATATTCTGGCGATCTCGGAGTACCTGAACTCGCAGGGCGTCCCGGGTGAGCGGCGCTACATCACGGCGTGCGCCGGCTGTCACGGTAATGACGCCCGCGGCGGTTTCGTCGACGAGGACGTGCGCGGCGAGGATGCCAAGGAGATCAGGGAGGCGATCTTCGACGAAGACCCGATGCGCTTCCTGCGTTGTCTGCCGAAACAGCCCGACATCGTTGAGATCGGTCGTTTTCTCGAGAGCTTGGATGACGACGACACGGACGACACGGACGACACGGACGACACGGATGATAACGACAAGGAGCACGATTCTGATTGATTCGGATTAAAACTGACTACTAATTAGGGCCTGGCCGGGGGTTCTTCCCCCCGGCCTTTTTTTTGGCGCCCCACCCGGCCATGAAGCGCACAGCGGGGCAGGTCCGTTACAGAGGCCCTGGTATGTGAAACGCCTCGAAGAGTTCATTAAGGCGCAGAACGGACGCGAAAGCGGTCATAGAAGTTTTGATGCAAAACCGAACGTCTACGAATTTGTGAGTGGCTGCTTGGGGGTCCGGAAACAGACGTTCCTGTCAGCTACGGAACACGTGGTTCGACCGAAATATTAGACAATCGCTGGTTTGTTAGACAGGGGCTTTTTGAAATTGGAAGTAAGGTACTGATTATTGGACCGTGCTGGAATCGAACCACCGATCCTCTGATTAAAAGGCGGATGCTCAAACGTTGTGTTTCAATGAGTTAAGTACGAATTGCCAAATATTTCGCTGAGTTTGTACTTCGTTTTGAATCAAATCGTTAAGTTTTATTTGGCAGCGGATATTTGGCAGCGTCACGAATAGTATTGCATTTTGTCGATCGATAGGAAGGTGTCTTATTCCTAGTTGAAATTGTCCGTGGCTCGTTAAGCATATCATCAAGCCGCGTCCTTCCGGATGATGGGTCCGATACGCAGGGCTTTCTGCAACGCCAGTCTAAGCTTGGGTAAGTGACGATAGCCCTGCACGCGTCTCAATCGTGGTTCAATATCCGTTAACGCTGCCGCCAACCAGCGATGTTTCTGATTGGAATTCTTCCAGTGGTCGACATGACCACAACGCTCTTCGATCATGGCATTGAGAGACTCCAAACAGTTCGTGGTTTTGAAGCTTGCACCGAGCAACGGAACGATGCCGAGATCGTGCAAGGTCAGCGTCTCTTCCAGACCCTCGCGCAAACTTGCCGCCGCCGATTCGTTGAGTAACCGCAGCTCATCGAGCAGTTGCTCCAGCTGGGCCCTGGCCTCCTGATAAGTGGGGCGTTCATACGCCTGTTGTAAGCGCTGCCGCCAAATCGGTTGTTGCGCCTTGGAGAGATACGCCACCACATTTTCGCGTTTGTGCCACTGACAACGTTGCACCACGGTGTATTTGCCGAACCCCTGGCGCACCGCCGAGCGCAAACCCTTGGAGCCGTCCATGACCACCAGCAGCCCCTGGGACAGGTCCAAGCCACGATCAACGAGGCTGCGTAAGAATGGTGTCAACACGCGGGCGTTCTCGGTGTCGGTCTGGACAAAACCCAACGGCACCTTCTCGCCGTCCATCGTGATCCCTAAGGCAATGACCATCGTATCCTCAGCAAAGGTCTTGCCGTCGAGAAATACCGCCACCAAGTCCAGCTTCGACAGATCCCGCTCCCGAAAGGCCTTCAGCTGCTCGCGGGTCGCCGCCACAAATGCCCGCGACACACTGGCGGAGGACAAACCAATGGCGCCCGGCAACGCTTCCGCTGCCGACGCATAGTTGCGACACGACAGCCCGTACAACACCCGGCGTAGTAACCCCTCATCCGGCTCCCGCGTGTCTCGCAGTGCCGCCCAACTCGCCAGAGCGACCTCCTGACCGCGTCGATCCCGCACCCGCGGCACGCGCACCCGATGGCGCTGGCCCTGCAGCTTCACCGAACTGGGATTCGTGCCGTGGCGATAATGCTCGCCGCCTCGGTGGTAGCGAGTACCTGCCAACGCCCAGACCTCGTCTTCCAACATCTCCTGCACCGCCATCAATCCCAGCGGAATCAGGGCGCGAATCAGTTCCACCTTGGTGTCCAGGGACTCGGTATGAATATCCATCGCTGACCAATCTACGGCTTCCCCTAATCGCTTGCTTTTACGTCGTCGCTTCGAGATGCTGCGCATAAGTGGCTCCTTTCTTTCTGAGGATGATTTCATTAGCAAAAACCATCCAATCAAAGATTGAGAGCCACTTCAAATTTCCACTAGATTTGGGACACCCCCGATAGGAGAGCCGACATGATACATTCTCCCTATGCTCTGAAACTTGGGAACAAATCAACGAGCTAAGATTACCACGCTCGTTAGATGCCAGTGAGCCAGGGCGCTAAAGTCGCGAGTCTGGAGTCTAGAGTCAAAACACTTCAAGCATAACGACTCGAGGCTCTAGACGTTATCTGACTGTCAGGCAACTGATCGGTGAGAGGTTACAGACTTTGCGGGAAACGCTGCCGAGAAACACTTCCTTGACCTTACCGAGCCCACGGCTTCCCATCACGATGAGATCGACATGGTGGCGCTTGGCATGCTTGACAATAGCAGTTGCCGGATCACCGTCATCCATCGCAGTACGAACATCCTTTGCGCCTTTCTTTTTTGCTCGTGTCTCGGCGTCACTCAGAATTTGCCGGGCAACAAACTCGAGAATGTCTGCTTCCCGCCCGGCGATCTTTTCCACTCGTGCCATTCTCAGCAACTCAGGTGGTAACTGCATGTGTCTGACTACGTGAAGTATGTTAAGCGAAGACCCATACTTTGCGGCCACATCTGCGGCGAGATCGACTGCCCTGTTAGCTGCCCGAGAAGCATCGGTCGCAACGAGGATGCGTTTAATCATTTTTGTATCTCCTCCCGGTCGCGTAGATTGACAATTTCTTGCGTGGGGTTTGTAACCGAACGTTCCTGATGGACAACGAGGTTAACATGAGATGGGGGCTGATTCGAGTCTGACTGTGTAAGATTGCGAGTTGCTCTTTTGTGTAAGCCCCTGGGCCCCCCCACAATCGAATCCACATCGTACAAGGCTTCGGCAATGCAGACTTGGAGTTCGGGAATTTTGTTGAAGTCGTCCTGTTTAGGGGTAAGGTAGAAGCAGGGCATGGTGTGTCTCCTGTGGGCACCCGTTTGTCAGTCGAGTCTTTTCATTCTTCAGATGTCTGTTGACTTCTCATCAAGAAAAAGA
>JBDGZZ010000376.1:0-3822 GCA_039588335.1 Gemmatimonadota bacterium | reverse complement strand
GAAAAGCTGTCTCCGTGGGAAGAATACACGCAAAACCTGGGCACACAGCCAGACATGTCATGGATTGACGAGCGTGGCGATGTCGCCGACTTTCATCCGGAACTTCAGGGTGATGCAATGTTCAATCGACATTCAGCCGAGCAACTGTTCGAAGGCTCGCCACTGACTTTTGAAGAGGCGCTCGATGCGGCGGACGACGCCCGGCCATCGTCGATGGCTCTGGGTATCGAGGTTACGATGTACCGCAGGGCTGAACATGAGCGCATCACAAGTCCGAATGTTGTCGGCATTCTGCGCGGCAGTGATCCGGAACTGTCAAAAGAGTATGTCGTCTATTCGACTCACCTCGATCACCTGGGAACCGGCTCGCCGGTCGACGGCGACAGTATTTACAACGGCATGTACGACAACGCACTTGGGGTAGCAGTGACCCTTGAGGTAGCTCGCGCCTTAGCCTCCTTGTCGGTGCCGCCGCGACGATCGATCGTGTTCGTCGCTGTTACCGGTGAGGAACACGGCTTGCTGGGCTCAGACTATTTTGCGCACTACCCGACCGTACCGTCGTCCGCCATCGTTGCGAACGTGAATATCGACATGCCCTTGATGCTTTTTCCGTTGGATACAGTTGTGGGTTACGGTGCCGAGCACTCATCTCTCGAAGGACTCACTGCGGCCGAGGCTAAGAAGGAGGGTTTCGAGTTAACACCCGATCCGTATCCTGACGAGGTCTATTTCATACGGAGCGATCAATATTCCTTTGTGCGGCAGGGAATTCCTGCTGTTTACTTTGCAGAGGGAATAGGCTCCTCAGATCCTGCCGTGGACGGGCGCGCAGTTCAGGAGGATTTTGTTAACGTTCACTACCATCATCCTTCGGATGATCTTTCTCAACCGATCGAATGGGAGACAGCATTGAGGTTTGCACGTGCCGGCGTGCGTATTGGTTACCGCATAGCGATGGAAGAACAACGTCCTACCTGGAACGAGGGCGACTTCTTTGGTCAAAAGTTTGGCAATCGACCATAAACGGAAGTCTAGCAATATGACAATGCCTAAAGTACTCAAACTCGATGAGATCAAGCGTCTGATCGATATCCCGCAGCTCATCAGGGAGCTCGAAGCCGGTTTCGTTCTCTATTCCGAAGATAAGGTGGTCGTTCCGCCTGTAGGTTTCTTACATTTCGATGAACCGCCAGGTGACGTTCATATTAAATACGGCTTCGTAACCGGCGATGAGTTCTATGTTCTCAAGATGGCATCCGGCTTCTACAACAATGCCGAGCTGGATCTACCGGTTGCCGACGGAGTGATTCTGGTATTCAGCCAGAAGACGGGGCAGCTCAAACTTATTCTCCTGGACGAGTGCTGGCTCACCGATATGCGCACCGCAGCGGCCGGGGCGGTAGCCGCGAAGCATCTGGCTCCCGACAACGTCCAACACATAGGGATCGTCGGCACCGGCGTGCAGGCGAGGATGCAACTCGAACTGTTGAAGGATGTTGTTGACTGTCAAAGCTGTTTCATATGGGGCAGAGACGCGAACAAAGTGCAAGGAATGATTAAGGATCTACAGGCGAGAGAAGCTATCCAGGCTTGGGGGCTGGACCTAAGAGCGGCGACGCAAATCGATGACCTGCTTTCGCAATGCAACCTCATCGTAACCACAACATCGGCTAAAGATCCTTTGATTCGGGCCGATCAGGTCCAAAAGGGAACGCACATCACCGCCATGGGATCGGATGCTCACGGCAAACAGGAGCTGGAGGCCGAGCTCCTGGCAAAGGCCGATCGCGTGGTGGCGGACAGCGTTTCACAATGTGTCGATCACGGTGAGTGCTTCCATGCGGTGAAAGATAACAAGATCGAAGAGGCTTCTATTCTTGAATTGGGTAACGTGATCAAGAACCCCGAAATCGGTCGAACCAGCGAAGACCAAATCACGGTGGCGGATCTGACCGGAGTCGCAATCCAGGACATCCAGATCGCCAAGATGGTCGATCATGTCCTGCACTCGGCAGATCAAGAATGACAACTGAAAGCCAACCACAACTCGATGTACCTGAGCTGGTACTGGAGGCACACGAGAGGTGCCAGGGCTACCTGTCGGCCACACCTCTTGAGTGCTCGAATCGGTCGTCGCACACTGGCACGGCGATCGCGCCGATATCCGCTCGCTGCTGGACGGCTCGATTTCGAGCATCGAGGCATCGGCAATCGTTACCGCCACCACTAACGTGGTTTACAACAACGTCGAGCTGGCCCTGGCCGAGACCGGTATCCGTTTCCACGTTATCGGCGACGCCGCCGCGCCACGACAGGCGCCGTACGCGCTTCACGATGGCCGCAAGATCGGCCTGGCGCTGCAAACGGAGAAATCATTGAGCGAACTGACCGGAATCAACCTGGCGATGCAAACCCCGATGCATGCCGACGGCAGCATCGACTATGCACGCTGGGAAGAATTAATCGACCTCTATATCGACGCCGGCGTCCATGGGCTGGTGCTCGGTGCCGGCACCGGGCAGCATCCCTACCTGACCCAACAGGAATGCAATCAGCTTTACGAGCTCGGCGCCGGGCGTATCGACGGACGCTGTAAACTGATTTGCCAGACCTCGGCGCTGGTGCTCGACGAAGTGATCGAGCGCAGCAAACATGCTCAGGGACTTGGCGCCGATGCGCTGATGATTTTGCCGCCCTACCTCGAAGGCCCCGAAGACGACGACGGGTTGTTTGCGTTTTACGAGGCCATCGATGCCGCGGTCGAAACCGACATCATCGGCTATAACATCCCGCAAACCACCGGCATCGGTATTTCGGTCGACCTGTTCAAACGCCTGAACCAGCTTGAGCATTTCAACTACATCAAGGACAGCGCCGGCGACCTGACCACCCACCAGGAATACCTCGCCACCGGATACATGGTGTTAAACGGTTGCGATCCCAATACCGTTTTCAGCTTCATCGCCGGGGCGCAAGGGTGTATCTGGGGTGCCGCAAACTACATGCCGCGCGAGAGCGTGCGCCTGTTTGAACTGGTCGCCAGCAATAATATCGCGGGCGCAATGGAACTGTGGTCGCGCATGATCCCGTCGCTGCTCTGCATCTGGAGAGGCAACTATATTCCTAAGGTGAAGGCTGCCTCCCGGCAGCGTGGCTTCGACGGCGGTGGCGTGCGCGCGCCGCTGCAAAACCTATCAGTCGACGAGGCGCGTGAACTCGCGACCTGTCTCGAGCCGCTGGGTTGAGGTGGATGCTCCCTGCGTCGCGGATCCCAAACAAAGCGTTGGCTCAGAACAGAACACATTGGGAATTCACTATCCTCGGTAGCATGTATATCGGCTATATGGCATTCATTCTCTCTAGGACAGTTCTCGCAGTTGCAAGCCCTGAAATGATAAACGACCCGAACCTCGGACTTGACGAAGCCAGCTACGGGGATATTGCAGCCTGGGGAATGGCGGGAATGATTGCGGGAAAACTCCTTACCGGAGTGATTGCAGATTGGCTCGGTGGACGGAGAGTATTCTTAATGGCTCTCTCTATCACAGCCTTCCTCACAGTTACCTTTAGCTGGGGCACCTCTACTACCATCTTTGCCACTATAAACTTCCTTATGCTGTTTGCAATGGCAGCCAGCTGGCCCTCCATGGCAAGTATCATTTCGGTATGGTATCCGTCGACAAAATATGGAAGAGTGTGGGCGGCGCTTTCAACCAGTTCTCGTCTGAGTGCCTCCATATCAATGATTTTGTTGGGAACGCTGCTCACAGTGTTCTCCTGGCAAAATGTATTTCGGCTATATGGCATTCATTCTCTCTA
>JBDGZZ010000375.1:0-3824 GCA_039588335.1 Gemmatimonadota bacterium | reverse complement strand
ACCAGTCCGATCAGCCCTGCGATCAACAAGGTCTTGATCTTCTGGGCAGAAGTGCGCTCACTCATCAGGACATAACCCGCCAGTACTCCCCAGATGGTATGTGCGGCCGTGGGAACCGCATTCACCGCGACCCAGTGTCCACTGGATAGCTTGCCCATCAAGAGCATGTCCATCCAGGAACCGAAATTCTGGTCCGGTGTGAACGGTTGGTTGTAGCCGGCGATCGGCCAAAACCGGTAGAGCCCCTCAGTCAGCAGGAGCAGTCCGACGGTGACAAGCAGCTGCGTCCGAGTGCTCTTTCGCATCACGAGGAATGCGAGGAAATAGGTGAACGACAGCTGAGCCAGGACGTTCCACAGTTCGAAGACCGGACGGCCTGCGGCAACCACGTAGAGTCCAACCCCAAGGCCTAGCAAAACCAGCGACCTCACCACAACGTGGCGCAAGGTCGTCGAATAGCTATCTCCTCTCTCCCAGCGTCGTGCGAATGAGAAGGGCATCGCCACACCGACGATGAACATGAAAAAGGGCTGCACGAGATCCCAAGGCCGCAGACCGTTCCAGGGGTGGTGCGTGAATTGAGTGGCGACTGCCTGAATCCAGGATCCATCCAGTTCCGGCACCAGCAGTGACTCGTAGACGAGTGCACCCTCCGCCACGAGAAGGAACATGGTGAGACCACGAAAGAAATCGAGGGAGGTGAGTCGCGTTTCTACTACCGCTGAGCCCGGTTGAGTCGTCCCCATTGGCATAATTCCGTCCCAGGTGAGGTCAGGTACCGGCGGGTGAGAAGCCGTCACGTGGTGCCGGCCAACGATAGGCTACGTGCCGACAGTATTCAAGCGCTGGCGGTTGGTAGCCGATCGAGCGTCGGGTCTTTCGGGGGGAATGGATGCGGATTTCGCTGCCGACTCTATATTGTCGGTGAACCCTACGGGATGTTGCAATGTTCCAGCGAATTGCCCTGTTGTGCGGTGTCCTTTCCGTACTGAGCTGCTCCCGCGTGCCGGACTACGCCACTTTCCCCAAGATCGATTCCCACGTTCATATAGATACGTTTGAACCCGACTTCGTCATGTTGGCCAGAGATGAGGGTTTTCGTCTGATGACCCTCGTGACGCGGTCTGCCAGTCAGGAGCACATCGATCGCGAGTTTGCGTGGGCGAGGTCGCAACACGAAGACTTCCCTGAAACCGTCTCCTTTGCGACAACCATAAGCATGGAGAACTGGAGTGATCCGGATTGGCAGCAAATCACGATCTCCAGACTGAGACAGGATTTCGAGAATGGTGCCATCGCCGTCAAGCTGTGGAAGGATATCGGCATGACCTTTCGCGACAACGACAGTTCTTTCATCATGATCGACAACCCGAGGTTTGACCCGATCCTCGAGTACGTCGCCTCGCAGCAGAAGCCGGTCGTAGGTCATTTCGGCGAACCGCGCAATTGCTGGCTGCCGATCGATTCCATGACGGTCCCTGGTGACAGCAGCTATTTCACGAACAACCCCCAGTACCACATGTACCTGCATCCTGATTATCCCACGTACGCCGATCAAATAAACGCGCGCGACAGCATGCTGGCCAAACACCCCGATCTGATCTTCGTCGGAGCGCATCTCGGCAGTCTGGAGTGGAATGTCGGTGAACTGGCCCAACGGCTCGACAGGTTTCCCAACATGGCGGTAGACATGGCTGCCCGCATCGTTCATCTACAGATCCAAGATCGCGACATCGTTCGGGAATTCATCATCAAGTATCAAGACCGAATGATCTATGCGACGGATGTCGGCGTGAGCGAGAGAACGGACGCTCTCGATTGGATCGCTGAGAAATGGCACCGTGATTGGCTCTACTTCACCACAGACACAGTTCTGACTTCCAGCGACGTACGAGGCACGTTCGCAGGATTGAAATTGCCTGCCTCAGTGTTGAGAAGAATCTATTACCAGAATGCTGAAGACTGGCTTGGGATGTGATGCGTCGTCAATCACCCCCAGTCCACGTCGATCAGATCTAGTACCACTGGGCAGTGATCGGAAGCGTGCACGTAGTCGTAGGGCCCTGACCCTGTTGCGTACGGGCGGCATTGGAGAAGGCGACAGTACCCGTACACTTGGGCCACCGCGTGCGGAGGAGCTTCTCTCATCCCAAGTGGGACGAGGATATGATCTAGGAAGCTCCCCTCTTGGTTGTAGTACTCGGAACAGGCTGGGGACGCCGGAATGCGCCTGAACCCCATGTTGGAGAGAGCCTGGTCCATGCGCGAGAGTTCCTCTTCGGCGTGGACTGTGGGCTGGCCGCCGGATTGCGATCGACCCATCGTGTTGAGGTCGCCGAGTACAATGAAGTCTGGCTCATCGTCCCAGCGATCAGCTACTTCCGCCCCGAGAGCGCTGAGAAATGTCTGCCGATTCTGGTAGTCTGTGAGGTTCACCCCGCTATCGGTGTGGTTGGCGATGATCTGGAAGTCCAACCCACCCCTTAGACTCCGAACCCGTGCAAAGAACCCGGGTCGAAGATCGGGTGACATCTGGAGGCTAGTGAGATCGCCGACCTGCGTTAACTGCACAGCATACTCGTCGTAGACGAACCCAACGAACTGATTGCCAGCACCCCCGTCTCCGCTCAACTCGAAGCCGTAGCTTCTGAGTCGAGTGCCCTCCTGTTGGTGCCGGTCCGCGCTCAAAGTATTCACAGCATTCAACAGGTTTTGGAGTTCGGTGCGGTCGTGGATTTCCTGAACGGCAATCAGGTCCGCATCAAGCGAGAGCAGGATCTGCGCGACCCGATTCACGTCGGTTGTGGGCTCTGGGAAGTTCCGAATGTTCCAGGTCACGACCCTGAAGAACCCATCCTCAACGGGTTCGGGGAACAAGGATTGGCCCACCAGGCCGGAGCCGGGGAGCACAATGCACAGGAGAAACACTGCCCCCAAGTAGAGCTTTCGCATCAACATGGACGAACCTCGCGCTTTGCCTCTTGTTTTACGGAATCAATGCTTCATGCAGTTCGTTCCACTGCCCTTCGGTATAGGCTCCGAAACCGGCGTCAAATTCCCAATAGGCCCAGGAAAAACCACGTCTTTCGGCTTCTCTGGTCACGAATGCCGTCCAAGCTAGGCGGTCGTCCATTGCAACGCGGGAATAGACTCCGAATTCTCCCATGAAGACCGTGACATTGTGTTGCAAGGCCCATTCGGCGACGGTATTGAAGTCATTCTGCACATCCGCTCTATTCTGATTCGTGCCCCAGGTTGTTCCCAGCCAGGCGCTGGAACCGGAGACCCATTCGGCGCCCTGATGAGTGAACTCAAAGGGACTGTAGTAATGAAAGGTGAAGATCACACGATTGTCATCCGGTAGTCGCAGACGAGTCATCGCGCCGATGCCGCCCCATTCTCCTGTGCCAAGCATGACGTAGCGATCCGGATTGCTGGGGCGAATCACGGCCAAGGCGTCTATTAGAAAGTCGTTCCACAACTCCGGCGTCAGGTTGTTGTTCGGCTCGTTCAGTACCTCGAACACCAAGCTATCCGGATAGCTTCGAAAATGAGTGGCAATCTGCTGCCACAAGGCCAGAAAACGATCGCGCTGTCCATGAGGATCGCTAAAGATCTCTTCGTAGTGATGAATGTTCAGCACCACCATCAGTCCGGCGGACAACGCCTGATCCACGACCCCGGTCACGCGATCCAGAAAGGCTGCGTTAATCGTGTGCGGTGGGGATGCTGCAGCGTGGTCGCTCCAACGGGTTGGGATGCGTACCGTAGCAAAGCCTCCCTGCTTGATGGTTGTCAGCATCCACGCTTCCACAGGAGCACCC
>JBDGZZ010000374.1:0-3832 GCA_039588335.1 Gemmatimonadota bacterium | reverse complement strand
CAAAAGGCTCTGTTCGCCACAGCACACAAGCTCATCAGGGTCCTCTTTGCCATGCTTACACAGAGGACGTATTTTCAATCAAAGGGGGTGATGTGTAGATAGTTGAACTGAAGTCTTGACTGATAATTGACGATTATCCGTAGAGACGGCGCCGGATTTTTAGCAAGCAGAGATTTTCTTTTCCGTTCACCCCCTGGCGCGTGTGCGCCGAATCACTTCCCTTCAGCGCCGCTCGTGCTAGTATCCTGAGCAGAGAGTGCTCGTTTCAATAAACCACTCATGGTTCCGAAACGGTAAACCCTGGGCAACCGGGGGGTACAAGGCCTCTGGTCCTCCTGTGGGGGGAGGATGGCAGGGCTGTCGAAGGGCACGGGTCAACGTGAGGAGAAGACGCCTGTGAAGCAGGGTTCGTTAACAACACGCCAATAAACGATGTGTCAACATCGAAACAAAGGAGGGAACAAAATGAGGACGAACGTGTGGTTGGCTATTGCCGTGGTACTGATGTTACCTGTTATATTCTTCACGGTTTCGTGTACCAAGAAGGTGGTTCAAACCGAGCCGGTATCGACGACCGAACCGGAAGTCCAAAAGGCACCGGAGAGATCCGCCGAGGAAGCCGAGCAGGCCGGACGGCTTGAAGAAGATCGACTTCGGGTGGAAGCCGCTGCCCGTGAAGCTGCCGAAAGGGCATTTCTCAACGAGAGTATCCATTTCGGATTCGACAGCTTTGTATTGTCGGACCAAGCCCGGCAGATCTTAAACAGCAAGGCCGATTATCTGCGCTTGAATCCGGATATAGCGATTACCGTTGAAGGACATTGCGATGATCGCGGCACGGATGCCTACAATAGCACCTTGGGCGAACGGCGCGCTGAATCGGTCACAATGTTCCTCGTCGACCTGGGCATCGGCACCAATCGACTGAACACCGTTAGTTACGGAGAAGAACGGCCCATCGCCATCGGGCACAATGAGGCTTCTTGGGCCAAGAATCGCAGAGCTCAATTCGCTATCAACTGATTTCCGGGGGATCGCAAATCCTTCAAGAACTGATCCTGTGGGTACATCAGGGGATTTCGGGCTGGATAATCTTTTAGTACCGCCAGCCGTCCCATCGGCAGGCAACCGGCAATGCCGCATTCGAATGCCGGTTGTCTGCATTCAAAAAGTCTACCCGCTTTATATCCAATCACGGTAGAGACGGCGCCGGATTTTAGCAAGCAGAGACTTTCTTTTCCGTTCACCCCCGGGCATGTGTGCGCCGAATCACTTCCCTTCAACGCTGCCCCTGTTAGTATCCAGACAGAGAGAGTTCTTCTCTCGATAACTACTCATGTTTCCGAAACGGTAAACCCTGGGCAACCGGGGGGCACAAAGCCTCTGGTCCTCCCGTGGGGGGAGGATGGCAGGGCTGTCGAAGGGGCACGGGATAACGTGAGGAGAAAACACCTGTGAAGCGGGGCAGTTTTCTTGTGGCTCTGACGGCACGCGGCTCGAGGCTCGGTTTCCTGCTGCTGATCCTCTTCGCCATGGTGGTGGGAGCGGTTTCCCCGGCGCTCGGTGCGGAGAAGTTTTGCAGTGATGCCCCGTACTTCGGAGTGCTTGACGGTAATGTTCTCACTACTCCTCCTACCCAGATCACGATCGACACGGATTGCACATTCCAGAACTGGCCGCAGTCGAATCAGCTGACCACCACCATCAACTTTCAAACGAATGACCCCACAATATATCTGATTATCTTCGACAACGTCTTCTTCACGGGCCATATGGCGTGTGCCAATGTGGACCACAGGATCTGGTTTGCCAACAGTTCGGATTACGGTTCCAGTAATGCCTGTCAGGATCTCTTTATACCCGTAGAGACAATCGAGAAGAAGAATCCCGCGGGCCAGACCACAGCCGCCGTCGGTGTGCCCTTCACCTACACGCTCACGCTCCCTTCCATGCAACTGTCCGGTGATCCGTCGACCAACGACTTGCACACCGTCACACTCTGGGATGATCTCACCGCGACGGGCGCGGACCTCACGTACGTGGACATCAACGCCTACTACAAGGGCAGCGGCTCCCCCGTGACGCTTGTACCCGAAGACGACCCCTTGGCACCAGGCGGGGTCTGGACGCCCAAGAACCTCTCCTACAAATCGATTCCCCTGATTGCGGCCGGAGAGCAGGTCGTGGTCGAGATGACGGTCGTCCTCGACAACACTCCGGCAAACACAGCAGGGACGCAGTTCATCAACACCGCCAAGTGGTCCTTCGGGAGACTCATCGACGGAGTGTACTACGTGCCCCTTCCGGGCGAGTGGGGGGTCACGCAGCCGATGACCATCGCCGAGCCCGATCTCGTGGTCACGAAGACGAGCAGTGAGACGGCCCTCAACCTGGGGGTCCCGGCTACCTTTACCATCGACGTCCAGAACATCGGCGGCAGTGATGCCTGGAACGTGACGATCCTCGATCAGCTCCCCGACGGGCCCGCCGGCGGCATGTGCGACTACGACCCCACGACAGGCCCGGGGGTCACCGCCCAAGTCTTTGCGGCGGATGGCGTCACCCCGGTTTCGGGTCCGCTGGTGCAGGGCACCGACTACTCGGTTACCTATAGTGGTGCGCCCACGTGCCAGCTCAGCCTGACCATGCTGGATACGCCCGCGGCCAAGGTCGGGTCCTCTCAACACCTGATCATCACCTACCAATCTCAGATCGACGGCGACAGCGCAGACGGCATCCCGCTTACCAACGTGGCCGGCGTTACCCGGTGGTTCAGTGGCGACAGTAGTCTTCCCGGCCGCCACCAGTACGACAGGGGACCGCTTACCGACGGCACCCCGGGCGTACTGGATTTCCAGGACAGCGAGACGGTCACGACGGCGCTGGCCGGCTACTACTTTCAGAAGACGGTCGCGAACCTGACCAGCGGCGCGAACCCGGCCACCACGGCCGTTCCGGGTGACAGGCTGCGCTATCGGCTGCGCATCTTCAATGTCGACCAGACCATCGAAGAGATCACCATCAGCGATCCGCTGGACCCGAACAGCTTCGATCTGACCACCTTCGCCATGGTTACGCCTCCGCCTGCGGGAGCCACGTACAGCTTTGATTCCGCAAGTGGCCTGTTGACAATAAGCGGCGATACCACCCCTCTGAACGTTGCGGTCGGCGGCGAACTCGTCATCGAGTTCGAGATCAACCTGAAGCCGACCCTCACCAACGGCACCGTGGTCGCCAACCAGGCGAGCCTTTCCGCCTTTGGTGGCCTCACCGCAACGAGTGATGACCCGTACGTCGGCGGCATCGCCCCGCCAGGTGTTCCGGGTGATGCCACCGAGGTGGTGATCCAGTCTCCCCGCCCGCTGACGAAGGAAAATACCCGGGCGAGCGCCACGATCGGCGAGCAGTTCACGTACCGGGTAACGGTGCCCGCGACCCCCATCGCCGCGCCCCTGTACGACGTGCGGATACTGGACGATCTGGGCCTCTCCGCGGCGGGCTTGCGCTTTGTCAGTGCAAGCGTGGTATCCGGCGGCACCTGGACCCTGAGCAATACAGGCACTGCCACCGACCTCATTATTGAAGACACGGCCACCGGTATCGACATCCCCGCCAACGGCCAGGCGGTCATCGAGATTACGGTAGAGTTGCAGAACATCACCACCAACCAGAGTGGCCTGTCCTTCAACAACAGCGCTTCGTACACCTACAACCGGATGAATGGCAACGACGCGACGCAAATTGCCGGCGGCGCGGGCAGCACCACCGGCATGACGGTGGTCGAGCCGAACCTCACTGCCACCAAGGTTGCCAGCAATGCCACGCCGGGCAA
>JBDGZZ010000373.1:0-6777 GCA_039588335.1 Gemmatimonadota bacterium | reverse complement strand
GCCACAACTATGTGTGACACCGAGACTCAGCGCCCAGTATGACAGTCCGCCGGCAACCGGAACGGGGCGATTGGTGGATGTGTCCGCTATTCCGGCGGTGAGCTGGCCCCAGCAGAATGCCGCACTGTCCACCGTTATCCCACACGCAGCAGCGCCACCAACGTCCACGCTCGAGAATGCCAGAACCACGTCGAACGAGTCGCTGGATGTGGGGGGAACGCCGTCCATAGTAGCCGTCAGGTAATAGTCTGCGTGCGGTGTATCGATGGCCAGGTCGCCAAAGGTCGCCACGCCGGCGATCGGGTCCACGGCCACCGCGCCGTTTACGGTGACGGGGCCCGGCCCTACTCCCCCGAGTTCGAGGTAGATGGTCTCAGCGGCCGTCACCACGGCATTTCCCATGGCGTCATTTACTCCGACTTCGATAGCAGGCGAGATAATGCTGTCCGCCGGCACCAGCGATGGTTGCGTTACGAACGCCAGCCTGAAGGGCTCCTGCCTCACCAAGATCGAAGCCGATCCTGAAGCGTCACCGGTTGTGGCGGTTATCACGGCCGTGCCATTCTCAATCGCGGTCACTACGCCGGATCCCGATACGGTTGCCACGTCGGTGTCCGAGGATTCCCACGTATAAGACCTGCCGGTCACCACATTGCCACTCGCATCGAACGAGGACACCGCCAAGCTGACTGTTTCCCCTAATGACTGCAGCGTGTCAGATGACGGGGTGACAGTAACGGATTCCACTGTCGGTGGTGGAGGTGTGATTACTTCTCCCTCTCCTCCACATGCCGGTGCCGCTGAGCTAACGATCAAGTAGACCATCACGCTCAGCAGATACCGTTGAACCGGTGCGTCTTGATGTCGCAATGGATCATGCACTGTACGCTCTCGGTTGATGAGTGCGCCGGTACGACTGGCAGTGTTAGCCAGCGTTGCCAGAATCGATGCTGCTTTGTTGAAGTACTCGGCGGCTGGGAGGGCGACTGGTCCAACTACAAGATACATACTCCAGACCAGCGCGTCAGTGCGCCCCGGGGACATTGTCTGTCGTTTCTGGGACATTCGTGCGTGATCGACAAGTGCGACCAACGGTGCGCGTCGAGGCGTCTGAAGCGCACTGGTGCGGTGCTCGAGTATGTCAGATATTGACGATCGCGGGGACGGCGTGGCGACGCGATGCACGCTGATCGTGAGCGTGCTCTGATGTCTCGATTGGTGGAGAACAGGAGGAGATGCTCATGACACCTTCCTGGGTCGTGCACGGTCTACTATTGGTCTCAATGATGCCGTTGTCCCTCTACGGACAAGGCAACGATCAGCGGCCGGTGATCGAGGTGATAGCTGGTGGATCCTCGGCCGCAAAAGCAGATCACGCAGTGTTAACGGTGGGAATCAGCATCCAGGACTCCACGCCGACTGCTGCGGGAGCGGAAATGGACCGCAGGCTAATGGCGTTGACAGACACACTGCAGACGCTGGGCTTCCCGGCCGAATCGCTGCCAAATGCCGCGTATCAGGTCACCCCTGACCTTGATTTCGATTCAGGCCGTCAGATCGTGAGCTACACGGCGACGGCAGCCGTTCGACTGACATTCTGGGATATGGCTAAGATCCCGGCTCTCGTTGAGGTTGCGCTCGCGGCAGGAGCGACCGACGTGAGCAACCTACGGTTTGCCTCGAGTGATGAGCGTGATGCACGAGATGACGCGCTCCGGAATGCCATGTCTCAGGCCAAGCACGATGCTGAAGTCCTGGCTCAGGCTGCCGGGGGACAGCTCGGTGATTTGACTCGGGTGTCGTCTCGCTGTCTCGCCTCCCCGACGACGGACTCGGGAGCGTACGGAACTGGGTAACCGACAACCGAATTCGTGAGCGATGTGGCTGGAAAACGCGGTCACTCATGGAGTGGGAACGGGCTAGGCGGCCTTCAACGACAATCATTTAGATGAGACGCGTTTTCTTCCGTTCTTCAGAACGCGTCCCGCAGGGGCCGAGCCGAAGGTCGTCAGGTCGTCCGCCGCCGAAGCGCCCGCAGCACCTCCTCAGTGAACGGGTTCTGTCCCGACGCGAGGGTCCTGATCCAACTGAGTCGCTGGGCTCTCTCCTCGCTCGTGGTTGCGCGCGCTGCGGATTGTTCAAGATCCTCTATAGCTCCAGCGTAGTCGGAGGTCAGCGCGCGTGCCAAGCCACGCGCTTCTCTCGTGCTGGCCAAGAGTGGCTCGAGCGCCACGGCCTGCTCACACGCCAACATGACCTCCTCGGCATTACCCCAGAGGCTCCCGTGCCAACAATGCCGGTACCAGAATTGAAGCGATCCGTTCAACCGGGGATCCAGGCTCAACGCCGCGGAGTAAGCCGTCAATGCTTCGGTGATGTTGCCCCGCCGAGCCAGCGACTCACCCTGCAATGCCAGGGCTGCGGCGGCCGCACTGTCAGCCGATCCGACAACTGATCCCCGTCTCAAATCGAACACCACCGGTACACGGACCAGCCTTCGGAGCGCTCGCGTGTCACTTCGACCCGGAGTGAAGCGACTGTTCTGCAACATGTCGATGGCCGGACGCTCGAACTCCGAACGTGTCGCGCTGACGACTTCGATGGTGCTGGGTTCAACTCTGCCCGTGCTGTCAACCATTGCCTGCACGACCACCCTGCCCTCAACTCCCCTCGCGAACATTCTGGGCGGGTACGCCACTGGTGGACTCCAGATGAGTTGTGGCGCCGTTCCGGCGTCCGGAGCAACCTGCTCTGGTTTGGTGCAGGAAAGAGAGAGGACTGCCGGGAAAAGAAGTCCCAGCTTCAGCCGACGGCTGTACGGGTGGGACCAAGGTCCACTCCTCGTGTGGGGACTGCGCGTCCCCAATGCGCTGTGGGGCGACATACGACGAGCCTCGTTTAGCGGTTCTCCTGGTCAGGTGGACACGTGGTAATACCTCCGGGAGATACGCAGAAGTTCCGTGGTGTGGGGTCAGATGCGGCTGGCCGAAAGCGGCTTACCTCAGCAGCTCGATGGCGGACTCCAGCCGCTTTTCGCAGTTCTTAAGGTTGAGGGACTGACTTCGGCCGAGGCTTGAATGGTCCGTCACAGCCTGGTGGCAGGCGTGGTTCGGGCCTCAATTTTCCCCCCTCTGGGTCACGGCTACCACCTTTCATACCATAGGGGCGGCATCCTCCGAGTAGGAGGCCCTCCACTGATTGTGGAATTGCGCAGCCGGACAATCCGACGCAGAGCAGGACGGCGAACAGCACGCGGCGCATCTGTTGGCTCCCAATTGGAGAGTTATAGGCAAAATACACCGAGTGATAGAGAATGGTTGCAGCGGAGTGCTTGCGCTCACCTTGGTGTCTGGATAGGGGTGCGCTCGGCCGAGAACCGCGTGCTTGAGGGCATCCGCGTTCATCGCGTAGGTACGGGATTCGCAAGTCCGAGACGCCTGATCTGAACTCCGCTTTGGCAGATACGAATTTCGAGGCGGCGAATCCGAATTTCGGCACGGCCGATCTAAATTTCGGTAGGCCTTGCCTGAGTTTCGGCACGGCCGATCTGAATTTCGCCACGCCTTACCAGAGTCTCGGCACGCCTTACCTGAATTTCGGCATGCCTTACCTGAGTTTCGGCACGGCCGATCTGGGCACGCCTGATCTGAACTTCGGCACGGCTTACCTGAATCTCGGCACGACTTACCTGAATTTCGGCGCGCCTGATCTGAATTTCGGCACGCCTGATCTGAACTTCGGCTCGCCTTGCCGACGTTTCGAAACGTCGTTCCGAAAAGGCGCTCAGAACATTGTAACTCATTGTCTGAAAAGGGGTTAAGCCGCCCCGCCGTCTAGCCTCCCCTACGACGGACTCGGGAGCGTACGGAACGGACGGGAAGACACGGAACCTGCAACGAACAATTTTGGGAAGCGCTCAACGATTGATGCCTGGAAAGCGCTCGAACATGGACTGGGACATCTCCTGAATCCGATTGGACATGAAGGGATTCATCGGTGGTCGTGCGGTTACGATTGATCCGGCACGATCCAATCGGGCTATGGACACCGCTGAGTAGCGGCGAGTGTTCCCCAAAATGAGGAGAGCCAAGCGAACATCACTCGGCTCTCGGCGCAGCGGAAGCTACGGGTACCTCACACGTAGACTCAATATAACACTGTGCCGATTAGCTGCCCACTCCAGAGGCGGCGCGCGGTGGGTGCCGACGCCGAGACTCGAACTCGGACGGGCCGAAGCCCAGGTACGTGTGAGGTACCCGTGTCTACCAGTTCCACCACGCCGGCACCGCTTCGCGATCGGCGAACCCTGGCGGTCAAAGACCAGAACACAACGCTCAACACGTACCCTCGCACCGCTCAACAACGGTGTGCGATTTGAGCGATAGTGAATAACCAGAGTCGCGCGAATTGGTACCGATCTCTGCGGTCAGCGCTACACGAACAGCGTTCGTCCGGTGCGCTCAAGCCCACGAAGCTGGGTGAACGCCAAGCAAAACACCGCCGCGCCTTGGCTGGACCCCGGAAATCCTGGAAAGGACCCTCACTCAGGAAGTTCTTCCCCTCGTCTCCCGCGCTCACCCCCGATAGTCGCGATGTCGGACTCGGTTCTGGGAAACCGCTTCGCCATACGAACCTCCTTGTGAAAGTGAATGGGGACCACGTCCAACGGCCGAGGACAATAGGTGTGAGGCCACGGACATCAGGGCGTTGTCGACGGACATTCGTCTGTTGTCGACGGACATTCGTCTGTTGTCGACGGACATTCGTCTGTTGTCGACGGACATTCGTCTGTTGTCGACGGACATTCGTCTGTTGTCGACGGACATTCGTCCGTTGTCGACGTACATTCGTCCGTTGTCGACGTACATCGGGCTGATGGCGCGGACTTTCGTCTGTTGTCCACGGACAAACGGCTGTAGTCCACGGCCAAATGGCTGATGTCCACGGACCGGAGCCTCGAGTCGGTGGCTGCAAGCCCGTTGTCCGCGGACTAAGGCGCGGGTTTCACCGCGTCACCCTCCCCACCACGTGCCCCACGCCTGCACCGGCCACGAAACCGACGAGCGACGGCAGTCTGATGCGGGGCTTGTTGAGTTCGGCGATGTAGCGCCGCGATTCGAAAACAGCACGTGTCTCGCCGTGCTTGGCTGGCTGCGAGCCGCCCTTTCTTCCTGCGGTGAACCGCGGGCTCGGCCCCTTCGGGACACGTCTTGAAAGACGCATCTTCGCTCGCCTTTCGGGCCGGGTCGCGCGCGGCGAGTGTTCTCGCAAACCAACAGAGCCGAGTGGATCACTCGGCTCTCGGCGCAGCGAAAGCTGTCGGGTACCTCACACGTAGACTCAACATAACACTGTGCCGATTGGCTGCCCACTCCAGAGTCGGGATGAGCCTGGCCAAACCCTGACATATGGTCTACAAGTCAGGAGATACGGAGAAACTCTAGGACATGCCGCGCCACAGACGATGTTTGTACGCCCACAACGATGTTTGCACGCCTACAGACGATGTTTGCACGCCTACAGACGATATTTGTACGCCTACAGACGATGTTTGTGCGCCTACAAACGGTGTTTGCAGGCTTGCAATGGCCATGTGTAAAGCGTCCGAAGGCCTGTGTAACGTTGCAAACGACTTATGTAAGCCTGCACATGCCGTTTGTAAGGCTGCACACACCCTCTGCAAACGTGTGCACGACCGATGTAACGCTGCAAACGCCGTGTGTAACGCTGCAAACGACGATTGTAAGCGTGCAAACGGCTGCTGCGGGCCTGCAAAAGTCGTTTGTAAGTGGGCTTTGGCGGCATCGTCCGTCCGGTGACCAGGCCGATACCGAACCCGACGATCTCCAGCGGTGAACTGCGTGGCCCGGCCCCGCAGGACACGTCTTGAAAGACGCATCTTCGCTCGCCCTTCAGGGCGAGCCGCGCACGCCTCCCTAGCGAGAACGCGGCTGGCTCGCTGGTGAGGATTCAGAATTCCGATCGTGAACCCGAGTTCCTGGCGGACGATTCTGACGGGCTCAAGCAAGTCCGAGTCGTTTGTGATCATAACGGCAGCCTGGTACTCGTTCCTAAAACCATCACGCAGAAGGTGCGTGGCCATGTTGACGTCCGAACCCTTTTCCTCAGTCTTAATTACTTTGACGTACGTCCGCCTTTTGGGGGAGGAATCAGCACGGGGCATGTACACCTCGTTTGTCAGGAAATGGCCGTAGATGATCCCCAGGTTGGGTAAGGTCTTGAGGCTCGGAGAAAGGTCTGCTGCCGCGTGGGCTGGTCCGGATCATCTGGGCGACCCGTAACGCGGGCCGTGAAATACTTGATCTTCGCGATGTCGTTCTCGGGTAGTAGATGCTGGCATAACGCATTGATATTTAGCCACTGATATGGTGTGTCCTTCACGCCACCGTAGTAGAGGTTGAAACCGTCGACGTAGACGTAAGTCTTCATTTGAGCCATACCAGGGGGGAAAAAGCAGAGGCCGGCCCGATGGGCACGGCCTCGCGCCTAGCTCCCGAAGGAACTAGGGGGGTATGAACTACCTTCAAATTACTGGTCGCTGGTTTGGCTGTCAATCATCCAGTCCTTTCGCAGGACGTGTTTGGGAGGTCTGCGGTCACGGCGATTGATCCCGTGATCGAGCTGGTGCGGGGCACCGGCCTATCCTACTCCTAATGCAACCACATCAAGAACGGCAGGATGGTGCCGCATCCGAGGTGGTGGGGGGCGTTGAAGGGTCTGGTTTGATCCGAAAGAGCGTCTGATTCGTCGGATGCA
>JBDGZZ010000372.1:0-3855 GCA_039588335.1 Gemmatimonadota bacterium | reverse complement strand
CTTCTCGGATGGCGTCTTGTCCCCGCACGCTGTCATGCCGAGCGCGAGCACGATCAAGACCATGAATGTAACCAGTATCTTACTCATGAGCTTCCTCCTTTTTACGGCAATCCATCGTATGTTCCTTGCCTTTATGTGTTGCCACAGGACCTCAACCAGAGGGCGATTTGTCTGGTTGTTCGACACCCAGCGCAATTGTACTCGATGGAACCTTATGCGTGAATCGGCCGAAAAACGGCTAATCCTTAAGCGTGAGCCCGCTGCGAGTTCAGCGGTTGCGGTTCGGATGTGGTTGGCGAAGGACGCTGGTGGATGGTGAGATGCCTGACGGTCGACACGATGTAACCTGGGATGCGAAAGGTATCGCCAGCGGCGTGTATTTCTACCGAATGCAAGCGGGCGACTTCGTCCAGACTCGAAAGATGGTCCTGCTCAAATAACGCGCGCACTTGTTATCGAACATGCCCGGTCGTTGTTTTGGAATTCCTGACGGCCGGGTTTTTCGTGTGCATAATAACAGTCAAGCCGTCTCCAATATATCTCCAAGACTGGGGAGGACTCCAGGGGACTGGAGGGGAATCCAGGGGAATCGAAACGGCGTCGTAACTCAAACGTTTTCACGCAGCAAAAGCCGAAGTCGTTCGCCATCATCGGGTTAGGGTTTACAGGGAACAAGGGTTCGATTCCCGCCGCCTCCACCAATTAACTTGTTGTCCTGCAATCAGGCCCATCCCGATTACTCTTCCGTCTCCACTATTTTCGATGGGATGGTAACCAGGAAACCGAAAGTTCCAATCCGTATTAGATCCTCGAGGGTGCTCAGGATAAGTCGCGATCGATGGCCATGGTGGATAATGCTTATCTGATTTGTTGTCCCACGCGTTTGTCGAAATCGAGGACGCCGTCCCGGTGCATCGGCTTCACGGGGATGATCTCTACCGTGCCATCGCGCATCATCACCTTGCGGTATCCCGGCTCCACCGGCTGCATGTCGCCTTGATCCACGCCGACGCGAGCGACGCCCTCGAGCACGCAGACGCACGTCCCGTTCGCGTCCCGTTGGATGGACAGCAGCGTACCGGCGATTTCCACGATACCCTCGGGTGTGAACACCTTCAGTTGACTACCCGGGAAACGTTCGCCCGTCTTGATTCGCACCTCACCCACAAGGAGACTGCAGGCGACCTCACGTTCGAACCACCGGCCGGGGATCTTCGGTATGGACATGCGCGACCCTCCGGTGACCTCGAACAGCACGACATCTTCGGCCAGCAGGTCGATCAGCGTCTCGGGTGGGGTTTCAATCTCAGCCCCGGCCTGTATGCCGGCCGTTAGTGACTCCATATCGTCCGATGCCACCGCACGCCCGTCGAGACGGACCTCCCCACCACCGGTTACTTGTGTAACGCGCAGCTCGGGTGGGCGGTTGAGAGTGATGATCGCCACCGCCAAAACAGCCGCGGCAGTCACGGGTACGAGCCAACGCCCCCACGCGAAGCGCGGTTCTGCTCTTCTGTTGGCGTTGCTTGTCGCCGCCCGGCCCGCGTCGAAGTGACCGCCGACAAACGAACTCCTCAACCGCTTGCGGAAATCTTCATCGGCCGCAACCGATGGCAGCTCTTGCACCCGGCGTGGGACTTCGTTTTCATCGAAGTGCTTATTCGACCCATCGGCCATTACTGCAACCCCTTGATGATCTGCGCCATGCGTTTGAGCGCCCGCGAGTACCTTTTTCGAACCGCTGCATGCGTCAGCCCCACTATCTCCGCGATATCGTCGTGGGACGTGCCGGAGAAATCATGCAGGATGACAACGGCCCGTGACTCTTCATCGAGCTCCAACAGCGCCTTTTCAGTCAGTTTCTCTCGCTCCTTGCGCAGAAGCACATCCTCGGGGCTCGATGCATCACCCGACCTCTCTCCGATTATTGTCGCGTCCTCCAGGGCTTCTGGGCGCGCCGCTGCCCGGCGCGCCGTATCACGACATGTATTGTAGGTGATCGTCGTCAGCCAGGGCTTTGCATGCCGATCAACCTGCAACCTGTCGGCGGCCTGGTACACCTTTACAAAAACGTCCTGTGTGACGTCTTCCGCCAACTCCCGGTTTCCCATAAGCCGGTATGCGAGATTGTAAACATAGGGGAAGGCCATGTCGAAAAAGCCGGCAAGCGCTTTCGGATCCCGGCCGCGAACGCCCTCGAGAAACTCGGGATTCCCCCAAGCGTCCTCGACGTTGCCCGATGGATCTCGATCGCTCCGATCATCGGTCGGAACACCGGTCTTTGACACCGCCTGCCTCCCAATGCAGTTACGCAGCGGCTACGGCCTTGTGTCGGGAAATTTGGTCTGCGCAGTGTCATCTCGTGAAGCTGGATGACGACCGACACGTCCGATTGCCGCTCGTGTTGCTTGAGAAGCATAGCAGCCTTATCAGCGGGCTTGTATAGAAAAGTGGCAGGCAGCCGTGGCCGCTCAATCCCACTCACGGAGGTAATGGCACGTGTATCCATTCGGATTCTTCTCTAGGTAGTCCTGATGATAGTCCTCGGCCATGTAGAAAGGGCCAGCCGGAGCAATTTCGGTCACCACCGCGCCCTTCCACTTGCCGGCGCGGTCCACCTCTTGCTTGACGCGCTCGGCGATCTCGCGCTGGCGGTCGCTGTGGTAAAGAATGGCGGAGCGGTACTGGCTGCCCTCATCGTTTCCCTGGCGGTTCAGTGTGGTTGGGTCGTGCATGCGGAAAAAGTATCCCAGCAGTTCTTCGAAGCCGATCTTGCCGGGGTCGAAAACGATGCGCACAGCCTCGGCGTGACCCGTGCGGCTGGTGCTGATCGTGCGATAATCCGGATTTTCTACGTCGCCACCCGCGTAGCCGACCTCGGTATCAACAATACCCGGAATGTCCCGCAGTATGTTCTCCATGCCCCAAAAACAACCTCCGGCAAGCGTCGCAATCTCTCGATCGTTCATTTTCGCATCCTCTTTCATTGTTCCAGGGCGGAACGATGCCAGAAATTCCCCGTAGCCCTTTTCCTCGAGATCGTCGACCGGGATGAATCTCAGCCCGGCTGAGTTGATGCAATAGCGAAGTCCGGTCGGCTGCGGCCCATCCGTGAACACATGGCCGAGATGTGAATCAGCCAGCTTCGAACGCACCTCGACCCGTCTCATGCCGAGGCTTTTGTCTTCGTGCTCCGCAACATATTCTGGGACCAAAGGCCGTGTGAAACTCGGCCACCCGGTGCCCGAGGCGAACTTGTCGCGGGAGCTGAACAACGGCTCGCCCGATACGATATCGACATAGATCCCCTCTTCGTGATGGTCCCAAAAGGCGTTTTGAAAAGGCAGTTCCGTGCCGTTCTTCTGCGTCACTTCGTATTGGAGCGGATCGAGCAGCTTTCGTAGTTCCTCGTCCGGTGGCTTCTTGAAGCTTTGCCGGGATCCTTCTGCTGCGGAAGCGATTCCGGGTTTCCCACCGGACGCATCCCGGGCATCGGTACTGGCTCCGGTCCGTAGTGCTATGGTAAGTACCAGGCCAACTACGGCCAACGCCGTCTTTGTTGGCATATTGCGTATCATGTCGACCTCCTGGAACGAATTACGGGGAGTCTGTCTCAGCCTCGATTCCAATCTTACATTACGGGGCTCGGTCGGCGATGTGACCGTCTTGAGAAAAAGCATCGCCGATAGGCCCGGTACTCGGGGGAGCAGCACGCAGCCCATCGGCGATCCAGAGACAACCTTCGCGCCCGGAATCAGCGCTTAGGTATCAGCGGGCACTCGAAGCGTCTCACCACGTCACCGATCGAGATCTCACCGGCCGCGGCGGCGGCCTGGAGATCGGTAGCGTTTGTGA
>JBDGZZ010000371.1:0-4363 GCA_039588335.1 Gemmatimonadota bacterium | reverse complement strand
GACATTTGCGGCCTCGTTATAGAGCGGTACGACAACTGAAAGATGCGGATCGGTCTGGGTCATGGTCCTCATACCTGTCGCCAAGACAGCTTCTCTATGGGTGTTGCGTACACGCAACACTACCGGGCCTCCCCAACGTTCTGGTTCGGCAGTCCGTAGGAGGTGGCGGCTGTTCCAGCGCTGAGCCGCGGTGCCCTCCGGTTAACTCCCTCCGACCCCATGGGTCCGAAAGAAGTCTCACAGTAGGTATTGGCAAAGTGCAGGCCAGCGCGGACCCGTCTGACGGCCCGTCTCTGCCAGTTCACTGACCGGGACAGTTGAGGCAGTAGACCTTGGTAGCGCGGTCCCGAGCCACGAACGACGGGACGAGAGCATTCTCGAGCGAGTCCAACCACATCCCCTGCTGTACGTTCAGGTAATACGAACGCCGCGTGAGGTTCTCGCCTGACGTGATCAGCCACACTCGCCCTTCGGGAGACGCGAGTAGGCTGAATCCGCGGCTGTCACTGTAGCTGCGAAGCCAATAATCGATCGGGCTCCCCGCATACCACCACTGCTGCAGAGGATCTTCAGCGATCACGATGTCGCGCTCCGACCGCTGCTCTCGAACGTATAGTCCCGCGGAGGCGTGGTCAGGTCGGAACGGGTACATGTGAACCGCCTCATTGACCGGTTCGCCGTGGCCTAGTCGCACCACGCGTGCAGCCTGTGGCAGACCGTGGCCTCCAAGGGCACCTGACAATACGACCAGGGTCCCTAGGGCGAGGGTGGCACTCTCAGTCCATCTGGGAAGCCTCTTGCCGACCCAGGCCACCAGCCACACCAAGCCGCAGCTCGCCACCAAGAGAAGGAATGGATAGGCGGCAAACAGGTAGCGAGTACCTCCCCAACGTGACACCGCGCCTACTGCTACGATTGGCAGTAAACCGGCTAGAAGCGCCGCTCTCAGGGGGCGATCTCCCTGAGTCGCCGCCCGCATGGCAACCACCACGCACACGGCCCCGAAGAGCAGAAGGATCAAAGGAAACTGGTAAGCCAGGTACAGCGGATAGGGATAGGGAAAAGCCGAAACCGCTTTTAGCCCTTCACGTGGCCCTTGACCCAGAACCACTACAACAAGCCACACGATGGCAGGAATGGCGATTAGGACTATCGGAATGCGCGCTTGTTTGATTAGTACGGACCGGTCGCCCGGCAACAGAATCAAGGATATGACTCCGGCCATACACGCGCCGTACAGCTGGCCAGTCCAAGCAAGTGCCCCGGCAGCCGCTCCACTGATGACGACTGCCAGTTGTCCCAGAGGTTGTGACCCTCCGCGGTCGGCCTTTATGGCCATGACCGTTGTCAGTAGCCCAGCCCCACCTCCGATGATACCGAGTATCACCAACCAAGGCCCGGGGGTGGCAGTCTGCACAGTGACGCCGGCAGCGCTGTCGGCAGCGGCCCTTACATCGAAGGCAGACGAAAGCCACGCACGGTATGGCACCTGGATGAAGTACTCGTGATAGATCCATCCTGCCGCGGTCACGATCACTGCGAGTGCTACCAGCTTGCTCGTCGACACTTCGTGGCGGCCAGGCACAATCAGAGGCAGCACAGCGAACATGCTGATCATGATGCCAAGTTGGTGCATTGACACGGCGCCAGCGGCCATCGGTACTGCAAGTAAGAGCCACCGCTGCTTGCCGGTCTCAGCCCAATTCCAAATCGCCCAGGCTCCCGCTATGAAGAACAGCAGAAATGGCACGTACATTCGCGCCTGTCTGGAGAAGACCAGATGCCACTCGGAAACGGCAAACAGCAGCGCCGCCAAGAAGGCGACGGTGCCAACACCGAACTGTCGCACGGCAATGAAGAAGAGCGGAACGGTCAAGATCCCCAGCACAGCAGTCGGCAGACGGTATGATACATCGTTGTCCAACCCTATGGCCCGCGCCGTTGCGGCATTGAGCCATGTAAGCGGCAACGCCCGCCGGTATTCCATCCCGGTCGGCATGCGTGCGCCGTTTCCTTCGGCCAGCGACCGCGCGGGCATTGCGCTCGTCTCCTCATCGGCGTAGAAGCTCAGTGCCCCCAGGTTCATCAGCCTGGCCGGCGCAGCAACCAGAATCAGTACTGAGACAAAGAGAACTGTGCTGTTTCGTAGGGACATAGATGCTCCAAGCGTGACCGTGTGGCTCGAGGTGCCGAGTTCGCAAGTTGCAGGCCGAAGCGTGAGTGACACAGATCACATCGGTGCACTGTGCCCTGGGTTAGCATCTTGCCAGCGCGGTGTTCACCGAAATAATGCTGCTCAGAGCGAAGCCGCCGAAAGGCGGTGGCGCAGAGCTTACGGGGCTAACGCGGTCAACCGCCAAGCCAGCCGGGCCGCCAGCGATCGATCATTTGCTGGCGGCCCGTTTCTTTCAACAAATAGCCTGGACCGTCATGATCTCTGAGTCCGGACTGCCACGAGGTTTGGTTCACGTGTGCAGGTGAATTCTGGTTGTCCACAAACGCAACCACGGGTAGAACAGTCATGCTCCCCACGTACTCTAGGCTAAGACGGTTTTCCATGACTCCGGGGCGTCTCCTTTCAACCAGCCTTTGTCTGGCACTTCTCGCTTGTACGGCGACCGAACCACGCACGCTCGACGAGGAGTTGGCGGAAGTTGTGGTGTTCCCGCAACAAGTCGATCTGACCGTGAGTGATACACAGCATTTTGTAGCATACGGCGTCACGGAAGCTGGTGACAGCGTGGTGGCCCCAGTGAACTGGAGCGCGTCTACCGGACAGATCGGCGCGAACGGCATGTACATCCCCGCGGACACTGCGGGAGGCGACTTCGTCATAGCGATCCACGCGCTGCGTAGCGCGTTGGGGGATACAGCCACGGTCAACGTGACCGACGACCCGGGTGTGGACCGCGTAGTCTCTGCGGTTGAGGTCACTCCCTCTTCCGTGTCTCTGGCGCTTGGCTCCACACAGCAATTCGAGGCACGGGCTAGGGATCAGTTCGGCGGCGTCATGTCGGGCACGTTCACCTGGTCCGCCACGGGTGGGACGATCACGTCCAGCGGATTCTATGAGGTGGGCTCGGTGACAGGTACATACCAAGTGGTGGTGCAGGAAGTCACAGGACCCGCGGATACTGCGACCGTGACCTTGGTGAACCCGGTCATAACCTCGGTGGAGGTAACCCCGGCGTCGCTTGCGCTCCGCCCTGGCGATACACAACAGTTTCAAGCGACAGCCCTGGATCAATTCGGTGCACCTACACAAGGCACGTTTGGTTGGACCGCAAGTGGCGGCTCGATCACTTCAGACGGTTCTTACCTGGCCGGGTCGGTGACAGGCAGCTTCGAAGTCGTGGCAACGGAAGCGTCAGGAGTGGCAGATACGGCAGATGTGACCATAGAGGAGCCGGTAGTCAGTACGGTAGAACTCTCCCCGGCTTCAGTCCGGCTCCGTCCCGGTGATACACAACAGTTCTCGGCAGAAGCCCGGGATCAGTTTGGCGCAATAATGCAGGGAACGTTCAGCTGGACCGCAACCGGTGGTTCGATCACCTCCGATGGCTCTTATCAGGCCGGATCGGTGGTAGGTAGCTACGAAGTCGTGGCAACGGAAGCATCGGGATTGGGAGATACTGCAGCAGTTTCAATCAGTGACCAGGCCGCGTTTCCGAACGAACCCACCGGGATGTCGGTGTTGGGAGAGCACTCTTTCCCATCCGGTTACTTCGAGAACTTCAGCAGTTCGGCAAATTCTACGGCGCCGGGTGCTCGCTGGGTCATTCGCGACTACGACCAGAGACTCCATATCGAAACCGACATCGCGGACGCTCCCATGAGCCCACCGGGTACGATGGGCATGGCATATCCCGCCGGCATGGCTACTTCGGGCGAACCCGCGTCGTTCGAACTGCATATTCCCGAACAGCGCGAGCTTTACGTATCCTATCACTTCCTCATACCGAGCAATCCAACTAGCGGCATGTGGGAGATGGAGCCCGCTGGCGTCAAAATCCTTGGTTACATCTCGTTCGGGGATGATGAGCAACAGAACCAGGGCACGTTCATGTTCAAGCCAGGAGGACTGACGCCGGGACCCTTGTTTGCGGAACCTGCGTATGCTCGCAGGCCCTCGTCTTGTGCCAACTTCGTGAACGTGGCTACTGCCGACAACATCACGCTCGACGACTGGCATCAATTGGAGATCTACGGCAAGCTGAACGATATGGGTGTGGACAACGGCGTGCACCAGGTCTGGATCGACGGCGAGTTGTATTCCGAGTGTGATCAGATGTCATACATAACGCCATCCGAGCCACACGGTTTCTGGCAGATCCATTTCCAGCCGGTTTGGGGAGGCTACAAC
>JBDGZZ010000370.1:0-3885 GCA_039588335.1 Gemmatimonadota bacterium | reverse complement strand
ACAGGGAGCAGGGAACAGGGAGCGGGGAGCGGACCCCGCTTCCCAGCCACCAAGCCCCGGAGCTCAAGACGGGGGACCGAGGGCGCGACAAGAGCCGTTCCGCTAACTCAATACTCTGCAAGCGTTTCCGCCAAAAAAGTGCAACCCCCCTTCGTTTATAAGAATAGGGGCACTGATGCCGCCGGTCGCCGATCGGCCGAGCTACCCGGAACTGAGCACACGGAGAGGAGTCACCTCATGACCGGCAATCTGGTCCGAGGGCTACATGGGTGGAGCGGTGGTCCGCTCCCCGCTCCCCGCTCCCTGCTCCGGGGCTGGGTGGAAGGGCGGGGCAACGATCACGACGATATCAACGATGTCGCCGATCCACGCGACGCCGAATCTGGTTCGAGCTGCGTAACCACTTGCATCACAATCAGTTACGGCCCTCCACCCGACCGGCGGCACGACGATCATAAGATCGATTTCACCGATTCGAAATTTCAAATCGACGATTTCACACTTCAAATCGGCGATTCGGAATTTCAAATCGGCGATTTCAAGCTTCAAATCGGCGATTCCAAATGTGCCAGAGCGGCATGTGAGTGTGAAATCGCCGCCGCGCGGCTTCATCGAGGCGATCCAACACTCAAATCACTCCACCGGAAGTTCCAAGAAAGGGAGGTAACATTATGGCCCGGTTTCCAGCCAGAGAAAACGACATCGCGGTGCTCGCGGAAGATCTGATCGCGGGACTCAGCGAGCACACCGAGCACTTCCCGACGCCGCCGGTTACGACCGAGGAGATGCAGGGGTCGTATCAGACCTACAAGGAAGCGCGCGACGCGGCGGTGCGAGCCGAGGGCACGGCACGGGATGCCTACGACGTGAAGGACGAGGCGCTGGACGAGCTGACCGAACAAATGAAGGCCAATCTCAAGTACGCCGAGTTCGCGGCGAACGGCGAGGAGGGCAAGCTCAACCTGTTGGGTTGGGGCTCACGCAGGAGCGCCAAGCGCCTCGAGCAGCCCGACCGGCCGCGCGATCTGGAAGTAGCGCGCTCGGGTAAGGGCTGGGTCTTCCTCGACTGGAAGGCGCCGTTGATAGGAGGCGAAGTCGCCGCCTACAAGGTCCAAGTCGCACACCCGGAGGAGGGCGTCTGGAAGGACGTCGGCATGAGTGTCGTGACTGAGCTGCTGGTCAACGACCAGGAGCGCGGCGTGGATCTGCAGTACCACGTAATCGCCGTCAACCGCGCCGGTGAGGGCGGTCCCAGCAACATCGTGCGGGTCGTGTTGTAAGGCGGTTAGTACGAAAGGGCTGGACGCCGAGGATCGCGTCCAGCCCCGCTCTGCACCCCGCCACCAGACGACGTAAGACGAAGCCCCACCTCACTCCACCCCGCCCGACGAAGTAAGACGAGGCCCAGCCCCGCCCAAGTCCACCACCCCCGACGATGTAGGACGAGGAGTGCATCGTCTTGCTTTGTCTTACTTCGTCTTAGATCGTCTTACTTCGTCCTACCTCTGCCCATCTAGCCTCCCAGCTCCGCGACACTGATTCCAGCATGCCGCAAGA
Source organism: Gemmatimonadota bacterium (assembly GCA_039588335.1). GTDB lineage: Bacteria > Gemmatimonadota > Gemmatimonadetes > Gemmatimonadales > GWC2-71-9. The sequence goes on along the minus strand of JBDGZZ010000370.1, from coordinate 2,328 downwards.
TTGCTCTGAGAGTTCCCCGAGCAATCGTCCGGTGGTGCGGCACGGTGAGACGTCGATGAGGTGGATCAGTGTGTCGCAGAATTATGTGGCTTCCCGATTGACGATTGACTTCGCAGCCAAAGCGGCGGAGCCGCTGCACCAGCTCCTTGCCGCTCAGGACTGGCAGCCCGGTCACGGAACGTCCACAAATACCTCCGAGGGGCCGGGAGGGATCGGCTCACCCCGTTCCCGCAGGCTTTCCAAGTAATCGGCGATCGCGGACTTGATGTTCGTCATGGCCTCGTCGCGTGTCCGGCCCTGACTGACACACCCGGGCAACGACGGCGCTTCGGCAACGAACACCCCGTCCTCGTCTCGATCGATGATCACTCGATAGCGAACCACTGCAGGCTCCGGTGGCATGAGCCGATGATAACGTGACTATGCTCTGGTAATTGTATCGGTTCTTTGCTTCGGGGGCCAATTCTACTCGACGGGACGGGAAGAGACAGGAAGAGACAGGAAGAGACGGCAAGAGACGGCAAGCGGCGGGAAGAGACGGCAAGGGTCCCCGCCACCCTGCTCCTCTATGACCTCCTCCGAGAAAAGGCGAGGGCCGGCAATCTACGCCGGCCCTTTTCAGCGTAACGGAACTGCTAGTGTGTCTGACACCTTGTAAGAGGCAAGCTCGGCACATTGTAGCGCCGAGTCAATCCTCTACGGAACCACAGCGAATACCGCTGCGATCTTTCGCCCCATCGCGCACGATTCCGGTACCGCAAGCACCCAACCAAGACCTTAGCATATACCCGCGGCTCAGCAAACGGGTGCGTTGCTCGCGCGTCTTTGCCTCTTAATTACCACGGTTCGCTTGCTGATTAGGTGCTGGCGTGGCGAAACTGGTAAACGCAGCAGTCTCGCACACTGTTGAGCGAAAGCTCTTGTGGGTTCGACTCCCACCGCCAGCACCGCCGCGCCATTGACTGAGCTAAAGTGCATTACTAGCTTAGCGTGTGTGCGAGACTGCGTAGCCATTTCGCTGCGTCAAAGGAGCCGGGAGGCAAACTGCCTTCCGGCTTTGTTGTCGTCTGGGCGACGCGTATGTACTCGAAGCACTACCACTACGAGGCGGCATGGGCTCTAAGAAGCTGCTACCCATCCTGCCGCTCTACCACTCTGCCGCTCTGCCGCTCTGCCGCTCTGTAGGTGGGAATGGCGGGGAGGCGCACTTTGCACCTTGCACTTTTCTGCGATCTTTCGCCCCATCGCGCACGATCCAGGTACCACAAGCGCCCAACGAAGACCTTAGCATACACCCGCGGCTCAGCAACGGGTGTGTTGCTCGTGCATCTTTGCATCCTGGTTACCACGGTTCGCTTGCTGATTCAGGTGCTGGCGTGGCGAAACTGGTAAACGCAACAGCTTCACACCCTGTCGAGCGAAAGCTCTTGTGGGTTCGAATCCCACCGCCAGTACCGCCGCATCATTGACTCGGCTCCACCTGATCTGTACGTTGAGCCAACAGGGTGTGGGACTGCGTAGCCAATTTCGCTGCGTCAAAAAGCCGGGAGGCGCATAGCCTTCCGGCTTTGTTTTTTCGCGCCGATCTCTCTCCACGTTGGGGCGACGCATTGCGTAGCGCCCTTACCTGCCGTGCCGCCTTGCCGCCCCAAGATTGCAGAGTGCAGAGTGCAGATCCCGGACGCAAAATGAATAAGGTTCTGCAATCTGAAATCTGAAATCTGCAATCTTTCCGTCACCACCACTCCCCCTCCAACCTCGTAAAGAACGCGTCTTTCCCACGCAGGGCTGCGAGTAGCTCGGCGTTCTTGGACATGACCAGTGACCAGGGCTCGCCGGCGGTGAAGAAGCACCGCTGCCTGGTCAGCGCGGGGAGCAGCCTCACGTCCGCGCGGCCTCTAATGACGATGGTGCCGCGTTTGTGTGCGTCTGCCAGCAGCATGGCGAGGACGGCGTCTTCCTGACCAGGGGAGGCGACGAGCTGCAGCACCTCGCTCACACCGTTGGGGTCGTGGTAATACAAGTACCAGCCCGCGGGTTTGCCGTTCTTCTTGCGTACTACCGTACAACAGAGGTCACGATGCCGTCCCATCCGGTTCATCTCGCCCAGCTGCCACGAGATCGTGGACTCGTCGTATACTGGTCGCAACGAGCACCGGCCGCTCTCCTTCTCGATCAGCGGCAGCAGCGTGGCAGCGGCCATCGTCTCTTCCGACTGCATTCCCTCCGCCGCCGAGAAGTCGTTCCAACCGGTACGGTCCAGCACCATGTCGGCTGCGCGGCAGGCGGGCCAGGCAACCTTGCGGGCGAGCCCGACGAATCCCCCCC
>JBDGZZ010000369.1:3911-5094 GCA_039588335.1 Gemmatimonadota bacterium | reverse complement strand
CCTCATGAGTCTCCGTCCAAACCTGTTAGTGTCAGGCTGCGTTCTAGAAATGGAGTTCTAGCCAACTCGTTGGCACGAACGCCAGACTGTCGTGCGCTGTGCCCGCGATAAGCTCTGTATCGAGCGACGCGTCCGCCAGTGCTGCCGGCGCCCGAGCCAGGCGCGTTCGGGCACGGGCCTGCAGAAACACCACCGACATGTAGACAGACGAGCCCGCCGCAGCGGTGAGCCCGACCTGGAATTCCATATCAGTCGCGGCACCTGCATCAACCACGTTCGCCACCCAGCCGAACTGTTCGAGCTGAGCCACCCGGTACGACTCCGTACGGCCCACTTCCCCCCGGGCGAAGCGTTCCCCCGTTTCCTGCCTCGGACCCCTGAAGCCGTGCACGAGGCGCCAGCTCTCGCCGGAGCGTTCATAGGATGCGGTGATCAATGCCGTGGAGGCATGAAGTACGCGGATGCTGTCGGCATCACCCAGACAAACTGAGCTGATGCCCCCGGCAGCCCCCCTTATCGCGATGTACAGTTGCGAGCCCGCGCGCTTCAAGTAGAGACCTTCCCCGTCCCGCAGCGGGACTTGAACGGCATCCTCCCACTCGGCGGCTTGAATCGTCCCATCTATGGTTGGGACATTACCGGTAGGAACAGGAACCACCGTGCTCTGTTCCACTGCTGCTGATGAGCGAAGTAGGAGCGCCGAAACTGAGAAGAGAGCGAAGCTCGTTACCAGCTGCATGGGCTCGTTATGAGTCCTTTCTTGATCGCCGAAAGCTTCTTCACGGTCCCCACGGCATCACGGTTTCTGACCTCAACCCGAATACCGCGACCCTCCACGTACTTCCTCGCGGCATCAATCTCCTCGACGACGTGCACAGGCAGATCGCTGGTGCGCGCGTTTTGCACGGCCTTTTCGCCCAGAACAAAAGCCACTAGAAAAGGATTCGATCACGATAACAGAGCCTGCCATCGATCTCAGCGCGGTCCACAGCCCGAGTCACATCGTTCGAACACCTGTAACCGGTTTCCCTCTGGATCCCTGAAGACAAACGTGCGCACCTGCAGGGCTCGATCGGTCGAGATGGCCCGATCGGTGTCCACCTCATTGCTGCGCAACAAGGCGAAGGCTGCTTCGATGTTGTCCACAAACAATCCAGCCTTGAAGAGACCGAGGTGCGGGCCA
>JBDGZZ010000369.1:0-3898 GCA_039588335.1 Gemmatimonadota bacterium | reverse complement strand
CGATCGGTCGAGATGGCCCGATCGGTGTCCACCTCATTGCTGCGCAACAAGGCGAAGGCTGCTTCGATGTTGTCCACAAACAATCCAGCCTTGAAGAGACCGAGGTGCGGGCCAGCAGGGACAGGGGCGGCACCGCTAACGCGAGTCAACTCGACACTGAGGCCGCCACCGGTGAGAATACGGATTGAGTACCGTCCATCTTGGGCTTCGAGACGGTTGACCTCGTCGAGGTCGAGCATGGCAGTGTACCACTCCGCCGCAGCCGAATCATCCCGAACCTGAATCGCGATGAAACTGAGTCCGACCACGTTGAAGTCCATTTCGCCTGGGGGCATTTCCTGTGCGTCAATTCCAGCAGCAAGGCAAACGGAGACTCCGAGCACCATGACCTTTCTTGTCAATCCATCACCTGCCCGCATCATACGTTCATGCTCCTGTGAGGCCGCCTCACTGGGCGGCGTTTTCAGCGATTTCGTAAGATACAAGCAGGAACCCGCCGGAATATTTCTGGATGTCCGTCAGACTGAGGGCGCGAGAGTGTGAGAGGCCCGGTTGAAACGGGATACCCCTGCCGAGCAGGATGGGGACGATACCTACCTCCACGATATCCACCCAACCTGCCTCGAGTAGGCTCGCAAACAAAGCGCCACCTCCCATGAGCCAAATGTCCTTACCGGACTCTTGTCGTAACGCTGTGACTACTTTCGCTGCGTCATCACTGACAACAGTGACGGTCGGGTGATCGGCAGGGCGCAGTGTGCGCGAGAATACGTAGGTTCGCATTTGCCCCAGACTACCGGCGGCATCTTGCCCAAGCATCAATTCGAAAGTTCGTCGGCCCATGAGTACCGTATCGAACCGCCCCATGAACGCGGCCCAGTCGACCCCTACATCTGTGGGAATCCAGTCGTACTCGCCGTTGGGACCCGCAATGAACCCGTCGAGGCTCATCGCGACGCTGTATGTGACGTGTCGCATATAGTGATCCAGGCAAAGAGAAACGCTACCCTACGACTCAGTGCCTCAACAACATCTCCTCACGAAAAATGCCTTGGCAGGCTCAACACGCACCCAATAAGAAAACTGACAAAGGTGTACGATAGCGCACCTGCCGGCTTATGCGCCTGACAGGTCGCTCGCGCCCCCCCTCACGTGCGCCATAGCCCGTAGCCAAGAAGCGCGCGACAATGGGGACAAATGAGTAGCTGCTTCTCACCAATCCCGCCGACTCCTTCCGTTTTGTACCAGAGCCGGTCGAGTTCCGCCTTGCAATGCGGGCATACCGGAAGTACATCCTTCGGCGCTTCATCCAGTTCAAGTCCATCAAAGCTCAGGATTGCCACGATGTATACCTCACCGTAAGTGATATCGTCATCAGGAGTGTCTCACACTCCAAAACCCGTCGGTTGTTGAAATGCTCGTGGGGTAATCCAAGCTTAGGATGTGATACACGCGGGCAGCGCGCTAGGTCGGCTCTGGACTTCACATTCTGTCGTGAGACTTAGCGCTGTGAGCCGGAGGTTGTTCCAGCAGGTCAGGTAATCGGCATTTGTTGTGTAACTCAATATATGACAGTGTATTACAGTGTCAGGTGAACTCGAGATTCACTACTACTTTTGAGCAACTGAACCAGACAGCACTACGGCCGCTCTGACTGCATACTGTTTCCGAAACACCCAAAGACGCGGCCCATGTCATGAAACAAACGCACAGCAGGCTGAGTACTGTTATGATCAATAGATGATCTGCAAGTAGAAATGAGCCCCTGCTCGTTCTATCTTTGGCGCAACTAGTAACCAGAAGACCAACGCAGTGAACGAACTCCAGGACCGGCTACAACAAGCACTCGGCGACGCATACCGCGTAGAACGGGAATTGGCCCGCGGCGGAATGAGCCGGCTGTTCCTCGCCACCGAAGCGTCGCTCAATCGCAACGTCGTCATAAAGCTGCTGCCTCCGGAAATGGCCAGTGAAGTGAGCGCCGCGCGATTCAAGAAGGAGATCGAGGTAGCGGCGCGCCTGCAGCACCCCCACATACTTCCTGTCCTCGCCTCCGGGGCAACCGGCGATCTCATTTATTACGTGATGCCGTTCGTGGAAGGCGAATCGCTGCGCCACCGGTTGAACCAAGAGAGACAACTGCCGGTAGACGATGCGGTGGACATACTGACTGAAGTGGCGGCAGCCCTGGCCTACGCACACCAACGCGGCGTTGTGCACCGGGACATCAAGCCCGAGAACATCCTGCTGCAGCAAGGCCACGCCGTTCTGACTGATTTCGGCGTCGCCCGAGCAGTGGAACAGGCTCGCGGTGAGGCGCGCCTGACCGAAGTGGGTGTTGCCGTTGGAACACCGGGCTACATGTCGCCGGAACAGGCGTCGGGCGAGACGAACCTAGATGCCCGCTCCGACATCTACGCGCTCGCCGTCGTGGGCTACGAGATGCTGGTCGGTAAGCCGCCGTTCTCCGGCCCCAACGCCCAGGCAGTGCTCACTGCACACCTCACGGAGGAACCGGCCCCGGTAGATCAGGCGCGACCCGAAATACCCACTCCCGTGAGCCAGGCCATCGGGACCGGTCTCGCCAAACCCCCGGCCGAACGATTCCAGACAGCCGAGGAGTTCCGCAACGCCCTGCGCTCTTCCACCGGACCGGTTGCCGCCGCACGTCCGTCGCGACGAAGCCTGTATGTCGCGACCGCTGCCGTTGCCTTTGCGGTTGTCCTTGCCCTGTTCATGGTCTGGCCGCGTGGATGGAGCATCAAGGGCGACCCACGCAAGAGCGTGATCGTGTTCCCGTTCGAAAACCGCACCGGTAGCACCGAGAACGACTACCTCGAAGAAGCTTCGATGAACCTGCTCGGGCTCGCGGTTTCCTACTGGGAAGACATGCGAGTCTTCGACGACGAACGCACCAACTCACTGCTGCGCAGGAGATCGATCGAATCTCCCAGTCAAATCGACTTCGACGCGGCGCAAGACATGGCCCGCGACGCCAACGTGGGAACGCTCGTGTTGGGAGACATTCGCCGCGAAGGCGACTCCCTTACGATCGAGGCCAAGGTGCACGACGTCGAGACCGGCGACAGGATCACCACGGAAATCGTGCGTGCGGACATGTCTACCGACCCCCGGCCGATCTTCGACTCGCTCGCCGTGAGAATCCTGCAGTTGAGCGGTGCACCAGCAGGCGAACGCCCCGACATCATGGCGCAGACGACAAGGTCGCTGGATGCCTATCGTGAATACCTCGCAGGGACCGCGGCACTGCAACTGCTAGAAGTAGACTCGGCCAAGGCGCACCTGAATCGGGCGGTGGAACTCGACTCCACCTTCGCGCTCGCCTACATCCGCCTGCGCGACGCCGATGGATGGGTGCTCTTCGAGCAAGACCCACAAATTCGTCGCGAGCTGGTGGCCAAAGCCATGGCGTACAGCGACGACCTACCGCTGCGTTACAGGCTGCTGGTACAATTCCACTCGGCTTACGAGAGCGGGCAGTACCGCCGGGCCCGACGGCTCGCCGAGCAGATGATCGAACGCGATTCTGTGGACGTCGAAGCCTGGTACCAATTGGGTGAGGCGCACTTCCACGACGAAGCCGGACATGTCCCGCACTCCGATACGCTAGGCAACTTGGGCAAAGCTCTGAACGCCTTTGAGCGTACGTTGGCACTCGATTCCGGATACGTGCTCGCTTACCAGCACATCACAGACGTCTTGGGCGCCTGCGGCTACAACAACCCGTGGCTCTGCCTCGCAGACTCCGCCATCTATGCACCGCAAGACGAACTGACGGATAGATACGGCCAGGCTACTGTTGACCGCGAACGCGAGCGGGCGAGGGACAAGAGACTCGAGGCGGCCTACGGGTGGGTAGCAGCAGCGCCCCGGTCCT
>JBDGZZ010000368.1:0-3909 GCA_039588335.1 Gemmatimonadota bacterium | reverse complement strand
TGTTAAGGGCACGGACCTCGGCGAACTCGTGTTCGAAGATGCCGTCGTTCCCGCGGACAACCTGCTGGGGCGAGAGAGCTTCGGGCTCAAGGTCCTCCACGAGACCCTCACCACCGACCGGATAACGACGGCGTCCATCGCCGTAGGCCTGGCAGAGGGTGCCAGAGGGCATGCGGTGGCATACGCCAAGAAACGAGAACAATCCGGCAAGGCCATCTCGCAGTTCCAAAGTGTGAAGAACATGATCGCGGACATGGAGGTAGGCATAGCGGCGGCACGGCTATTGGTTCGCGAGGCAGCCACCATCAAGGAAGACGGCGGTGATGCGACGAGGGCCGCATCGGTGGCAAAGCTGTTCGCCTCAGAGACGGCCATGCGTGTCACCAAGGATGCCATCCAGATTTTCGGAGGGGTCGGCTACACTCAGGATTACCCGGTGGAGCGGCTGTTCAGAGACGCCAAGTACACCGAGATCGTTGACGGAACGTCAGAGATTCAGCGAATCATCATCGCCGACGAGGTTATCAGGCGGCACTCCTGAGCTTGACGTGGAGTGTGTGCACTTCGTAGGGAATTCCCTCGTCGGTACCCAAGCTCGCTATCGCTGCGCGGCATTCCCGGTCGCACTGTTCGCGTTTCTCCTGCGGCATGTTGGCAAAGTGGCCCCCTAGACGCGGGACCCACCAACTCCAGTGCCCGTCGAGGTCGTCGTAGTAAGTAGTGAACTCCTCCTCTACGGTCAGCCTGTCGCCGGAAAACGACTTGCCGAACAATTGCTCGGCGTCGTCGCGCGAGAGATGTTTGCGCATCTTGGCTGATTCGACCACCCACCCCAGTCCCATGTATTTCATGAAGATCGGCGAGGTCTTCTTGACGAAATCCCGGCCCGCATCCCGGCCGACGAAGAAGAGATCCATCTCGCCGTCCGGCTGCAACACCCGCGCGAGCTCGTTGACAGATCCTTCCAGGTCGGTGACCCAGTGAAACGCCAGAATGCTGAACAGGTAGTCCACTGAGCTGGTATCGATGGGAATCTCCTCGAATCGCCCGTCCATCAAGCTCACCCCAGCGACACCCTCGAGGTTCTTGGCCGCGTGGCCACGCATGTCTTCTGCTGGTTCAACTCCGATGAAGCGTGACACCGAGTTGGGGTGCGATGCCAGCTCGCGCAGTGCGTGCCCTGCGCCGCACCCAAGGTCCGCCACCACCTGGTAGCTGTCCTTCAGGCTAATCTGTTGCAGCGCGCGTTTGGCCGCTTGACCCCAGCAGGACTCCAGATTGCCCTCCTGGTCGTACTCACCGGCACGCTCGGAATAAGTCCGTATTACTACGTCACGTTCGTCAACCATATTCTCCCTCGGATTGCCTCGAAGCCACACAATAACACCGGCCGCCAAGCTGCTACAACACGGCGGCTGCCACCCCGTGTATTGCTGATGCACAACTCGCGCCAACTGGTTCTAGCGCCTCGGCGTTTCTAGAACGAAATTCCCAACCTGGCTTTTCGATTTGACCCTTGCACCGATTATGACCAATTCTGCCCCTACCGTGTGGGTGGTGTACGGCACCCGGCCTGAAGTGATAAAGATGGCCCCTGTGATGAAGGCGTTGCGGGCGCGCGCGGAGTCCGTCAACGTCTCGGGCGTGTTCGTCGGCCAGCATCGGGAGCTGGCCACCGACCTGTTAGGGGGCATGAACATGCAGCCCGACCTCGCCCTGGATGTGATGAGCGAGAACCAAACCATGTGGGGCCTGGGTGCTCGCTGCTTCACCGCTCTCGGCGGCCTCGTGGAGAGTGAACGGCCCGACTGCATCCTAGTGCAGGGCGACACGGCACCCGTGTTGTTCGCGTCCCTCATTTCGTACTTCAACAAGATTCGCGTGGGCCACGTCGAGGCCGGCTTGCGCAGCTTCGACAAGTACGCGCCGTTTCCGGAGGAGGTGATGCGGAAGCTAACCGACGGAGTCGCCGACCTCCATTTCGCTCCCACCGAGTATGCGGCCACCAACTTGCGCACCGAGGGTATCGATCCGGGGAGCGTCTTCGTGACTGGCAACACCGTGATCGACGCCGTGTGGAGTGCCGCCGAGTTGGCCGAGGATTACGTGAGTCAGAAGACCCGGGAGTGGGTCGCCTCTGCCGGTGGCTACGTGGTCGTCACCCTGCACCGGCGCGAGAGCTTCGGCGACGACATGACTCATCTCATGAACGCCATTGTGTCATTTGCTCGAGAGAACCCCATCATCAAGTTCGTGTATCCGGTACATCCGGACCCAAACGTTCGTATGCACGTCAACACCACCCTGCAGGGCATAGACAACGTACACCTCTGTGACCCGGTCGATTACTTCGACATGGTGTACCTCATCAAGAACTGCCTCACCGTTTTGAGTGACTCGGGAGGTGTTCAGGAAGAGGGTCCGGCGCTGGGTAAGCGCGTGCTCGTCGCACGCACCGTCACTGAAAGGCCTGAGGGCGTACAAGCCGGCTCGGCCCGGCTCGTGGGTTTCGACGAGCGCAAAATCTTATCGGGTTTGAGCGAAGAGATTGAACGCGCACTGCAGTTGGAGGCGACGGAAGTCACCTCCACACCCTACGGTGACGGCAAGGCAGGAGAGCGCATTGCCGACATCGTGATCAGCGAACTCTGCAATGTCGCGCGCCGCACCGAAGACTGGGTTGCCTAGTCAGCCTCCTTGCGCTTCAAGGCATCCCCCAACAGCAGCGCATCTACGAAGAACTTCGCGGCCCAGTTGGGATAGGTGAAGTGTAGATACTTGCCCCAGATGGGGTAGGAACCGGCGATGGCGCCGCGAATGTTCTTGCTCCACGCCTTTAGCTGCTGTCTGCACTTCAAATACTTGTTGATTCTCTTTGCGGCTATGAAGTATTCACTATCCCCTTTCCTCTTGTGCAGCTTGAGGAGTATGATCGCCAATTGGGCATTGCCGGTGAGACAGTTGAATCTGCCCTCGCCCCTCCAAACACTGTTGTACGTACCAGGGAGGCGCATCTTCTTCGGAATGCTATCGATTACGCCGTTCATCGCCATGGCCGCCGAACGGACGTACTCGTCGTCGTCCGTGTATAGACCAACCTCGAGGATGCCTCGAGCCGTATATGCGATGGTGTGCGTGAACGGGTGGGGGTGGTTCTTCAGGGTAGCCGACGCCTTGTCAAACCAGCCGTTGCGCTGCTGCTGGCCGATGGCCCAGTCCACGTTGCGCTTGCACGCGGCAAGGAAACTATCTCTACCCGTTACCCGGTGCAGCTCCGCCAGGCTCCAGGCGACCCGCGTGTAATAGGTGTGAGGAATGCCATCTAGCGCATGTTGCTTCCAGGTCCCGTCCTCTTCCTGTTGCTCGACCAGCCACTCACCCGCCGTTACGGCCGCGTCTTTGTACTTCTCATCTTCGGTTTCCTCAAACGCCCTCACCAACCCGAAGATCACCTGCCCGGTATCGAACACCATCTTGTGGGTGAGAGAGCTGTCGGGAATGGCCCCGTCGTCTTGCTGAACCTCGAGCAGCCAGTCGGCCATGCGAATGGCGCGCTCCCTGAAGTCGCTACCATCAGTAATCCGATGGTAGTCGAGGAATGTCTCTATGATGTACCCGGTCGTTGCGGGGTATGAGGGGAGCCACCCGTGATACAGGTGGAACCCCTCGGAAACTCCCCCGTCGTCCGTGCTGTCCTGGGCTCTGCAAAGCCACTGCATCGCTTTTGCGATATGGAATTCGTTGGCCTTGAGTGACGACCGGATTCGCAGTGAATCCAGTAGAGTCACGTAGCCAAGCGTTGTGAGGTTCGCTGCTTTCATGCGCTGATCATTATCGATCCATGCCAAATGACCGACGGGATTGACCTAATATTCAGGCCATTGCGGGGTAGTTCAACCGTCTCTCGGG
>JBDGZZ010000367.1:0-3926 GCA_039588335.1 Gemmatimonadota bacterium | reverse complement strand
AACCCGCGTACCCGACGGTCCGCGGTTCGAATCCCCGGGGGCCCACCGCCAATCCATCGACACAGCTTGGTTTTCTGCGTTCTCGGGCGCTGGCTCCAGGGCGGGGTGGGGTCAGAGTGGGGTCATGGCGGGGTCAGGCTCACAGCAGAGAAATCGGAAGATACATGCCGGATCGATCTCAGGGGGGCAGGTCAGTTCGAGTAGACGATCTCGTCGGGAGTGCCGAGCAGTCGCGTCACGTCGGCCCGCGTGCTCTCGCCGATGACGATCTCCTTCACGGCATCCGGCTCGAGCGGTGTGCCGTCCGTGGTCTGTGTGAGAACACAGCCTGCGATGAGGTTCGCGAGAATCACCAGCGCCAGGCCAGCGTATTCCGGCCGCATCCGCAGCTTCGCCGCCTCTCGGGTTGCGCTGCGCGTCGCAGCGCCGTGCCGGTGCATCGACGCGTCGATATCTTACGACACTCGACGCGAGTGCACTCGAATCGGCGGAAGGCGTGTGCGCAGCCGGCAATCGGTGCGCAACGGAAATGCAATCGAGCGGCTCGACGCACATTTTCGGTCACCAACGCTACGGAATCCGAGGCGACCTGCCGAAGAGAATCCTACGAACGCACCCATCGGCACCGGAGGGGCTGCTCGATCGGAATCAACCGACTGGGAGCTCGTTGTGTCGTACGCGAACTCGATCCGGGACGTCGTCGCCGGTTTCGCATTCACATTCCTCGCATCGGGCCTGGCACAGGCTGCACTCGAACCGTTCCCGGGCGAGATCATGCTTCAGCTGGCGAATCAGCCTTGAACTCCCTAGCCGCATGTTGTTGGTTCAGTCACTTTCCTCAGATTTCGATTTCGTGTTTACGGATGCGGTTGTTCCCACGGAGTATTCCCTCCTTTCTAGGACGCGGTGTCTCTGGGGACAGAAGGTGGTATTTCAAATCAACGTCAAAGCTCGGAAAGAGCGAGGTCGAAATCTGGAAAAGCATTGGCAACCGTCCTGATGTTTCCGAGCGAAAAACGTTTTTGATCATGATTCCCGACAAGTCTCTTTAGTACAAGGAGGTACACAAAATGAAAAAGGCAGTTCTTCTTTTAGGATTGATGTTAGTAGCTGCTGCAGTCGCTCATGCTGGTGCAACACGGTATCAGTTACGCAATAAAATTATGGGTTCAGATTCACCGCACGCCAACGCTACTGGTTTCGCTATTGTCAACACAACTCCAGACGGAACAACGGCTGTTTCTATTCAAGTTCAGATCAGGAATGCTGCCCCGCAAACGGAATACATGGTGAAATCAGGTGGGGTCTTACCGGGTGAGCCGACATTCAGAACAAACAAAAATGGCCACGGTGGAAAACATATTAATTTGGAGGCCGACACTGACTTGGCGGGAGTCAACATAAACGTGAGAACAGTTCGTGGGGATAAGTTGGTTTTGCGGGCGGCGCTGTGATTGCACTCGCCTTATAGTTTCTGAAACTAATAGTGGGCGATCGTGGAGCCGCTGTTGCCCCAGCCGAGGCGGCGGCGCGATGGGAAGGGCCGGCCGCCTCGCGATCGGCGGGAGGTCTTGAACGGGATTCTGTGGGTGCTTCGCACCGGAGCCTCCTAGTTGGGGCCGGGAGGGGTCAGAGTGGGGTCACCAGCAGCGAATCGTACCATTCAATCTGAACCGGATTTACAGGGGAAGGTCGAGTGGGCCTGCCCCCTTCATCGCGCGCGGTGTCGTCTCCGGCCGAGCCAGCACAACGTCAGCAGGGCCGAGAGGCTGCCGAGCCCGGCCGGGGGCTCTGGAACCATGATCGGATTGCCGTTGATGGTGCCCGTATTGTTCACGACACCGCCCACCTGATTCGTAATGGTCCCGTTGTTGTTGATCGTTCCGCGGTTGTTCAGCGTTCCGAAGTTGCTGATCGTGTCGGCGGCGTTGTTGACGACTCCCGTTACGTTGTTGTCGAGTGCCGCGGTGGACTCGATCAAGAGGAATCCGTCGACGTTTAGCTCTCCCTGATTTACCAGCAGCGAGTCCGCTGCGGTGGTCATCGTGATCCCGGTCGGGATCGTGAGGCTGGCGGCATCGTCGATGAAGAGGCCCTCGCCGGGCGGAGTCGCGTAGTCGTCCGCGAGGACGAGGTCGTTCTTCACCACGGCAAAGGTCTGGTGCCGGACGGCATCCACCTCGCCGGCACCACAGCCGCTGTTGTCGATGAACGTATTCCCCTCGAGCGACGTTGGCGTGGTCACCCCGAACGCCACGTGGAAGTGCTCCCCCGGGCACAAGTCTGGCCCTGCGCGCCGGAACTGTTCGATCGGGAAGTGCTCCGGGTTTCCGGTCGGAACGGCCTCGACTTCGATCGTAACCTCGCGGCTCGTGCCCAGCGGGAAGACCGGCTCGCCGCCGCCGGCCCCGGACGGGAGCATGACGCTGTTACCGGGATCGTTGATCTGGACCACCGTGATGCTCCGAACCGCGACGGCACCGGCGGCCACCGAGCCCGCCTCCTTCGAATCATCGAAGGCCCCGGCGCCGAATAGCTCGACGACTAGGGTCTGGGGGAAGCCCGTCAGGCTGAGGTCGTCGCCATTCGGAGCCGGAAATGGGAAGCCGGCTGCGCCTCCCTGCTCGATCCTCGAGACGCCGTCCGCCGTGCCGGCGAGTGAGAGAAAGCCGGCGCCGCCCGGCAGTGCCCCCGTGCGTCCGGCCTCCGCAGTGATCGTCACCCCGGTCCCAACGGGATCGCTACTCCCCACCCTCTCGACGGTCCCGGCCACGTTTACCTCGATGCCGGTGCCCGAAGCAACAAGGGTTGCGGTGAGAGCGACGCTGTAGTCCCCGACCACGAGCGGTACCCCCGACACTCCGCCCACCGGGAGCGGACTCGTCCCCATCACCGTCGCGGGGGTCCCTGTGCCCGATTCGATGGTCACGCAGAGCTCGAGCATCGTCGTTCCGAAGCCCGGCCCACACAGCGCCTGCGCCCGAGCGCGGCTCGCGGTGAGGCCTCCGACCAGGAACGCACACGCCACCGGCACCACGAAGATATGAAATGATCGCATCCGCCCATCCTCCGCTTGGACTCTGCCTGACGAATCTCATTATCGAGCCGTCGCGATCCATATGACAAGCACGCGATGGGGCCGAGACTGCCGGCCGTCACTGGGCGAATCGTGGGTCCGAAGGGGGCGTTCACGTCCGACAAGGCAGCGTTACGTCAGGTTCCCGGAAGGGAAGAAGGCGATCAACCGCCTGGGGTGACTCCGAGGGGCGGGTGGGGTCATTCTGGGGTCAGATCGGCGCAACGAGCCCCATCGAGCCCGGTTGACGTCGTACCCAAGTGCCCGAAATCTTTACACTTCGCTAGGTTACGCCGTTCCCGCAGCGTTCTTTTAACCCGACGGTCCGGGGTTCGAGTCCCCGGGGGCCCACCGCCAATCCATCGGAACCGCTTGGGTTTCTAGGTTTCATCGCCACGGCTACTGGCCGGGGTGGGGCCACCGGCCAGCTGCAAATCGTTACATCCAATCTGGACCGGAATTACGGCAAGAGGTCAATTCCGAGATAGCATTAGACTCACGTGGGGGATCCTCATGAGACTCTGGGCATGCATCGCATTCTTTTCGTTCCTTGCAACGCCGGTCTTCGCCACGGACCCAGCGGACCCGGACCCGAGCGCGGCTCCGGGAGGGGAGACCGGCACTCCGACGGAGGAGGTGTCCGAGCCTGAGGTGGGGTCGATGCAGACTCCACCTGTCGCCGAGACACAGCCGCTGGATGAGGCGCTTCCGGCGGCGGGTTTCGTCGCCCGTTCCGTGTTCACGACCGACATACTGGAACGCGAGCCCCTCGACTCGGTCACCACGCTCGGCAACGACCAGGGGGTGATCTTCTTCTTCACGGACCTGCGCAACCTCGCGGGCCGGACCG
>JBDGZZ010000366.1:0-3934 GCA_039588335.1 Gemmatimonadota bacterium | reverse complement strand
TCACTTTTTTCCCGCTGGTTGACCTGAATGGTGGTGGCTGCGGCTGAATTATCGGTGTCGCTCACCTTGTGGTTGATGGTATAGTTCACCTTTTTGCTGTAGTGGCCGATATCGCGCCACCAGGCGTAGACTTCGTAATATCCCGCTGCCAGGGGCAGTGGCGTCCAGGTGGCGGTCAAAGTCGTACCGTTCCCGTTCCCGTTTTCCGTGTCCCACATATCGTTATCGTGTCCTTCGCCGTGTTCTACGGATTGCCGCCAGTTTCCGGTGCTGGTAAAGGTGCCGCTGCCCGGATTATCACTGTCGATAATTATGCCGTCCGTGTCGGGATCGTTCGGCACCTGCGCCAGGGCGAAGTAGTCGTCGGTCATGTCCAGACAGTTGTCGTCCATAACACCGTCGCCGTTGGTATCCAGGGGCGGCACCGTCGGATCCTGGGCCGGGCAGTGGGTGTCGGCGTTGGCATAGCGCGTTCCGTCGCCGTTGGGCCAGGTCAGGTATTCCACCTTCGGGTTGTAGTACATCCGGTTCCAGTGAGACCACTGGGTGCGCCAGTCCGACCGGTGGGTGCTGTTCAGGAAACCACCACTGTATTGGTTTTCTTCGCTCGGGTCGTCGAACATGTAGCGCCGGCTGTCAAGGTACTGACCCTGGTTGCCTTCGACCGTCAAAGTTCCCCAGTCCATGCTGCCCGAGTCGTCCACCACGAACATGATGTTGGCCGGGGCCGCCTGCAGCAGGGTATCCAGCGGCACGTTGGCGATGCCGACCAGCACGTCGTCACAGTCCGGATCGGTCGGATCGGACACGCCGGTCAGACCGTCGCAGTCCCAGTCGGTGGTGTTGCACAGCTCGTCGGCACCGGGGTAGATCGAACCGTCGTTGGGGGCGCAGTCACCGTCGTCTTCGGACCAGCCGTCGTCATCCCAGTCGTTATTGCTGGTGGTGGCTGCGACGTATTCGGCCGTGACAAACTTGGGCCCGTCCATGAAGAAGGTGATTGACGGCGCCGCCCCGGCCACACTGCCGGACCACTGGTCGAAAACAAAGGAAGCGTCGGCCGTCGCACTCAGGGTCACCGCCTCGTAGTACCCGTATTCTTCAACGCAATTGTTGCCGCCGGCACAGTTAATACCGCTTCCCGTACTTTGCACATGGCCGTTGTTGGAGGTAACCGTCAGCTGCGGCCGGTAATGGCCGTCCACCGTAATGTCCTCGCTCAGGGCGATCGCAACCGGACTGGGCGTTCCCCAGCCGGGCTGCACATCAAATTCCATCGTCAGGGTATGTACATCGCACGGTACGTAAAGCGGATCGTGGTGATCGCGCCAACCGGAGTCATATGCGGAGTCGTCGGTGGCGTGCGTGCCGGTGACTTTCCATCTGCCGCCGGCACCTTCACTGGCCCGGGCGTTGGAAGGATAGATGAACGCGTTGACGATCCGGGCTTCGCGGAAACTGGCCTTAACCGTCATATTATGATCCACGGGGCCGATCGGCGGGTAAGCCAGGGGGCCGACCGACGTGCCGTCTACGATGACGTCCGCAATGCAGTAACCGGCTTCGGGCTCGACCGTGAACGTCGGAAAGGACATGTAATCCACTATCTGGGGCGTGCCCGGCACGATGTCGCCGTGGGCGACGGTCTCACCGGTATTGATGATCGTTATCGGCGTAACGAGCGGGTCATCCACGAAAATGGCGGTAATGACCATGTGGTTTGTCACCGGTGCGATGGTCAATGAAGTATTGAGGTAACTGCCGCCGGTGTAGTCGCCCGTCCACTCGTGAAAAAAGTGATCGGGATCAGGCACGGCGGTCACTGGAGTCGTGCTGCCGCCTTCGGTCACGACCTGATCGGCATTGCCGGAAATCGACCCGTTGCCGCTGACCAGAAACTGCACCCGGTATTCATTGTCGACGATCGTGCCAAGGCCTTCGCCGTCGGAAACAGTTACACCACCCGGAACCGCCGGATTGGTGGCGGCACTGGTCAGCAGTACCTTAAAGGTTTCCGTCGATTCGAGGGTTGTGTCGTCGATGATGGATACGTCAATGGTTTTACTCGATTCACCCGGACCAAAGGTCAGCGTCGTGGGCGGGATTTGACCGTAATCCGAACCACCTGCAGCCGTGTCGTCAGCGGTTTCATACACCACATCCACCTGGTTACCGGTGACCACCGTCGGGGTTACGGTTACGGTAAACGTGGCGGTGGCATCGCTTTCCCTTACGGCCACATCGTCGATGGAAACCGTGTAGAAGTCGTCATTGGTGATGGCACACGTTACCGTGCCCGCTGTGATGTTGGCGTTCGGGTGGGGCGTCATAGCGTCCGGACCGATGATGATATCAAAGGTTTCATTCATTTCGCACATGGCGTCATCGATGATGTCGATCGTAATGTTTTGGGTGGTCTGCGTGTCGTTGAAAGTCACCGTAGCGCCGCTCGACAGCGTAAAATCGCTGCCGCTGACGGCCGGATTTGCGCCGCCGCCCGTGGCGCTGACGGCAAAACTCACGCCGCCCGGTACCGGCTGATCCAGGGTGACCGTAAAGGTCGCCGGACCGCCGTTCTCAGCCACATTGGCCGGGCCGGACAGACTGACATTGAAGTCGTCGTTGTTGGTAATCGCTAGGGTCTGCGGGCTGCCGCTGATCGTACTCCAGCCATCGCTGGTGGCGATGGAAACGATGATGTCCTCGGTCAGTTCGAACAGGCTGTCATCGTTGATGGTCAGCGTAATGTCTTTGGTTGTCTCGGTGGCAGTGAAATCCAGCTGACCGCTGCCGGGGGCAGCCGTATAATCGGTCCCGGCAACAGCTGTGCCGGCCAGGGCGAAGTTTACGGTGGCACCGCCCGGCACTGTCTGGTCCAGATCCACCCTCAGGGATACGGTGCCGGCATCTTCCGCCACCGTGGCAGCCCCTGTAACCGAAAGTGTCGCCAGGTAGGTATCGATACCGTCATCGACAATCGTACCCACACCCGTGGAATTACCCAGGGTCGATCGCGGTGGATCAGGGTTGGTTATCGTAATGCTGAATTCTTCCGCCATTTCATATAACGTGTCATCCGCAATGTTTATCGTAATATCCTTGGCGGTCTCCGTATCCGAGAAAACCAGCGGCGAGGCGGCCGCTTCGGAAAAGTCGCTGCCGTCGGTGGCCGGGTTCGCGCCGCTGCCGGCCAGCGTATAGGGCACACTGATACCGCCCGGTATCGCCTGGTCAAACCTGACCGTAAAGGTTACGCTTAAATCGAGGCCCTCGACAACACTTTTTGAAGCATCGATCGAAACGACGTATGTATCTGCATTATCGTTGATGGTAATGGTCTGGGGATTGCCCACCGCTATCCCATTGGGGTCCGGCGTGATATTGGCGATAATAGTTTCGTCGATTTCGTACCGGGTATCGTCGTTGATAGCGATCACAATATCTTTGACGGTTTCGGTGGCGCCGAATGCAGCCGTGCCGCCGGCGGGCGAGGTAACCGCATAATCGTCAGGATCCAGCGCTGTGCCGCTGAGAGCAAAATCCACCAGGACACCGCCCGGGACCGCCTGATCCAGGGTGATGGTAAAATTTACCGTACCGGCATCCTCGGCGATCGTGGCCACAGCGGCAGACAGGGTCGCCGTATAGGTATCACCGTTATCGGTGATGGAAATGGTATGCGGGTTGCCGACTGCCGTGCCGTAGGCTTCCACCGGGGTGATCGTCATTTCGATGGTTTCGGTGATCTCGTACTTGCTGTCGTCGTTGATGGTAAATGTAATATTTTTGCTGGTTTCAGTCGCACTAAATACCAGTTGATTGCTCGTCGGGACATAGGTATAGTCTTCACCGGCCCCTTCGGTTGCCGTACCGGCCAGGGCAAAGTTCAGCGTCGCGCCGCTCGGCACCGGTTGATCCAGGTTCACCGTCAGGG
>JBDGZZ010000365.1:0-3937 GCA_039588335.1 Gemmatimonadota bacterium | reverse complement strand
TTCGCGTAGCTCGATGCGTTCGACGTGAAGTGGAGCCCTGCCCTCGTCGGCTCGAGCAAGCGTCAAAAGCGAGTCCACCAACTCGGTCATGCGCTTCGCTTCGAGCAGGGTCTCCTCCAATACCTCCATCACTTCGGGACTCACCTTGGGGTGGGTAATCGCACGCTCGATTCCAGACCGCAACACCGTGAGAGGTGTCTTTAGCTCGTGGCTGGCGTCGGCTGTGAAACGGCGCAGGGCCAGGAAGCTCGTCTCCAGCCGGTTGAACATGGCGTTGAGCGTACTAGTCAGCCTGGACAACTCATCTTTGGTCGTTGGTGTGGCTAGTCGCTTGTGAAGGCTGCGGCCGTCTGTAATCGCTTCGACCTCGTCAACTATGTTGTCCACCGGCTGCAGAGTCCTGCCCGCCAGCACGTAGGCGATTCCGGTCGAAGCGAGAACAATCAGGGGAGCAACCAAGAGCATCACCAAGAGAAGGCGCTGCGGCATCAGTGCCAACCCGGCCGTCGAGATGCCGGAGACGACTGCCGTAATCTGCCCGCCGGGAACGCTTACCGGCTGCACGTAAAATCTCACTTCCCCTATCGGAGTACCGAGGTCAACGGATCCGACCCCCCCGTCTCTGCCAAGGTCTCGGGCGGCCTGCGTGAACCGGTTGACCACCGCGGTGTCCAGACCGGAAACAGCGATACCTGTCACGACCAAATCCGATCGCTCCTCCCCCGAAACGAAGAGGGGTGTGTCGTCGGCCTCCCCCAGCACCAGGACATAGTCGGGCACGCCCGCCAGAAGATCTTTCACCTCGGGCGCGAGATTCGGGCCGCCCGCCGTGTCTTGGTCGACGACAACGCCTCGCGTGAGCAATTCGGCGATCAAGTCGGCTCTGGCCACCATGCTGTCGTCGAGCTGGCGAAAACTGGTAGGTCTTTCCACGAAGTAGATCGCTGCCGCGAAAACGCCGAGAGTGGCAACCATCGCTACGGCATAGGAGACCGCGAGACGGCCGCGAATGGTGTGCATCTAGGCCTTCAGCACGTACCCGACGCCACGCACGGTGTGGATCAGTTTGAGCCGGTAGCCCTGGTCCACCTTCTTGCGCAGCCGGTTGATCACTACGTCCACCACATTGGTGCCGGGATCGAAGTGGTATCCCCAGGCGTACTCCGTGATCAGGGTCCGGGTCATGACCCGCCCTGTGTTGCGGGCCAAGTACTCCAGAACCGAGTACTCTTTGGGGGTGAGTTCCAGCAGCTTCCCGTCGCGGCTGACTTCGTGCTTCCCCGTATCGATCTCCATGTTTTCCACCGAGAGAACCGGGGATGCAATGTCTCTGGGACGCCGGTAGAGAGCCTCGACCCGGGCCAAGAGTTCCTCGAAAGCGAACGGTTTGGTGACATAGTCGTCGGCACCGGTGCGCAGCGCCTGTACCTTGGACTCGACGGCGTCCTGGGCGGTGAGTATCAAGACGGGTGTATCCACACCACGATCCCTCAGGGTCCGCAGCACCTCCTGACCGGAGAGATTGGGAAGCCTCAGATCCAGCACGATCACGTCATACGTGGCCTGGGACGCGCACTCCAGAGCTTCCATTCCGTCCACGATGAGGTCCACCTGGATTCGCTGCTCTTCGAGGCCGCGTTTGACGAACTGCCCGACGCTCCTGTCGTCCTCCACCACGAGAATCTTCATTCCAAGTCCGTTGGAGGCTTCAGAGGTAGATACACCCGAAACTTCGATCCGCGCCCGACCCCCGAGTCTACCTGGATGCCACCCCCGTGCTGGTGCACGACACCATAGCAAATGGACAGCCCCAGGCCGGTACCACGCCCCGGCTGTTTGGTCGTGAAGAAGGGCTCGAAGATCTTGGGGATGTCATCCGATGGAATTCCCATGCCGGTGTCGGCGAACTCGATTACCATCTCCCCTTCGCGCTCCATACTCATCTCAGTTGTAACCGTGAGCGTGCCCGTTCCCTCCATGGCATCGATGGAGTTCAGCATGAGTGCGAGGAATACCTGAATCAACTGCTCGGCGTTCCCATGGATCTCGGGCAGGTGAGCCCCCATCTGCCGCACAACCTGGATGCGCTTGAACCGGTCGTGGTGCTTCACCAGGAAGAGGGCGTCCTCGACGACCTGATTGATCTGCACCGGCTTCATCGACCGCGATTTGGGCCGCGAGAAATCCAGCAGGCCGTCTACGATGGCTTTGCAGCGAGACAATTCCGAGTCCACGATGTGCAGGTACTCGTCGATCGACGATCGCACCGGCTCCGTGAGGTCACCACTCCTCAATGTCAGTGCCTCGACGCAGGCCCCGATGGTGGCCAATGGGTTGTTGAGTTCGTGCATCACCCCGGCGGCCAATTGGCCTACGGCCGCTAGCTTCTCGGTCTGAGCCGCCTGGCGCTGGACCGTCTTCCAGTCGGTCAGATCCTCTCCAATCGTAATGACGTGCGAGATCTCGTCGTCGTCGAGCCGCATGGGCACCTTGGTGATCCGGTAGTGCCGCGCCTCTCCGCTCGCACTCGACTGGACTTCCACTTGCTCGATCCGGCCGGTATTGAACACCGAATCGAACTCTCGTTTCAGCAGATCGCGTGGCTGGCGGTGCAGCACTTCGAATACCGGGCGGCCAAGCGCGGTCTCACGACCGACCCCCTGCCTACCTGTTTCCCTCCGTGCATTCCAAGCCTGAATGTTGTAGTCGCGGTCGATCACGTAGAGACCCACTGGGAGCGAGTCGATGATCTTGGACGTGAACCGCCGCTGCGCCTCTGTTTCACGCGTGCGCAGCGCCACTTCGCTGGCGAGGTCTTCCGACAGTTCGAACGAGGCCAGCAAGGGTGACAACATGTTGGCCACTATTGCTATCACTTTGCGGAAGATTTCGGCGTCCGGAGTGTCCGGCAAGAAAGTCTCCAGCACACCCAACCGTGCACCTTCGTAGACGAGTGGAACCCGCAGATGCCACCCACCGTCAGACCGTTCCTGACGTTCCGTGCCCTCCACCCATTCCCTCACCCGGTCGGCCAGTTCGGGCCGGGGTTGGGGATGTCCCTCCGGAACCATCGCCCGGAACGAAGCTCCGTCCGGTGTGCGCACCCAGATACGACACCCATCGCTCTTCAATCCACGGCACAGGGCTGCCGCCACTCCGGTCAGCAGGTCTTCCGCACCGAGTCCGCGCACCAGTTGCGAGCTGACGTCTTCCAGCACGGCAAAACCAGCATGCTCCATGATTCCCGAATCAGTCATGTTTGGTCACGGTAAAAAGGCCGTCGGGTAGAGAGGGATGCTCTCGGATAGTTTATACAGGATCGTTGTGGGAAGGCAATGAGCAATAACGGGGAGCAGTGAGCGGGGAGCGGGGATGTGCGGTGTGCTGGGCCGTTATCCACTCCGCCGTTTTGCCTTCGTCCGTTCCATCACTATCTCGTCCAGCATCTGTGCTTTGTGCTCCAACCGCTCTGCCTGGTAGCGCAGCAGGGCAGCTACCGCCTCAAGCAACCCGAGCGGAACCGGTCGGGTGCCATTGCGATACCGACGTAACGTCGATGCCGACACACCCAACGCACTAGCCATCGATCTTATGGAGAGGTTGGCAGCTCTAATCGCCGAGTTGAGACCGCGCCGTTGTTTTAGAGTCGTTGTCACGCTGTACCGCTCCCTGCTCCCCGCTCCGGGGCGGCGGGGTTGGGTGGTGGACACCGCTCCCCGCTCCGGGGTGGCGGTGTTGGGCGGTGGATACCGCTCCCGGCTCCGGGGTGGCGGGGTTGGGTGGGGTGATGGAGCGGATGGGATTCGAACCCACGACCCCCTGCGTGCAAGGCAGGTGCTCTCCCAACTGAGCTACCGCCCCCAGGTGCAACAACTGTAACGAGTTAGGCCCTGTTATGGAAGTATGAAGCGGGCGCGTCCACTTCCCCGCTGCGACC
>JBDGZZ010000364.1:0-3947 GCA_039588335.1 Gemmatimonadota bacterium | reverse complement strand
GGTGAAGCCGGGATCGATCTCGAAGACGAGCGTGTCGTCGTACGGCGCGACATAAACGCTGAGGGACGCAACCGCGCTTGGGCGAACGGCAGCCCTACCACTGTTTCTACTCTAGCATCGCTGGGCCGGCGTCTCGTCGACCTGCACGGTCAGCACGAATCCCAATCATTGTTACGCAGTGCAGCTCAACGGGACATCCTCGATGCCTTCGGTGACACTGAGGGCGAACTCAACGCAACGAGAGCAGCGTACCAACGAGCTGCAAACCTGCGAGCTGAAGAGGCCAAGCTAGTCGGCCAGCGCGACGACGTGTGGAAGCGCGCCGATTACCTGCAGCATGTGGCCCGCGAGATTGCCGAAGCGGAACCGAAGGCGGGTGAGTACGACGAACTCGAGGTCGAGAGCAAGCGCCTCACCAACGTCGAGGACATCACTCGTGACGCCGAACACCTGTTGGCTTTGCTGGACGGTGATGATCAGAGTGCGCTGGGAGCGCTGGCACAGGCGGCACGGGTGTTGGCGCACCTGGAGCGGATTGACAGCACCGTCGGCAAGTGGCAAGAACTCGTCGACTCGGCGCAGGCAAACGTGGAGGAACTAGCTCAGTTGGCGCGCGAATACGTCTCCAGGATCGAGCCAGACCCGGAGCGCCTGGCGGCCGTGGAGCGGCGCCGAGACGTGTTGTACAGGCTGAAGCAGAAATACGGGCCCGAAGTCGATGACGTGATTCGTACGGGAGAAGAAGCACGTCGTGAACTGGATCTACTCGATACTGCCGACCTGGATATCGAACGCATCTGTGAAGAACGCGCGGTGGCTGACCGGGAATTGGAGGAGGCCGCTCAGGCGCTGACCGTGAAGCGAACGAATGCCGCATCCCTGTTGGAACAGATGGTGAACGTGTTGCTGCCGGGCCTGGGGATGGAGCACGGCTGCGTATCCGTTGCCGTCAAACCGGCGGAATCAGCCAGTGCCAGAGGTAAGGACGTTATTGAGTTCCTGGTCACACTAAATGTCGGTATGGAACCCCGGCCGTTGGCACAAGTGGCGAGCGGTGGTGAATTGTCGCGGCTCATGCTCGCTCTCAAAGTAGTCCTCGCGCGACACGACGCCGTGCCGACATTGGTCTTCGACGAAGTCGATCAGGGGATCGGTGGTGAGGTTGCCATTCAAGTGTCTGAAGCATTGGCTCAGGTCGCAGAGTCGCGTCAGGTGCTGATCATCACCCACCTACCGCAGATCGCAGCACGCGCCCAACGCCACCTGCGTGTGGACAAGCCGGTAATCAACGGTCTGCCGAGTACGGAGGTGAGAGTGCTCTCTGAGAGCGAGAGGGTAACCGAACTGGCTCGAATGCTAGGCGACGCCGAGGACTCCACGGCGATCAGACACGCGGAAGAGATGCTCAAGAGAATGTCGAATATCGAATTGCGAACAGTAGAATATTGAATTCAGAACAGCAGAATTACGAACCGTCGAATATTGAATTAGGAACTCTGACCTCCGCTCCCCGCTCCCCGCTCCCCGCTCCCTGCCTTATGCACTCTGAACTTTGAACTTTGCACTCTGCACTCAATTACCCGTCTCCGCCTCCTCCTTTGCCTCTTCCCCACCCATGATCCTCCAGAACAACCGCAGGTAGAAATTCGCACCGGAAGTCGTCGGTGTGAGGCCTCCCGAGCCTTTGAACGACGCGAAGTAGTATGCTCCCGCCTCGATCGGCAAGCCGGTTCCATATCGTCCGGTGGAGCGGTAGTGAATCCCG
Organism: Gemmatimonadota bacterium; assembly: GCA_039588335.1. GTDB lineage: Bacteria > Gemmatimonadota > Gemmatimonadetes > Gemmatimonadales > GWC2-71-9. Next base: position 2,182 of record JBDGZZ010000364.1, on the reverse strand, counting down.
GCCCCGGCGCTCAATCGTTTCATGCTGCTGTTCAGTTCCAGGACCTCAGGTTGGAACAACTCCGGGTCTTCCGATGGCGTGCCGACCGAGCTGAATTCGTCGCTCGACTTCTGGAAGTAGTCGATGGATCCGAAGACGGTGAAACCGGGTGCAAGTCGGATCGCGGGATATGCGGCTACGCGGAACTCGTCGCCCAGTTTACGCGAAACGGTTTGCTCCGCAGCGGCGATGGCGATGGGGCGATCGGCCAGGGGAGCTGGTCTTCGCCTGAGTTCGTTGCCGAACTGGAAGTTGTAGTAGCCGGATACTGCTAGACTGACCAGGCCGCCCGGCTCGAATGCCGCATCCAAGCCGAGTTGGACGTCGGTCTGTTTGTCTCCAGTGCCCAAGTCGACAAAGTTGGCCGGAGAATCGAGCGTGCCGGTAGGCAACCGGACGACGGCGGACAATATCGTGCGTGTCGAAGGTGACTGCAGCAGTCCCCACCGCATCCCCAGTTCTATGTCGCCCAGCCGCTGTGTGATCTTCACGAACTCGAGCGCGGCCGCGTCGTAGCCGAAAGAAGGCGTTGTCAAAACGGCGTTCGCGTCTTCAGCGGAGATCTTGGCAGCCGGCAGTGGAAGTGTGGTTGTGAGTCCGGACACCCCAAACGATTGAAGCTCTGCCGAGATCGCGTCGATGGCGGCCAGTACAGCCTGTCCCTCGGATGAAGTCGCCAGCGGGTTGAATGGAGGTAACACGGGCGATTGGGTTCCGTCCGCCATCACGCCGGTCAAGGAGACCAGGTCGAGCTCGAGTCGCTGGGCGCGCCCTACCAGGTCTCGTGCCGCGTCGCACTGCGGCCCCGAAGGACAGTCGTAGCCGTCGTTGGCGATTGCTGCCTCGAGCGCTGCAATGGAGGACCCGAGCTCGCCCATCAGTGCCACCACGTCCGCGAATCCAGTGGCGCTCCCCGACGTGGGCGCGGCCTGATTCCATCCCATGGTGGAGTTGGCGCTATCGACGGTGAACTCGACCTGCATTCGAGTCGTCACAACGGGAATGGAGGCCGTCAGAGTAATCCGTTCTGTCAATCCGAAGTGGAAGTTGAACGGGAACCTCCGCACGTCGGCGTCTTGTACTGACTTGAACGCGCCCGCGTTGATCTCGTAGGTGGAGTCACCGATGATCGAGCGGATTGCGTTCTGTGGCGCGAGCAACGACGGCAAGAAATTGACTCCCGCCGAGTCCTTGGTGAGCGGAGTGCCGATCGGGATGTCGGTCCCGTTCCCGTCGAACACGCGGTTGTAGTTGATGTACCAGGGCTCGAAGCTGATGCGCAGGACGCCCCGGGGGCTCACGTACGTATCGGGGTACTGAGCCACAGCCGGACCCGCCGTCGCTGCCGTCACAAGGGCCGCGGTGCTCAAACTGACTCTGAGGCGAGAGAATAGCATGGACATTGGTGGCGGGAATCTAAACAAAAGCGAGAGGCCGACCAAATCGACCTCCCGCTGATTTTGTTGTGTCCAGGCGCCCACCTACTGTGAGGCGGTATTCGGAATGGCCGCCCCGTACTTTGCGTTGATGGCGTCAATCAGCGCATCGGTAACGAGCACGTGAGCTCTGCCGCTCGGGTGTAATCCGTCGAGGCTCAGGGCCCAGCCGAACGGCTCGGTCAGGTGTTGTGGGTCCGTTGGGAGGAACGCCGGGAACGGCCGGATAGCCGTGGGATCCTGGGCCACCTGCGCCAGCAGCTCGTTGGGATCGATGTAGATCCAGTCCCGGGCAGTTGCCTCCGTCTCGATGGCCCCGTTGTACTGCGCGACCGCGAGGATCATGTCGACTGCCTCCTGCGTCGAGATCACCTCCGGCACGGAGCAGTCGAGTGTCGTCGGCACACCTGCTCCTGCCATGCCCATCAATACAGCGCCGTAATGGAACGGCACCAATACGCTCGCCGAATCGGTCGTGCCCGGTATTTCCTGTTGGGCCAGGCAGTTGACGTCCACGGTCAGCGTGGGGATGGCCTGAGATGCCAAAAAATACGCTCCGCCAGCCGACACGTAAGGTGCGGCCGTCACCTGCACGGCGCCCATGAGCACTCCACCCCCGATATTCTGGAACGTGTCGATGCTGTCCATCATCTGGGCGTAGGTGGCGGCAAACTCAGCCGGAGTGGGGTACAGATTCGCATTACCCG
>JBDGZZ010000363.1:0-4956 GCA_039588335.1 Gemmatimonadota bacterium | reverse complement strand
CCCGAGGCTCCATCGGCGAGACCGGATCTTCTGGGTCTGGCTTTCCCGCCTGTGGCGAGGCTGGCGGTCGAGCCTGCTCGTCGTCCAGCCCGAGACGGTGATCCGCTGGCACCAGCAGGGCTTCCGTCTCTACTAGCGTTGGAAGTCACGGAGCCGGTGCGGCCGGCCCAAGCTCGACGCGGAGATCCGTGCCCTCATCCGTCGCATGTCCCGTGACAATCCCACCTGGGGACGACGCCGGATCCGTTCGGAGCTTCATCTGCTTTGTGGTTCTCAGGCACCATCGGCGGGCCGTCGTTCATTTCAACGTCACAGCTCATCCGACGGGGCGCTGGACAGCCCAGCAGGTGGTGGAAGCGTTTCCCTACGCCACGGCGCCCAGGTATCTGCTCCGTGACCGCGACGGGATCTATAGCTCGGATGCTGGCGGCTCAGCCACAGCGACGCGAATACCAGCAAACACCAGAGTGCAGCTATGCCGCGGGGCGAAACGGCGGGCACTGGAGGCGGGGGAGGCCCTGGAAATACGAGAATCCAGTACATCCTTCTCGCTCCGCTGGTTCGGCGTTCGTTCCCACCGAGCACCACCTGACCCGCTCCAAAGCTCTTGCGGTATAGTCGGTATGTCGCAAAGGCGCTCTCGATCTGGGCACCCGTGTCTACGAAGTCGCTCATCCATGCCGGGACATATGGTTCGTTTGAAAGCGAATTCTCGTCGTACGCCACGTATACATCCACCGCCTCGTTCACCTCGAACACCAGCTGATCCGGCGCTGTCGAGTCGTAATCGAAGAAGTCGGTCCGGATCCCCAACTCCCCTTGCAGGCTCTGCGGCATCTCCCTGATTCGGTACCCGTTGCTGTTGGCGTACACAGACGCGCCGATGTCGAAGGTCGCGACCTGGTAGTCGCCCGACTGGAGGATTGTCAACTCCAGGCCCCCTCCAGAAGACGGGACCGTGACGGTGACCGTAGCCGTGTCTTGACCGTCGACAAGATCGGTGATCGTGTAGGTGAACGTGTCAATTCCGGTAAAACCGGTGTCCGGCGTGTACGTCAGAAGAGCGCTTCCACCCAGCGTCCCATTGGCCGGCTGCGTGACAGAGGCAATACTGATCGCATCGCCATCCGGATCGCTGTCGTTGGCGAGGACGTCGATCGCAACCGACGTGTCCTCCAACGTCTGCACCGTGTCGTCGGCCGCCACCGGGGGCGAGCCCGAAGGGCCGCTTACGACCACCGTCACCTGGTCCGAACCGCTGAGATCTCCGTCGCTGACCACCAACTCGAAAACGTACGTGCCTCTAATGTCAGGTGTCACGGTAGGAGTTGCAGTGGTTGAACCAGAAAGCGAAACTGACGGACCAGAGGCCTGCGACCACCTGTAGGTGATCAGATCTGCGTCCGGGTCCCAACTGCCCGTTCCGTCCAACGTCACCAGCGCACCCGCCTGCACATCCTGATGGTCGCCCGCCTCCGCGATCGGCGGCTGGTTGTTGAAAGGCATTCCCAGGGAGAAGGTCGCAGGGAACGACCCTGAGTAGTTGAACTGCACGGTTCCGGTCGAGTTTGCGGCAACATTGTCGGTAAACCCGTTGACCGTCACGCGGTACGTACCCCCGGGGAGAAGCCCCAGAACAGCATGCCCCACCGTGCCCGGACTCCCCTGGGAGTTCTCGGTCCACGTCTTCGTGGCCGTTGCGGAGGTTGGCCAGATCCCGATCTCTACAACGACCGCGCTGCTGGTGGGAACAACCTCCATGGAAACGCTGGTCAACGTCGTCTCGCCCGTCAGCGGCCCGACGGAAAAGCGCGTAGTTGCCCCACCGGCATCGATGGTTGTTTCCGAGTCGCGCAGCGGACGCGGGAAACCGGCCAGGGTCACCTCGGAATCCTCTCCATCACCCGCCCAGAACGTAAGCTGGGCGTCCTGCGAATCGGTCTCCTCCTGCGAGGCGCTCAGCAACAGGACGCGGTTATCCGAAATCGACCTAACTTCAGGGGCGGTCGTAACAGCGTAGTGAAAGAGCGACCTCGAAATACGCTCCGGCGGATGCCCGTAATGCGCCGGGTCACCGGTCCAAATGCTTGGCCCGGGGGCCCACATCACGAGCATGAGGGAGTACCAGTCCTGAGGGTAGTCCAAAAGCCAATTGACGTCCTCGATCTCGAGTTCCGCCCACTCGACAAGGTCCGTGCCCAGTTCGCTTGGCACAAGAACCTTGTCCTGCAACTTGAAGAGATCCCCGAGGCGCGACAACTCGAACTTGGCTACGGGGTGGCTGCGTGCCCCGTCAAAGCTCAAGAGCGCCTTGATGCCCACTCCTTCCAGGAGCCCCGGGGGCGTGTTCGGCATTTCGTCGTTGTGCAACTGGACCCAGCCGGAGCAAAACACCTTGCCCGTGCTATCCGGGGGCGTCAGATACGTTGGCGCTCTGTCGTGCCCGATATTGGTCTGACCGTGGGTCGGTCCTGTATAGTTGGAGTGAAAGTAGTAGGTGACGTCCCGAGAGACGGTCGGCCCCACGAGCACCTTGGCGGAGCGGACCGCGACGTTGCCGTGCGCGTCCGTCACTTCCGCAACCACCGAATACGTTCCGTTCCGGCCCGGGTAAAAGAATCCGCTCACGCTGTCTCCACTCCGGCTGAACGATACCGTTTCCTCAGGAAGGGTTCGCACGTTCAAGGTCGATCCGCTAGCTGTTTCCCCGGTCAACGTGCTTAACTTGACCGTAAAATCGACCCGACCTCCGACAACGGTGCTCCGCGTCACGGAGGTGAACCGGAGCATGCGAAGCCGCCCGCTGCCGGAAGTATCGTTCACCTGATGCAGCAAGCGGTTGTTGCTCAGTGACCATCCTTCCCGGGTTCCGTCCAAGCGGATCGCCGCGCGGGACCCGATGAATGTATTGCCGCTCAGCGTCAGGTTGGTGCTGTCATTGATACTCAACGTGCTGTTGGCTGCTGCTACGACACAGTCTTGAACCGTCGCACCCGAGAGACCCGACAACAAAATGCCGACCTTCAGGCTGGACTTGATCCCGCAGTTCTCAATGGTGATGTTGTCGCCTTTGGCGTAGATCCCGGTGGAGAAGCCGCTGATCTCCCTAACGTTCCTGATGGTGACGTTACGATATTCCCCTACATGAATACCGGATTGCGATGTGACCCGCGCCGTGGCTATGATGCTGTGGCCGTTGCCGTCGATCGTAATGCCATCCGCCCCCACCACGAGCCCGTCGGTGGAGCCGTCGCTAACAATATCATGGCCGAGAACGACGTCCGTGGTTACGGTATCACCCGCTTCCTGTGCATGCGCGCCGTTAACGATCGCGAAAAACGTTGAAATAGCGACTACCCAAGAGATCTTCCCCGTTGCAGCTACATGGAATCTCATGGCCGCTAACCTTCTTTCCACTCCGAACCCAAGACGGCGTGGAGTATAAATTCTTTGTGTGTAACTACTTCGAATGTTTCGAAGAAGATTTCAAACTTCCGAGCGTATTCAATTGGTTGTGGCCGTAGGCCAGTAAATAGTAAGTCCTAGCCATCTTGACGCCGTCAGGTGCCTCCTGTCAACACCCGAACGATTCCGACTACTTGGGGCCTCGAGCGAGTGTGACGGTCCCCGGGTTCCGGATGGCCCGCCGAGCCGCCTCGTCAAGGTAGGCCCGCGGCTCCACCCCCGCGAGTTTGGCCGACTCGATGAGCGAGTAGAACAGCGCCGCGACCCGGGTGCCGCGCTCGGACCTGCTTCCGTAGTGATTCTTCCGCCCACGGGCGTAGAGTTCGCCGCCACTACAGCGAGATGCGCGCCTCGGGCGAGCTCGTTCACGTCGAGACCGATCCCGGGAACGTCATCGTGGTGCCCGCGTGGATGCTCGATCCGGGCATAGGAGAGAAAAGCTGCGTTCTCGGCACGTCCGATAAGGAGACGTTCGGTCAACTACCCACCCGGTGAGGGGATCAACTCCGTTTCGGGGCCCAGACATGGTTATTTTCCCGGAGTGACGCCCTTCACCTTGGCGCTTCCCTTCCCCTGCTTCTTGCCTGACTTTTGCTTGGCATCAGAGTCAACTGACCGTCGGGGGACGAGAACAATGGAGGGGACGACCATGCGGCAAAACCGCCGGATTTCAACAATTTTCTGGGTGTCGGTGCTGGCTTTCGCGTTCTTCGCGGCGCAGGCGAGCGCCGCGACCTACCCCAGCTACAAGTGTGCGAGCCAAAAGATGAAAGCCGCCGCAGACCGCTGCGAAGAGGTTCTCGAGGCCTGGAGCATCTGGACCAAGACCCAGAACGACCCCCAGCCGCTGATCGACGAGGCCGACGCGGCGTTCGATCAGAGTTGGACCGACGCCGAGGACGCAGCCGCGATGGGCAATGTCGACTGCATCGACATGACCCTCTCCGGCGCGGGCATGATGGAGCTGATGGATACGGCGATCGACGATATCGTCGTGGAGGTCAACGAAGGGCTGGACCTCGGGGTCAAGAAGCAGGCGATTTGCGGATCGCAGATCCTCACGGCCGCCGCGACCAAGTGCCAGACGTTGCTCCATGCGGAGAGCAAGTACATCAAGGGTCTCTCTTTGGATCCGGATGGCGCCAAGCGCGATGCGGAGCAGGCAAAGGCCAGCAGTGAATTCAGCCACCAGTGGGACAACGCCACTTCGAAGGAATGTCCGACGGAGGCGAGCGAGGAGGAGATCGAGGGCAAGGTCGATGCGCTCAGCGACGACTTGGTGACCAATACCATCGTCTCGCCCAACGTGCCCGACGACGCCTTCATGGCGATCACCCACCCCGCCGGTGGCGAGCCGGGGAACCCCGTCAGCTACGCGGGCGACACACTGGTCCCCCAGTGCCAGGACTCCTCGGAGTTCACCTTCTTCGCCAAGCGCGGCAGCGTGAACAAGCTGCTGATGTACTACTACGGCGGGGGCGCCTGCTGGGA
>JBDGZZ010000362.1:0-3959 GCA_039588335.1 Gemmatimonadota bacterium | reverse complement strand
CCTGCAGTGCAAGATCTTGGACCAAAACCACTCGCTGGAGTAGACTCCGCCGCACTTCGTCAGGTAGCGGTCGCGGTGACCTGCCGCTTTCTCGGTGATCTCCGCCGCCTCGGCGTGAGCCGTGTGGTCTTTCCACAGCCAGGCCTGAGCCGCCAGTTCATGGCGGAACTCGGCCTGCAACGCCAACGGCATCCCATCGCGATCCACGGGGATCGGCGTCGATCCTGTAGTATCGATCCCGATACCCACGACGCTCTCGGCACGGAATCCGCGCTTCCGCTTCGCTGCCGCGAGGGCGCTTCGCACCGCCCGGTAGAAACCGTCGATGTAGTCGGCCGGGTTCTGGCGCGCGAGGTTCGGATCTTTCCGGCTTAGGAGAACACCTGCCTCACCGCTGGAATATTCGGTTACCTGGGTGGCGACCTCGGATCCGTCGGCGACGTCGACGACGATGGCCCGCACGCTGTTGGTACCGAAGTCGACACCTATTGCGAACCTTCTCGGAGAACTGGTCACTACCCGACCCCTCGTTGGCGTAGCGTCCCGCACCACCGCTGGCTCGGGTGGCGCAGTATCGAATCCTGGTGCACTATGATGCGGGCAAACCGCCAAGGAAACCAGGGGGAGGACGAAACGTGATCCAGGCAGTGATCTTCGATATGGATGGGTTGCTCGTTGACAGCGAGCCGGTTTGGTTCCGAGCTCGGCGCGAACTGCTGGCGCGATTCGGGAAGCGTTGGACAGAATCGGACCAGGAACCTCTCATGGGCTCTAGTACATCTATCTGGGTCGACTACGTCACCGAGATGCTGGAAGGCGCCATGACGGCCGACGAGGTGTTACACAGCGTGGTGGGCATAATGGTCGCCGCTTACGAGGTTGGCGACGTCCCGCTCCTTCCCGGAGCGAGTGACGCGTTGGAGCACTGCAGCCGCAACCACAGAGTCGGACTCGCTTCCGGCTCGCCCAGACTTCTGATAGACGCTGCGCTCACAGGTGCCGGCTGGCACGCATCATTCGAGGAGGTCATCTCCAGTGATGAGTGCGCTCGTGGCAAGCCGGCGCCCGACGTGTATCTCGAGATCATGCATCGCATGGACCTCAGCTCCGGGACGACCGCGGTGGTTGAGGATTCAGCTGCCGGCATCCAAGCCGGCAAGGCCGCCGGTGCAAAGGTCATCGCCGTTCCGGGCGGCTTCACCTCACCCGACAACGAGGCGGTCCTCCAGGCCGACGTGCGGCTGGAGTCACTGCATGACCTGCCGAGTGCGCTAGAAGGATTGTGATCACGGGCGAACGCCGAACACGTACGTCGTGGTAGACCGGTACTGCTCTCCCGGTCGCAGGATGGTAGATGGGAACTCGGGCTGGTTGGGCGAGTCGGGAAAGTGCTGGGTCTCGAGACAGAACCCGCTGCGGCGCCCGTACACGTGCCCGGCCTTTCCTGTGATGCTGCCGTCCAGGAAGTTGCCTGCATAGAATTGGATCCCCGGCTCCGCGGTGTACACGTCCATCAAGCGTCCGGATTGCGGCTCGTATACCCGGGCTGCATGCGTCAGCGTGGAGTCTCCGCTATTCAACACGAAGTTGTGATCGTACCCCAAGCCGTGCCTGAGTTGCTCCTGGTCCTGATCTATGCGGGCACCGATCGCCGTCGCTGAGCGGAAGTCGAACGGCGTTCCGGTCACCGGGGCGATCGCGCCGGTCGGGATCAGCGTGGAGTCCACCGGCGTGAAGTAGTCGGCGTTGACTGTGAGCTCGTGACCCAGGATGTCGCCGCTGCCGTCGCCCGCCAGATTGAAGTAGCTGTGCTGTGTCAGGTTGACCGGTGTGGCCCGGTCCGAGACGGCGTAATAGTCGAACACCAGCTCGTTGGCGGCGGTGAGCGTGTACGTTACCCGCACATCTACTTTCCCTGGATAACCCTCTTCGCCGTCGGAACTCGTGTACGAGAAGGTCACTCCCACGCTGTCGCCGTTCTCGAACGGCTCCGCCCACCAAACCACTTTGTCGAACCCGGTGATGCCACCGTGTAAGTGGTTGGGGCCGTTGTTGGTCGCAAGCGTGTACACTTGTCCGTCGAGCATGAAACGGCCGCCCGCGATACGATTGCCGTAGCGGCCGATGATTGCGCCGAAGTACGGGTGCTCCTCCAGATATCCAGCCAGATCGTCGAAGCCCAGGACGATATCACCGAATTGTCCGTTCCTGTCAGGCACGCGTAGCGACGTGATGATGCCACCATACGTGATCGCTCGCACCACAATGCCATTTGCGTTGGTTAGAGTTAACGCATCCACTTGAGTGCCGTCGGGTAGCCGGCCGAATTCCTCGCGTGTCACCGTGGCGCTCGGTTGTTCGTCAGTCTGTTGCATCTCTTGTGATCGATCTCCTTCCGTTCCGCAACCATAATGCGTCAGAGCGAGAGCGACAATGTACACTACTGCGAGACTGCTATTGTGAGGAAACTGTGAGTTCATCCGTAGCTCCTGTCGCAGATTAAGGGCCAGGATCCGGATTTCGCTCGTGCACTATTACGCCACCCCTCATGACCCAACGCACTCGGCGCACGTTGGCGATGTCCTGCGTGGGGTCTGCGTCTAGGAGAATGAGATCGGCAAACTTCCCCTCCTCGACCGTGCCCAACTCGTGTTCGCGGCCCATGGCCCGAGCGCCGATCTTGGTGCCAGCCACGAGAACGTCCATCGGAGCGAGTCCCGCTTGCTGCAGCAACTCCATCTCACGATAGATCGATGGCCCGTGCAGTGTGCCCGGATTGCCGGCGTCGGTGCCCACGGTGATGGCGACGCCGGCGTCGTGCAATCGCTTGGCGTTCTGCTGGCCAATCTCAATCCGTCGCTCCGTAGCCCGAACCCTCTCGGGACTCAAACGGCTCCGGGGAACGCGATCGGCTGACGGCGGCGACGCCACGAGAGCGCGAGATCTCCCGTCGGCGCACTCGAGGGGATAGAGCGAGCCATCCACCGTGCCGCGGGCGGCGTGTTGATATCCTTCCACCACCGTGTTGCTGGGTGTGTACACCACGCCGCTCTCCCGTGCCAGGGCAATGAACTCGTCGTCCACCGCTTCCGACCAAACGCTGTGGACCAGCAGGTCGGCATCCGCGCGGATTGCATCCTTCGCTTCCCACAACCCCGTAGCATGCACGATCAATGGCAGCCCCTGCGCCGTCGCCTCTTCGGCCACCGCCCGCACCAGGCGTTGCACGCGAGTTGTATCAGGGGGTTGGGGCGGCATGATGTACCAGATCTTCACCGCATCGGTCTCGAACGCGGCGTGGCTCTGCACCGCCCGGCGCACGGTCTCTTCGTCCGCCATATAGATGAACTGCTGTTGGCCGGGCAGGTTGAGCCAGAAATCGACGGTGGAGAGCAAGGGCCCGGCTGCGGCGATCCGCGGTGCGTGGTGGTCGTCCTGGAAACGGCGACGCAGCGACCAGGTCCACGGGTAGCCGCCGACATCGAACACGGACGTGACTCCCGAACAGAGATAGGCGTCAAAGAAACGTTGCGGGTTGGCCGCGAGATCAGCGATCACGTCGGGATACGGATACTCGTCGCGAAAATCCGCAGCGTCGGGACGGCCGTCGTACCAACCTGTCTGACTGAAGTGCACGTGCGCGTCAATCAGTCCCGGTGTGAGCCACGCTCCGGCGGCGTCGATGGTCTCGGCATCGCCAGGGACAGTGCAGTCGCCACGCGATCCCGCGCAGAGGATCCGTCCGTCGCCCACCACAACCACCGCGTCCTCGACCGGTGCGGCACCCGTGCCGTCCACCAGGGTTGCCCCCACGATGGCGTAGCGCGAAGCCGGAGGAGCCTGGCACGCGGCGAACACGAACAACATCAGCGGGAGAATCATGCGGCGCACAACGACCTCCATGAGAGGGGACTGGACAAACGTACGACGAGCCTGTGCGGGAAGCCAGGAGAGGAGTT
>JBDGZZ010000361.1:0-3975 GCA_039588335.1 Gemmatimonadota bacterium | reverse complement strand
GGGGAACTCGAATCGTCCAGAGCGTAGGTCGGGCTTCGCCCGACGGAACGTTTACCTCAAAAGAGGCGGGTGAGTTTTGAGACATAGTCAATATGAGAATGTCTGAAAACCAGTTTATGCGGCCGATCTTTTGTGGGTCATGTAGTACTCCAGGTTGTATTCTCGGCTGTCCCGTAGCATGGCGAAGATGATGTCCGACAGCCGGCGGGCCAAACGGACGCGGGCGGCTCCGCCAGTGATGCCACAGGATTCCAAGTGCTTCTGGTAGGCCTTCGAGGCTACGTGGTACCTCGGGGCGTTCAGAGCCAACTGCATGAGAGCCTGCCTCAGACGTTTATTGCAGCGGCGGTTCTTCACCTGTTTGGGCTTTCGCCCGCTGCTGTCCTCGCGAGGAGCGGTTCCGTTGTAGCGAGCGAACCGATCGGCGGTGGCAAATCGTTCGATCGAAAGCGTCTCCCCGTGGATGGCAGCGGCTGTCACCGGTCCAATGCCTTTGAAGCTGATCAGCGGCGACTCGAGGGAATCGAGCAGCTCCTGGATCTGCTTTTTTATCTGCTTCAGACCGGCGTTGAGGTGCTCCAGATGGCGGCCCAGCATGCGAATATCTTCCGCCCAGGCCGACCAGCGATCCGGATTCTGCTTCCCCAGTGCCAGCACCATGATCTTGGCGGTACTCTGGATATCGCACGCCTTTTGAGCACAGTCTTCGGATTTGATCCGCCCCCGGCTGGCCCTACGAATCAACGCGACGAGGTCATCGCGATTCGCTTGGGCCGCCTCCGCAGGCGTGGGGTACTGTTGCCACACGGCCAATGCGGCAGCACCATCAATATGGCTGAAAAACCGCTGGTAATCAGCCAGCCAAGCCATGCGAAGCACGGCGTGCAGTTCGTTGCACACCGCCGTGTGGTCTCTGGTCCATCGCCCGTGGCGACGCGACAGTTGTCGAAGCCGGTGGTAGTGAGAAGCGTTCGGATCTGCTTGGACCGCTTTTCGGGCGGGCGTCCGAGCCAGATCGGGTTGGACCATGACGAAACGGGCCACGGCCTCGGCGTCGACCAGATCGTTGGCATCGGCCCCGATCGCCTCCCTGAAACGGGCGACCTTCAAAGCACAGACCACCACCGGCTGAAAACCCGCCCCGCTGAGAAAGCATTCCAGAGCCTCCCCGTAGGCGGTGGCCTCCTCGATGGCGATGGTCAGATGCCCTCCGCTTTGCTGGTGCCATTCCTTCAGTCGCTCGACAAACAGCTGCATGCCGGCGATCGTGTTGTCGATCATGCGTCGCTCGAGGCGAGCACACGATCCGGACCACAAAGCGGCGATACCATGCTTGTCGAGACCAGGGTCGATGCCCACGACGATCCCCGTCCCCGACGGTCGGGGTGTACTCGTGATCGATGCGTTTGCGATTGCGTGACTCATAGACGTTCTCCAGCTAAAATAGGGTGCCTCCCGTGGGTCGAAGCCAGTTAAACGCTTTCTGGCAGAGTTTTGATATCGTTGTCCCGCGGGAGGTCTTTCCGCCGGTGGCAATCACCCGTAAGTGTTGGACAAGCCCAGGAAGCCTTGCCGGCGGAAAGACTCTTGTACACCAACCAAACACCTTTGTCTTAACTGGGGCATCCTCCGGGTTGGATTAGAGACCCTTTTGAGAGGAGGACGCCCGATGTCCAGGAAACGGAAAACAACACGGATTGTCAAGCCCGCGGATCACGACGGGGCTGGCGCGGCCGGGGAGGTCGTTGCCAACCAGTTGGAAACACTGGCCCGCGAGGGGGCGCGGGAGATGTTGATGACGGCGCTCGGTGACGAGGTGGACGCGTACCTCGGCCGGGGACGGTACGAACGTGGGGACGGCTTCCGTGGCTACCGCAACGGATCTTCACCTCGCCGCCTGACCCTCGGCAGCGGCACGGTCGCACTCCAGACGCCGCGAGTACGCGACATCCCGCCCGACCAGGAGCCGTTCGGGTCGAAGATCATCCGCAAGTACCAGCGGCGTAGCGATACGATCGACGAGACCTTCATGAACTTGTTCGTCGAAGGGCTGGCCACACGCGACTTCGAGCCCTCGTTGCGTCTACTCATGGGCGAGCAAGCACCGTTGTCACCCAGCGTGATCAGCCGGCTCACACAGCGGTTCAAAGCACAGTACGAAGCGTTCGATCAGCAAGACCTGAGCGACCATACGTTCGTGTACATTTGGGCGGACGGGATCTACCTGAAGGCCGGCCTGGGCACGGAGAAAGCGTGCCTGCTGGTGCTCATCGGTGCTGATATAGAAGGACAGAAGCATCTGATCGCGCTCCGGGAAGGCTACCGCGAGAGTGCCGCAAGTTGGGGTGAGCTACTCCAGGACTGTCGAGCTCGCGGCATGAATGAACCGGCCTGCTGGATCGCAGACGGCGCGTTGGGCATCTGGGCGGCGGTGAACGAGCATTGCCGGCACTCGGCGCAGCAGCGTTGTACGAACCACAAGACGATGAACGTGATCGACAAGCTGCCGATGTCGGAACGTCCGGAGTACACGAAGCGGTTGCGTGCGATCTGGCAGGCCGACAGCGAGTCGGGCGCTCGGAAGCTGGCTGCGAAGGTGGTCCTCGATCTGTCAGCTGCCGGCTACGAGCGTGCGGCTCGTTGCCTGGAAGATGATCTGGATCGGTGCCTGACGTTCTATCAGTTCCCGGAGGCGCATTGGCCGCATCTTCGAACGACCAACGTGATCGAATCGCCATTTGCCTCGGTGCGATTGCGCACGAATGCGGCCAAGCGATTCAAGAAGACCAAGAGCGGCGTCTACCTGGTGCATGAGGTAATGAAGCGACTCGAGCAACGCTGGCGTCGCTTGAAGTCGGCACACTTGTGTGCCACAGTGCCGCTACCGGAGAAGAAAGCAGCGAAGGTTGCGTAGCAAAACCCGAGGATGCCCCTGAGCAATTTACACAGGATTTGCAGCTACCTCTTCGAGTCCCCCACGGCTGAAGAGGAATGCGCGCAAAGTGACAACGGAATTGCGCTAAATAGTTGTGGCTGCTATGGTTACGCCTCCAGGCATTGTTCAAGAAACATGGAGGTTCACCATGAGCAGCCACGAATGGAAAGTAGTTTACCAGACGATCGTGCGGATGAACAGGACCATTCCGAAAATGGGTCGGAAGTGTCAGTATGCTGACACGTTGATTGTCGCCATGTACTTCTGGTCGGTTGCGCATGACCGTCCACGTTGCTGGGCGGCTGAGCGTTCGAGTTATCATGGTCCGTTCCGTCCACGTCACCTGCCGTCGCGTTCTCAATTCTGTCGACGATTGGCATCGCCGCGTTGCGAGGCGCTCATGGCGGCGGCGTGGGACGCGCTGGCCGAGGGAGACGATGCGCCGACGTGGAACTTCATGGACGGGCGTGCCCTCCCCGTGGGACCGTACTCGCAGGATGTGGACGCGGCCCGGGGGATCATAGCCGGTCGTTTTGCGAAGGGGTACAAGTTGCACGCCATCACGAAAATAGACGGAAAAATAGCGGCTTGGCGCGTTGCTCCGTTGAATGTAAGTGAGAAGACGGTGGCCGACGAGTTGATCGTCGCAGCGCAACCGAAAGGCTGGCTGTTGGCTGACGGAAACTACGACGCCGGACGGCTGTACGACTTGGCCTGCGCTCATGGGGCAGTGATGTTCACGCCGCTTCCGGACAACGCCGGCGGCGGTCATCGACCACAGTCGCCCATGCGGCTCCTTGCCGCACGCCTTTGGCAAACGAAGGGTGCTACGAAGGTGTACGGACAACGAACGACCATCGAGCGTCAATTCAGTCAGCAGACTTGCTACGGCGGTGGATTAGGACCGTTGCCACCATGGGTACGTGGACTGCGCCGAGTTACGCAATGGGTCGGAACTAAGTTGATGCTCTATCACGTTCGCTTATTGCTCCGGGAGGCTGTGGCATGAGTGTTCATGCGCATTCCTCTGAAGCCATGGG
>JBDGZZ010000360.1:0-3980 GCA_039588335.1 Gemmatimonadota bacterium | reverse complement strand
GTGTATTGGTAGGTCTTGTACTGCGAGAAGTCCGCTTGGTGATCGTAGTCGTGGTTGATTTTCTGGGATGAGCAGGCGGCTGCCATGGCCACGACTAAGGCCAGACAAGCCGCGATTCGAAGAGCTTTCATGCTTTTTTCTCCTTTTTTTCTGTGAGCGACTGTCTCGATTCAGCCGCGGAAAATGCCGAAACGCACAGATGTTAATGCAAGAGGACCCCCGGGGGAATCCGTAAAACTACGGATTTTGGCGGGTTTTTTTCCGGGGCCGCCGTGCTCTGTAGCTACCGGCCGACTCGGTGCGGACAATTTGGCAGGCCCCCCAAAACGCGGTATCCTCACCCTGCCTATCCCCCGGGAGCCTCGAGCCGGTGTAGCTCAGTGGTAGAGCAGCTGATTCGTAATCAGCAGGTCGGAGGTTCAAATCCTCTCGCCGGCTCCACTGAACCTACTTGCGAGGCTCGTTCATCGCCAGATTGGTTCCAATCCACCGAGACTTGGTGACAGGTATCCACCTTGCGTAGCATCGGAGCGTCGTCTCTGGTGAGTTGTGTCCCATCTGGTTGGCTCACGTTTCACTTGGGTGGCTGGTAAGGATCCAGCGCTCCCGGCTTAATGGGCGGATTCTCCTTCAACGATGCCGCATGTTCTTCCAGTTGCGTCAATGCTACCCGTGGAACCCAAGTATGAGGGAACAGGACATTCTCGCGTTCGCCCGGATCGACGAGAAGATTGTAGAGTCGAGGGGTCTCAAACTCGCGAGTATCGCTAAAAGCTGATTCTGCTTCTCTAAAGTGCAGTTTCCAGTCGCGCCACTTCACCGCGAAAATCTTCTCGCCCATATACACGATAACCCCCTCGCGGTTGGACTTCTCCTGCCGGCCGAGGAGGAAATCCGTCTGGTCTACACCGTCGATCACTCGATCCGTAGGGACCTTTCCACCAACGATTCGGGCGAAAGTGGGAAAGAGGTCCATCGCGTGGACTACTTCGTTGCTGGACGCCCCAGCCTGAGTTTTCCCCGGCCAGCGCATGACAAAGGGCACCCTCAGGCCGCCTTCGAAACCCGTGAAGAGCGTGCCGCGCCAGGGCCCTGCCGTCCCGGGATAGACAGTCTCAACCGTGAGGTTGGTGCCTCCGGCGGGTAAGGCCTCCGGACCATTGTCGGCGGTAAAGATGAAGATCGTATTGTCCCGGATTCCGAGTTTATCAACCTCATCCAGAAGCATTCCGACGTATTGATCGATCTGATGGAGAATATCTGCCCACCGGCCGTTCCGGGTCTTCCCGGCAAAGTCAGGATGAGGCAGCGTTGGATAATGGGTTGCGGTATAGGGGAGATAGAGGAAGAAAGGTCTGTTTTCCTGCACCTGACGCTTCATGAAGTCGATCGCCTTTGCAGTCAGATCGCCGTCGATCAGTGGTCGATAATCCAGATCGTACGGACGCACCGTGTTGGGTATCTCGCCCTTGCGCCCTTCCATGACGAACCCTCCAGACATTCCGGTCTCTTTGAAACCGGTGAGTGCCTCGGACCAGGTCGACTCGTCAGTGGTGTTGGGAATGCCGTACCACTCGTCGAAGCCCTGGTCTGTGGGGAATCGCCCCTCTGTACGACCCAGGTGCCATTTTCCGAACATTGCCGTGCCGTAACCGAGATCGGCGAGCATCTCGGCCATCGTGATCTCCCACTGGACGAGTCCGTAAACACCCTCACCGAGGGGAACGGTCGCGTTTCCGCTGCGAATGGCGTAGCGGCCGGTCATCAGGGCGGACCGCGAGGGCGTGCACTGAACCTCGATGTTGAAGTTCGTCAGCCGGAGGCCTTCGCTTGCCAACTTATCAAGACGCGGTGTCGCTGCGCCCCGAATGATCCCGCCGCCATTGAAGCCGGGCTCCCCCCAACCAAAGTTGTCCATGAAGACGAGGACAATGTTTGGCTTCTCCTGTACTGCCGCGGTTCCTGAAGACGCTGCCAGAAACACCGGAAGCAGCGAAGCCAGGGCAAAGCGATTCAGTCTGTGCATAGGTGTACCTCCTTTTGTCTCGTTGAGTTGGCGAAGGCCTGGTCGGGCGTCGGCGCATGCTCACCGGGGACGGGCCGTCTGCAACCGCTCGTTTGCTGGCATAGCGGACGCGCTCACGCACTGACGCGCCTATTTCAGCTCGACCGTCACCTTCTCGATCTTGCCGGTGAACTCGTTGTGGCGCTCCGCGTAGTCCTCGGTCACCGGAGTGGCTTCGTCCACACCCACGTCTGCGGTTTCATCGGCGGAGAAGACGAACGGCGTGGTTTTCTCGATCCGTCCTTCGGCCACCTGCTGCCCATTGACCGAGATGGTTCCCGTGCCGCCCGAGCCTGGCGCGTCTCCTTCGATGGCGAACTCGTAGCGGATGGTCGCCTTGCCCGGGGGAAGCGGCTCCCGGGCGGTGATGGTGTAGCGCTCCTTGCCCACCCAGTTGTGGACGTAGGACACCTTGCCGCCCTTCATATAGAGGCTCCACCCAGCGAAGCGTCCACCCTGGCAGAGGATCACACCCTCGCCTCCACCTTTCGGGATCTCGACCTCGGCGGTGATCGTGTGCGAGCGATTCTTCACATTGATGAAGGCGTTCTCCATCATGCCGGTCATGCCCTCGTACAGCGTGAGCGACGTCCGCTCGCCCATCAAGTCCGGCCGCCCGGCGATCGCGGCGTTGAACCGCTCGTAAGTTCGGTCGTCGATGGGAAGGACGTTGTACTTGATCGCTTCCTTTGTGAAGAGAGCTTGCAGCTCCTGGAGCTTCGCCGGGTTCGAGGCGGCGAGGTCGTTCGTCTGGCTGAAGTCTTCCGCCACGTGGTACAGCTCCCACCTGTCCTGATCGAGCGGTCCATCCGCCTCCGCCGCCCAAGGTGTCCGGTGTTTCGTGGCCGCCACCCACCCGTCGTCGTAGATGGCGCGATTGCCAAACATCTCGAAGTACTGCGTGGTGTGGCGATCCGCCGCGTCCGCATCATCGAAGGAGTAGATCAAGCTCACCCCTTCGAACGGCTTCTGCCGCGCGCCGTGCACCGACGTCGGAAACGGCAGACCCGCAGCCTCCATCACGGTCGGCGCGATGTCCGTCACGTGGTGCCACTGCGAGCGGATCTCGCCCTTCGCGTCGATGCCCTCGGGCCAGTGGACGACCAACGGGTTGCGCGTGCCTCCGTAGTGTGAAGCCACCTGCTTGGTCCACTGGAACGGCGTATTACCGGCCACGGCCCAGCCCGCATGGAAGTGGGGGTAGGACGTCGGGCCGCCCCACTCCTCGAGGTACGGGAGCTGATCCTCGACTGCGTCCGGCAAGGCGTTCAGCACGATGGTCTCGTTGAACGTCCCGGCCAGCCCGCCTTCAGCGCTCGAGCCGTTATCGCCGAAAACGTAGATAAAGAGCGTATTGTCCATCTCGCCTATCGCTTCGATGGCGTCAGCCAGCCGACCGACTTCGTTGTCCGTGTGCTCGGCGAAGGCCGCGAAGACCTCCATCTGGCGGGCGTAGAGCTTCTTCTCGTCCGCCGACAGCGTGTCCCAGTCCGGAATATCTTCTGGCTTGGGCGTGAGCTCGGTGCCCGGCGGGACCACGCCCAGCTCGATCTGCCGGGCCAGCGTTTGCTCGCGGTACTCGTCCCAGCCGCTGTCGAACTTGCCTTCGTACTTGGCGATCCACTCCGCGGGCACCTGATGCGGTGCGTGCGTGGCGCCGGTTGCGAAGTAAATGAAGAACGGTTTGTCCGGGGTGAGCGATTGCTGGTACTGCGTCCAGGATATCGCCTGGTCGGTCATGTCGGTGGTGAAGTGGTAGTCGGGGTCGTCGGGCGGCTCGATCTTGGATGTGCCGTCGTAGATGAGTGGCGCCCACTGGTTGGTCTCGCCGCCGATGAAGCCGTAGAACTTGTCGAAGCCCGAATGCGTCGGCCAGCGGTCGAACGGGCCTGACACGCTCACCTCCCACGGGGCC
>JBDGZZ010000359.1:0-4636 GCA_039588335.1 Gemmatimonadota bacterium | reverse complement strand
GCCCTCATAGCGGGCTCCTACGCTGCCTGGTGGGCTGGAACCGAATGGGGTGACCCATCCATGGCGTTGAGCACCACTGCCGAGGAACTCACGATGTCGTGGGGCAACTTCGGGATGAGACATCTTTCCTCTGAGCCTCGTGTAGCATACGACAACACCCCGTTCTATAGCTACCGCAGATTGAATGAGCGGCCCTGGTTCTGGTCGTACACTGCGCTCTCCTCCGTCTATGAAGGCATTCGTCTCATTCAACAAGGAGCCGACATAGGCGGTCATCGCGGTCCGGACAATGCCAGAGCTATGGCGTTCGCCAAGCTGGTTCAGGGACTCGCGCACGGCTGGCTCGGCTTGATGTTCGACCAGGCATTCATTCTGGATGAAACCGTCGATCTGGAAACCGATGAACTCGAACTGAGACCCTACCCCGACCTAATGGCGGCGGCCGTTTCCGAGCTGGAAGAGGCGATCGCAATCGCTGACGCGCATGTGTTCACGACGCCAGATACATGGATCAATGGGCTTTCGCTGACAAACGGTCAACTGTCGCAGTTGGCCCACTCATATCTGGCGCGGTTCATGACTCAGGTGGCCCGCACGCCGACCGAACGTGCTGCGGTCGATTGGTCGGCCGTGATCGCTCATGTTGATCAAGGGACACCAAATAACACTTGGGGCAGAGCCGACTACAAAACTATCGGCGTCACCGATGAGTCGGGGGCGTTCGCAGCCTGGCTAGCCACGCCTTTGAATGACCGGTTCGAGTTCGAGATAGTGACGGGCGATGCGCGCATCACTGCGGCCGGTGATCCACAGGCGGACGGGACGGACTTCGAGTTCAAGGGCCCGTCTCAGTTCCCGCCTGGCCGCGGCACATACCACTTCTCGCTGTATGGCAATAGGCGCTACGAGGATTTCTACCTGAGCGAGGGATGGTCGCCTATGACGCACATGAAGACGGCGGAGATGCAGCTCATCAAGGCCGAGGGTCTGCTACGGTTGTCGGGGCCGTCGCAAGCGGTGGTGGACATAATCAACTCGACCAGGGTGGTCCGCGGCCAGCTGCCACCAGCGTCGACCGCCGAGTCGCAGTCGGCCTTGATGGACAAATTGACCTATGAGAAGCGCATCGAGGGATTCCTGCTGTGCAGCGGTTGCGCGTTCTTCGACCGCCGCGGTTTCGGTCCGCTCGCCCCGACCGGGCCAGACTTCCATCACGGACCAGTGGAGGGCACCCCGCTCCACTTCCCGGTTCCGGGTAGAGAATTGGAACGCCTCGGGCTCGACTACTACACGTTCGGCGGGCCGGGGATGGAAATGGCGGAGGGGGTGTTGGCTGCGGTGAGAGTGGACCGAGTGCCGGCCCGCGAGGTCTACCGCTTCGAGCTGGCAATGACGGGTTTTGAGATCGTTGCATCGCTCGAGGAACAGCTCGCTGGCGGAGTGCGAGAGGCGGTGCTCCACCTTACGAGACACTAGGGACTGCAGTAGCCTCGTTGCCAGGTGCTGCACCGGGACGGCACCTGGCAACGAGGCTGACAGTTGTCGCCGGCGGCCTTTTGTGCCCCGCCGCCAGAGTAGACGCCGTAGCCGGACGCCGTAGTAGATGCCGTAGTGTGACACCGCAGTAGACGCCGCAATAGACGCCCACCCGACGACGAGACCGCTGGACCGCCGACGCAGCAAGCACCTATCAACTTTCCCTTCGATGGAGGTGCCGCATGCGTTGCCTACACTTCACTCTGCTCCCGTTACTGCTCGTCGCGTGCACGGACCAGGAGCCCGTTGCACCGGACACGTCGCCGCTGTTTGCGACTGGGGCGGGCATGAACAAAGCGCCCATCGGCGGAGAACTACTAGGCCCCTTTGGAGCAGCAGGGCCGACTAGAACAGTCATCACGCCGTCGGGCATGTGCCATTTCTGGGGCAGGACCGTCTTTACCGAACTTAGCGGCAGCATTGTGGGTCCCGTGGCCTTTCACGAGCGGCAGCACTTCAAGTGCGACTTCAGTCGCTTTGTAGGTTCGGGGCCCTTCGAGGGCGAGGTCACCTGGAACGGACGTTCTGGCACTATCTCGGGTCAGTGGACGACCAACTGCAAGCCCGATGATTCACAGCCGCTTGGCATCTCGTGTGATGGCACGATGAACGCCCGGGGGTCGGGTGGTCTTGAGGGAGTCAAGTTCCACATGAAGTGGGGGCCGGGCTGGTATCCGTTCCCCTACGCGGGAACGGCCTTTTACCGGTAGCTCTGACAGTCGGTAGCCGCGCTAAAGCCTCGAGCGTCTAGCGGCGCTCGGGGCTCTCTGTCATTTACCGCCCCTTGCGCCTCTTACCGCCCCTTACCGCACATCCGGATGCCTTTATCTGATTGTTGCCTTCCCACAACTCTTGCCGATTTCGGTGCTCATAGCACATTACCTCTGTCCCTCAGAGCATGTCTCAACAGATCCCTCCGACGGCTCACGCCGTGACGGTCAATTGATCGTTGGTTAATTGAGTTCGTTTGAGCTGGAGCACGCCGGTGGCCTCACGGCCCGCCGCCAGACAGACGCTGCAGTGTGACGCTGCAGCAGACGCCCGACCGACGACGAGACCCGAGACCAGCGGTAAGGTCTTGACCCACTATAGGAGGGAACCATGCACTCGGCTCGACACTGGATGTGCTTCCTTGTGGCCGGCGTACTATTTGGATGTGACAGTCAACCGACCACTCCTGAGAATGACACGCTTCCTGCACCACCTGTGTTTGCTCTGTACCCTAGCGCAGACATCACCATACAAGGGAACCAGTACAGCGACATTAATCCGGCAATGATCCCCCAACTTGAAGCCTGTAATTGGATGGTATTCGGTAATACGCTTGCGACCGCATGGGATGTGCATTACTGCGAGGACGCCCACGATGTCAGTCCATGGGTGGAGTACACAGCAACACTGACCCAGGGAACATGGCGCATCGGGATCAATGCAATAAACATCCCGTTCGGGAGTAACGGCTTGGGCGAGAACCCGGGCTGGTACCCCGAGTTTGAAGTAGCCAACAGCTTGACCAACGAGGTAATACTGATCCCGGCGAGCAACCACGTGGTCAACCATGGGTACACAGTCTTTGAGGTTCCGGCTGACGGCGCGTACACCGTAAGGTTCGCTTGGTTGAATGACCAGACTGAGTGCTGCAGAGAGGATGAGTTGCCCTTACTCGATGCAAATATCCGGATCATGAGTGTGTTCTTCGACAGAGACTACGAAGACAGTCCGAGCATGCGTGTGGTTGAGTCCGTCACTGGCAGCGGCTCGCGGGTCGTAACGGAACAGCAAGGAGATTGGCGCACCTTCAGCTTCACGGCGCGTCGCTATGCTGATGGCACCGTAAAGGGCCAATGGGAACGGATACGCCGCCCAGACGGGAATGCCGCTGATTCCAAGAGCCGCGGGGTCGTCACTTGCTTCACCATTGTGGGTAACGAGGCGTGGCTCGGCGGGTATGCCACGAGAGGCCTGTGGAGTGACTTTCCCTATAAGGAGGTCCGCTGGCGGGTGAAGGACATTGGCCAAGGTCGGGGTAACCCACCGGACCAGATCAGTTTGCAGGGGATCGGCAGGGATCTGGGGACTGCGGCAGGCTTCTGCGCCAACAGACCCACGGGATTGGAGTTGCACGATATCGAGGCTGGAAACATCGACATCCGGCAGTAAAAGCATATCTGGCATTGAATCAGTAGCAGCCCCGAACGTCTCGCGGCGTTCGGGGCTTGCCGTCTCCCACCGTCCCTTACCGCCTCTTGACTGTCGCTTGACCCCGGCCTGATAGACTCCAGCGCACCGCGACACAAGGAGCCTACCGTGCGCACCCTCACCCTATGCTGTGCGGCCATGCTCTTTTGCAGCACCTCTGAGGCATATGCCCAATTGAGCATCGTGGCTCACGGTAACGTAGTCTTCGTCGACTACACAGACGCGTATCCCGACGAAATGAAGACCACCGAAATCAGTCTCGGTCCAGTTGCGCTCGGCCTCGAAGGCCGCTTGGGAATGTTCGCCCTCACCGTCGCCGCGGAAGCATACTCGCCTCCCACGATCGATCTCATCATGGGCGCCAGAGTGTCCCTCAACGCTTACCCTGTGAGATTGGGTTCAGTCGAGCCCTTTGTCACAGCGAGTATCGGAACGGTCAGCGGGGAAGACGTCTCGGGGACTACCACGACGGGCTTCGGGGCTGGCGTGGCTTGCCGATTGTCGGGAAGACTGCAGCTGGTGACGCAGATCAGGCGCATTCACTTCGATCTGGACGAGGATGTCAAACTGAAGGACGATCTGAACGAGATTACGTTCGGACTCAAGTTGAGGATCGTGTAAGATTGCGTCACGTTCGGCAGGCATCTATCGGTTTCAGCTCGCCGGTGCGAGACTGGTCGAGCACATTCTTTCAAACTCGTTCGGGTTCGGAGGAATGAACGCGGCGCTGGTGATGCGGCGATAACGGGGAGCTGGGAGCTGGGAGCGGGGAGCGGAGCGCACATGACAATCGTCCTTTCCAAAAGACAAATCGTACTTTCCATTTTGAGAACCAAGTCGAACGAGAGGACTGGAACCTGTCGAGTCACGCGGGTAGTGTTGAACTATGCGATGGAAACTT
>JBDGZZ010000358.1:0-3981 GCA_039588335.1 Gemmatimonadota bacterium | reverse complement strand
CGGTGGCCGTGCTGTCGCATAGCTGGTGGCAACGCAGTTTCAACGGGGACCCCTCCGTAATCGGCTCGACGCTGTATTTGAACTTCAGGCCATTCACGGTTGTGGGAGTAATGTCGCCGGAGTACTTGGGGACAACATCGAACTTCAGGCCGGATGTCTGGATTCCCTTTGCACCGTTCGGGGACAGATATACCAGTTGGGCCAACGCTGCCGAGAATCGAGACGTACCGCTGGTGCGGGTATACGGACGCATGCGTCAGAGTGTCAGAGAGGGTCAAGCGTTGGCGGAGCTAGCGGGTGTAGCAACCGGACTCGACGAGGTGTACCCGAGTCAGGACTCGCCCCGGCGCCTCCGGCTCGATGACGCAACCTGGATCGATCCCAGTTCCCGCCTGGCAGAACAACCCACCGTGCGTCTGATGATGGTGGCAGCCGGGGTGTTGTTGCTTCTAGTCTGTGCCAACGTGGCAAACCTGCTGCTCTCGGTGGCTATTGGACGCCAGCACGAGACCTCAATACGATCGGCACTGGGCGCATCGCCCAGACGACTCGTCAGGCAAGTGGTAATCGAGAATGTCCTGCTCTCGGCGGTAGCAGGAAGCATTGCGTTAGTCCTGGCAAGCCCCGCCAGTACGCGCCTCGGTTCGTACTTCGCCCGGCCTAGCGTGTGGGGAGAAAACGTGGCCCGTGAAGCGAGTGTAGATCTGCGGGTCGTGGCCTTCGCGGTCGCAATCTCTGTGGTTACCGGGATAGTTGCCGGTTTACTGCCGGCGATCCGGGCTTCGCGACGCAACCTGGTAGACATGCTCAAGTCCGGTGCTGACGCCGCCGCCGATGGTTCCAGGCGCCTCTTGGGACGCCGTGTGCCCGGTGTGTACGACACGCTGGTTGCGACACAGGTTGCGCTCTCTGTAGTACTCTTGGTTGTTGCCGGTCTGGTACTGCGTACGTTCGTGACCGTCGGCAATCTGGATCCGGGCTTCTCGTACGATCGTTTGTTGGTGACTCACATTTCGACCAGCAGCACCACGTTGGAAGCCACGGACCGTGACCGCTTCTTCCGGGAAGTGGCGGCGACTCTGTCCAATGAACCGTGGGTGCAAGCTGCGACGGTGGCAGACTATCCCCTTCTCTCGCCCCACCCTTCAGCGGACCTGCGTTTGGATGGGGAAAGCGAGCCGAGATCCTTCCTGTACTCTAAGATCATTCCAGGTTTCTTCGATATCCTGGGAATAGATGCTGTGCAGGGACGCGGATTCACTGCCGGTGACACGGTAGGGGCGCGAGACGTGGCGATCGTCAATGAGACCCTGGCACGTCAGTTCTTTGCCGAACAGCAGCCGGTAGGGCGACTTGTTTGGTGGCCGAGTGGAGATGGTGAAGCGGCGCGAGAGTTCGAGATCGTCGGAGTGGTGAGCGACACGAAGACGCGAGATTTCATTGCTGAGCCAGAGCCAACAGTCTACTTCTCGTATCCTCAGTTCGCATATCCTACCGGGAGCGCGCTGATGGTCACTGTGCGAGGCGATCCTGGAGTCGCGGTGCCACAATTACATCAATGGCTGCGTAACTTCGAGCCACATCTCGCCATCGTGAACGTTGTGACCTATAATGACGTCGTCCGAGGCTTTCTGTATACGCAGCGTATGAACGCCGAGCTGTTTTCGCTATTGGCATTTGTCGGACTCGGATTGGCTGCGGTCGGCATCTTCAGTGTCATGAGCCTGGCAGTCAGCAGAAGAACCCGGGAGATTGGCATTCGCATGTCGATCGGTGCAGGGCGCGGCGATATCGGCCGACTGGTGATAGGCCGGGCACTCGTGCCGGTAACGCTCGGAGTAGGAGCGGGTCTCGTGGTATCGTTCGGCGTGTCTGGGCTGGTACGGAGCCTGCTCTATGGCGTCGAGCCGACAGACCCCCTCACCATACTCGCAGGCACGGCGGTGCTTGTGGCCGCCGCTTTGTCTGCCGCCTATTTGCCAGCACGCCGGGCGACCATGGTCGATCCGGTGAAAGCCCTGCGCCGCGAGTGATAGCCGCTGATGAACGCGGAAGAGAGCGGATTAGCGCAGATGATTTGGTGACCAGCAGAATCGGAATGGTCTTCTCATGGCAACACCTTTGATCATACTGACCATCATCTTCGCCTTGCTCAGTGTCGTTTCGTTCGGAGTTGCAATCAAGGCTCTCAAGCGTAAGCGCGTGTTCGGAACGACCACGAATACGCTGGTTGCATTGTTGATGTTGTCGCTGTCTACGTTGTTCGCGGTCCTCACCGTTTCCACTCAAGGTTACCGGGCGTTTACGCGGGAGGAAGTTGTGGCCTCGGTGACCACGCGGCGGCTGGCCCCACAGCGTTTCGAGGCGCACGTGAGCTTTCTTGACGGGCGCGATACGACTTTTCTTCTCGGTGGGGATGAGTTCTACATGGACGCACACATTCTCAAATGGAAGCCGATCGCGAACGTACTCGGATTCCACACCGATTATGAGCTGGATCGAATATCGGGGAGATACTTCGACGTAGAGGAAGAGCAGTCAAATCCGCGAACCGTCTTTGCACTCTCGTCCTCCAAACCGATCGATCTGTTTGATCTACGGCGGCGTCATCCGCTGCTCGGCTGGCTCGTGGACGCGGAGTATGGATCGGGAACGTTCATTGCGACCGACGACGAGGTGAAGTTCGAGGTACTGGTATCAACGACAGGACTGATGATACGAAAACTGGAGATGCCGGGCTCCGGACCGTGATATGAGCGATGGGGCACGCTAGCTAGCCGTACCCCATCGGTTGTGACCTGCTGGGTTAAACTCACTCAGGACTTACGTACGACGATCAGAAACTTGGAGTTCTTCCAGAACTGGTCCGGCGACTCGATCTCGATAAAAGACCCTCTGATCTTACCTTCCTGTAGCACGTCAGCGGTCAAGAGGTCCGTAGGATGGCGCGAAGCTATCACGTACTCCGATGACGAATCGGGCAGAGTTATCCTGGTGATCTGATCTTTGTTGATAGCCGTGAACGCGGCTGGATCCAATTCCCGCGACGGCACCAAAGTCTCTCCCCGCTTGCCGAAGATGAACAGGAACCGTGCACCGCCTTCCTTCTCTACGATGCCAAGTTCCAACAACTCGTCCTTCGTGCCAACGGCATAGTAGACAGTGTTGGTCTCGGATTTCAGAGTGACAATCTGCGTTGAGAGTGTGTCAACCGACGCAGCCAACTGCACGTTTTGCGCTTCCAGCAACTCCACTCTCTCATTCAGTACCTCGATCGTTGCGCGCTGGTTTTCCAGGGTACGCTCGTAACTGGTGATCGTTTCGGCCAGCAACGACTTTAGAGTGTCCGACTCGAGGGACAATGAACGGAAGCGTCGCTGACTCTGGACCAGCTTCCGTTCGCTTTCATCAATTCGACCGTTCAAGTATTGGATCTTCACGAGCACCGACTCGCGCGATGCTTGTATCGGCGATTCTACCATCACCTCCAAACCGGATTCGGCGAGGCTCACATCCGATAGCTCGGCGTTGACGTCACTGATGAACCTTCCGAGGTCTGCAATTTCCATTAAGAGGTCGTCTTTCTGTGCTGCGGCTTCCTCCAAATCGGCGATGCGCTGTTGCGTTTCTGGCGACGGTCCGCAGCTCGCCATGAACAAGATGAGCGAAGCGGCAAGCACTGCTGTGATACGTGACGCTGTCGGTTGTGTCAGCGACATTTGACATCCTCCATTCTCGGAACGTTAGACCTTTCAATGGACCGATTATTGGGGGACAGTACCGGGTGTGAGCGGTGACTCAGGTCACAACTGGAATGGCACAAATTCTCGCAAGATTGTTCGATACGCCGCAAGTCGTTCTCGCGATTGTTCTTGCGGTACTCTGTACGTCAATCCAAGGTGCGCTACCGCATTCGTTGATACAGGCGCCACAATGCCTCAGATTGCATGAGTGAATCTGGTTCTCAAGGCTCGCAACACG
>JBDGZZ010000357.1:0-3985 GCA_039588335.1 Gemmatimonadota bacterium | reverse complement strand
GCAGAAGAAGGCTCTCCTCTCGACGTAAGTGAGCTTCCTCACGACGATAGTAAATGTGTTCTTCTTCGGAGTTGCTGCCCAAATGAGAGGAAAAGCCTGTGGTTGGGCAGGGGTGGCGCCGGTCGTTTGCACGTTCATGACATTTCCCTGACATTCATCGAACGTGCAGGCATTAGAATAGAGCCTGCAACCCATGTGAAACCGAGGTCCGTAGAGCATGGCATCACGCGGTCATCGGCGACAGGTCCTCCTGTTTCTAATAGCAGTTCTCCTACCGTGCTCGGTGCTCGTAGTACTCGGCCTGCGCATGATTGGCCAGGAGCGGGAGCTTGGCGAGAAGCGCCTGGCAGATGAACGCCGGCTCATCATACGCCAGATCCGGCAGGAACTCTCAACCCGGCTGGACCGCATCAGAACCGACGAGATTGCTCGGCTCGCAACCGAACCGGGATGGTTCCAGTCACGGCAATACGGGGATTCTGCTGTGGTCCTTGTGGCCCAACTCGCGAACGGCAGCCTTATGCTCCCGTGGGAGTCGGATCCGCGCTCTGATAGGGCACACCGCCTGTTGGGAGAACGGGAATTTGCTGCCAACATCGAAACCGGTGAACGGGCTGAGCTGCAAACGGATCGAACTCAGGAGGCAATCACCGCCTACCGACAGGCGCTGAGCGCAGCTCGCCATGACGTACAACAGCACTATGCTCGCCTGCTTCTGGGACGGACCTACTCGAAGCTGGGAAGTGAGCGCGAAGCGACCCTGCAGTACAGAGCCGTGCTCGCTGCACCGTCGGATGTGACCGATGAGTACGGCTTCGCGCTGTGGTCCTATGCCGCCACTCGGTTGCTGGAATTCGGTCTTGCAGAGAGTGAAGTGCTGGAGCGTGCGCGAGCCGACCTAACCTCAAATGTCTGGCTGGACCCCGCACAACTCCACCTGATTCGGACTTTACTCGTCACTCTGGCAGAGTCCGCCAGCGACAGCGCTGTGGCCGCAGCGGCCGGGATTCTGGAGCCGAGTATCTCCGCCGCCCTCACAACCGCTGACCGCGCGCTAACTCTGAAGCGCGATTTCGCGAGCCTCCCGATTTCCACCTATCCCTCAAACGGTGCAGCAAGTCCGTGGACGCTGTGGGAGGAGGGTAACTGGTTGGTCGGTGTGGGATCGCCGATTGGTGTCGCAAACGCGACCGTCATCGCGGCGCTTGCTGACGCAGTCTTCGCGTCACTCGATGCCACTTTGACCACAGAGATCGGTGGGACAGTGACGCTCACGTCGGATCACGATGAGGATGGCGAGCTGTTAGGTGCCGAGTTTCCCGGTCTCAAGGTCAGATTCGGCACCGACCCTGAAGACGTGCTCGGGGAGTCGTGGAACGTGAGGCGCTGGTTCTATTTCCTCACCGTTCTCCTGGTGGTAACCGCCACGCTGTTCGGTGCATACCTGCTGTGGCGCGACGTGCAGCGCGAGTTGCGCGTGGCCGAACTGCGGTCGCGGTTTGTTTCGAGCGTGTCGCACGAACTGAAGACACCGCTCACTGCCATCAGGATGTTCGCCGAGACGTTGCGGCTCCGCGCCACCAAGCCCGAAACGCAGGCGGAGTATCTCGACACGATCGTGAACGAGAGCGAGCGGCTCACACGCCTACTCAACAACGTGCTCGATTTCACGAAGATCGAGCGCGGGACGAAGACGTACCGGCGCGAGCCGCACAATCTCGCTGAGATCGTCGAGTCGAGTGTGAGGGCAATCCGATACCCGTTGGAACAGAGACGGTTCGAACTGCGCGTGGACGTGAATGACGGCATTCCGCCAGTGAATGTCGATCGCGACGCCATCGAGCAAGCGATTCTGAATCTCCTGACGAATGCGATGAAGTACTCTGGTGACAGCCACGAAATCGAGCTGCGCTTGCACAGCCAGGACAGTGAAGCGGTGATCGACGTGGCAGACCGAGGCGTCGGAATCGAGCCGGCCGAAAGAGCGCGCATCTTCGAGCAGTTCTATCGAGTGCGAGCGCCGGAGAATCAGAACATACCCGGTACCGGCCTGGGCTTGACCTTGGTGAATCATATCGCGAAAGCGCATGGCGGTCGCGTGGTTGTCGAGAGCGAGCCCGGTGTGGGCAGCACGTTCTCCATCCATCTCCCACTCGACGAGGGTGACAGATGAGCCGGGTTCTCATCGTGGAAGACGATCCGGCGATCGCTCGCGGGCTCAAGGACAATCTAGAGGCTGAGTCGTACGAGGTGTTGACAGCTCCGGACGGTCAGGCCGGGTACCGCCTGCTGGTCGAGCAAGAGCCCGACTTGGTCATTCTCGATCTCATGCTGCCGAAGCTGAGTGGCTACGAGGTGTGTCGCAAGGCGCGGAGTGAAGGAATCACCACGCCGATACTCATGCTCACGGCGCGCGGCGAGGAGGCCGACCGTGTCCTGGGTCTCGATCTGGGCGCCGACGACTATGTGACGAAGCCTTTCTCCGTTCGAGAGCTGCTGGCGCGTGTGCGGGCGATTCTACGGCGTGCGAATCCGCCGCAGGACCTGCCCAGCCAGCTGCGTTTCGGCACGGTGGTGGTCGACTTCCGCCGCTACGAGGCCTTCAAAGGGGACTTGCGGTTGGACATGACGCCCAAGGAGTTTGGGGTGCTGCAATTCCTCGCGTCCCGCACCGGTGAAGTAGTCCGGCGTGACGAGCTGTTGGACGGCGTGTGGGGCTACAGTGCCGATGTGAGCACGCGTACGGTGGACAACCACGTCGCGTCGTTGCGGGCCAAGATCGAGGTGAAGGCATCGGAGCCGCACCATCTGATTACGGTGCACGGTGTGGGCTACAAGTTCGTTCCTTAGGCGATGCTGACGATTCCATGACAGGTGCTACACAAAACGCCACGATTGAATTGCGGAACTCATACACGGGCGTTCCCACGGCATGACAATGGAGATATCCGGGCGTGGCATCTTGTCGGCGAATCGACAAGCCACAGGAGGCCGGTCATGAGGACGACACTGCTTACGGCTCTTGCCACCGCGATGACGCTAACGGGTGCGCAGCCCTTGATAGCGCAGAGCGGACACGACCTGTTTCAGCAGGCGTTGGTGATGGAGCGGGCAAACGGGCAACTCCAGGATGCCATCGCGCTGTACGAACGAATTGCGGAGGAGTTTGCTGTCGATCGGGAGCTTGCGGCGAAGTCGCTTCTGCGTGTGGGTCACTGCTACGAGAAGCTGGGGAGTACGGAGGCACGGAGCGCGTACGACCGCTTGGTGCGCGACTTCTCCGATCAAGAGGAGATGGCGACCGAGGCGCGCGAGCGTTTGGCAGCGCTGCAGCGCGCGGCGCAGGCTGCCGAACTGGTGGGTATCGCGACGCGACGAGTGTGGGCGGGCCCAGAGGCGAAGCAAGGAACACCAACTCCAGACGGTCGACACTTTGTTCACACAGGTGCTGGTGTCCTCACGATTCGAGAACTCGCCACAGGGGAGAGCCGCAACCTCACCCACGATGCAGGCGCGTATGACCCCAAGGTCTCGCCTGACGGCGGACTCGTAGCGTACGGGTGGGAAAAGGAGGGAGAAGAAGGGCACGTACGTCTTGCAGGCATCGACGGTTCGGACGATCGAGTGCTTCACGCCGAAGCTACCTGCAGTGTTGGGCCCCAAGCGTGGTCTTCAGACGGCCAATATCTGCTTGTCTACAGAGCGTGCGAGCAGACGGATGAAGACCGTCGCACCCTTCAACTCGCGCTGGTGTCGGTGCCAGACGGTACCACTCGAGTGCTCAAGGATTTCGGGCGCGCTCCCTTCTATGGAAGGAGGTCCTTCTCATCTGATGATCGATACGTCGCGTACGACATCCCGGTAAGCCACGACGGCGGATCGTACGACATCTGGTTGATGGCAGTGGACGGCAGCAGTGACGTGCCGCTCACCCAACATCCGGCGAACGATTTTCTGCTGGGCTGGATCCCGGGTACCGACGACA
>JBDGZZ010000356.1:0-6320 GCA_039588335.1 Gemmatimonadota bacterium | reverse complement strand
GGAAACTCGAGCGCTGCCAATCCGGATGACGTGAACGTTGAGGACGAACTATGATGGACGTTCTCGATCTGCTCGCCTCGGTGTTGATCAGGAACGGCCTCATTACTGCGTTTCTGTTCGTCGGCGTCATAGTATGGATTTCCTACTTTGTCTCCGGCAAGCTGACCGGCGGGAGACTGCATGGCTCGGCGATAGCCATCTTGGTCGGGCTGGTCCTGGCCTATGTCGGCGGGGTTGCGACTGGGGGAAGCCAGGGCCTCGCTGACATCGAGATCCTCGCCGGCGTTGGCCTGTTGGGTGGCGCCATGCTGCGTGACTTCGCCATCGTTGCGACGGCATTCGGCGTGCACTTCGAGGAGATCAAGAAGGCGGGCACAGGCGCAATTGTTTCACTTTTTGCCGGCGTGCTCGGATCGTTCGTCGTGGGAGCTATCGTTGCCTATCTGTTCGGTTACACGGATCCGATCAGCATGACGACGATTGGTGCCGGCGCGGCGACTTACATAGTTGGGCCGGTGACAGGAACGGCAATCGGCGCCACATCTGATGTCGTTGCATTGAGCATTGCCGCAGGCCTCGTTAAATCGATGCTGGTTATGACGGGGACGCCATTTGTTGCCCGCTATGTCGGTCTAAACAACCCGCGCTCGGCACTCGTGTACGGTGGCCTGATGGGGACTACGAGCGGCGTCGCTGGGGGATTGGCAGCGACCGACCCGAAGCTCGTACCCTACGGAGCCATGACCGCGACTTTCTATACAGGTCTCGGTTGCTTGTTGGGACCGTCGGTCGTCTTCTTCACGATACGAGGTTTGTTTGGATAAGGAGGTTCCATGATGTGCCGTCTTCACTACCTGCCATTGGCAGCGCTATTGCTTGTTGCCGCCGGATGTGACTCCGACGAACCCGACGACGCGAATTCCCGAACTGAGGCTCTCCTGGCTCGTGCTGCAGGATTCGAGTTGGATAGCGAGTGGGAACAGCCGCCTGGTGACCCGATGGAACATTCGATGTCCGGATTCGCGAAGATACTCTGCTCAGCGGTGTTCATCACGGGTCTCGACATGGAGGAGGCCGCCGAGAACGTGGGCTACTTCGTCTCCAAACCCGAGGAGCGAAAGCTCGTCACAGACACTGTCGTGGATTACGAGAACCGCGCGGTTCATCTCACCCTGAACACCGGAGTGACGCGCACGGCCAAGTTCTACGGCGATCAAGGGTGTGTGACTTTGCCGCGTGGGTCGGACACCGTGCAGTTCATGCCGGTCGCAGTCACGTCTGGCCTGCCGGATGCAATGAGCCAGCCTTGGCCCATGGGCGATCTGCTGCCGGATGACCCGCCTCCCGCCGGTGTCAACGCAGACAAGGTAGCGGAGGCGGTCGAGGCCGCGTTTGACCCACCGGAAGGGATGACGGCGGCCTTCGTAGTCGTACATCAGGGGCGTATCATCGGCGAGCGCTACGGGGACGGTATCGACAAAGACACGCAACTCGAGAGCTGGTCAATGGGCAAGAGCCTAACTGCTACTCTCATGGGCACGTTGATACAGCAAGGCGTCTATGGGCTGTGGGATCCGGCTCCGATCGACGAGTGGCACCAAACGCCGGACGACCCACGCGCCAATATCCGGATCGGAGACGTGATGCGCATGTCTTCCGGGCTCCGCTTCGTTGCACCACAGGACCCCGACTATGATAACGACTTCGGGTATTCCAAAGGATACCCTGACCACTACTATGTCTACACTGGCTCGACGAACTCGCATCAATGGGCTATCACGCGTCCTTCCCAGTGGCCGCCGAACACCGTGGGTCGCTACCGCAACTCAGATCCCTTGACCATCAACCATCTGATTCGAAAGGCGGTTGAGGAGAAACTGGGACAGGATTACCACACTTATCCGCAACGAGCGCTGTTCGACAAGATTGGTATTCGCAAGATGTATTTGGAGACCGATCCCTATGGGAACTTCTTGTTGCAGGGTTACGAGTTCGGAACGGGGCGCAGTTGGGCGCGACTGGGCATGCTGTACCTGCAAGACGGGGCCTGGAACGGCGAACGAGTCTTGCCCGATGGCTGGGTAGAGTACGCCAGCACGGTGGCGCCCGCCTGGGATGCCGACGGACGGCCCATATACGGTGGTGCGTTCTTCTGGATCAACGGGACAGAATCGTTCCCGATTCCGAAGGACGCGTTCTACATGGCTGGGGCGGGCGGGCAGTACACGATCATCATTCCATCACACGATATGGTGGTGGTGAGGCTGGGACACTATAAAGGAAGTAGTCCGGGTGGCCGCGCCCTCAGGCGGGCACTGGCGCTGTTGATGGAGGCGGTTGTCGCTGAGTGAAGTGGCTATTCATCTGACTCGGGGAAGCGGGCATCGCCGTGAGCGATGAGTCTCGCACCTCGGTTACGAGTGAAGTAGTTCCACGCCCACTGGAAGAGCACGAGCACACGGTTCTCGAACTCGACCAGGTACATCAGATGCACGAAGAGCCACAGTAACCAGGCGGGGTATCCAGAGAAGCGTAAGCGGCCGAAGTCCGCCACAGCCGCTGCGCGGCCGATGGTGGCGAGCTGTCCTTTGTCGAAGTAGTTGAATTCGGCCGTTTCCTCTCCGACTAGGCGCCGCGTGATCACTCTGGCTACGTAACGGCCCTGAGCCATTGCAACGGGTGCCACACCTGGCAGCGGTTTGCCTGTCTGGTGCGCGAAGTTGGCCAGGTCTCCGATCACGAAGATCTCGGGGTGGTCGGGTACGGTGAGATCGGGGGCCACCAGGACTCGCCCGACTCTGTCTACTGTGGCACCTGTTGCAGCGGCCACTGCCTGACCGAGGAGTGAGGCTTTGACTCCAGCTCCCCACAACACGGTCCGAGTGGGCAACGACTCGGTGCGCTCGCCGTTGCGCAGCTTCACTTCTGTCTCCGAGATGCCGGTCACCATCGTCTTGGTGCGGATCTCGACGCCCAAACGCGTCAATGACCGAGCTGCCTTGGCGGAGAGGTCGGGAGGATAAGCTGGCAACACGCGATCGGCTCCCTCCACTAGAACTATCCTGGATTTCGTCGTATCTGTGGCGCGGAAGTCTCGCCTCATTGTCTGCTTGGCAAGCTCGGCAATGGCACCCGCAAGCTCGACGCCGGTCGGCCCGGCGCCCACCACCACAAACGTGAGCCACGGGCTTCGGCCGCCAGCATCCACTTCCCGCTCAGCCGCCTCGAAAGCTCTCAGCACCCGCCTGCGGATCTCAGTCGCATCCTCGATCGTCTTCAGTCCGGGTGCGTGTCGTTCCATCTCTTTGTGACCGAAGTAGTCGTGTCTCACCCCCGTCGCAACGACCAAGGTGTCGTACCGGACTTTGCCGTCGGTCAGCAGGACCTTTCTTCCAGCTCCGTCTATGCCGATCGCTTCGGCGAGCCACACCTGCGCATTGCTCTGTTTCCTCAGTATCCAGCGGTGAGCGGAAGCGATGTCAGCGGGCGAGAGCCCACCCGTCGCGACCTGGTAAAGGAGCGGCTGGAACAGGTGGAAGTTGCGTCTATCGATGAGGACTACTTGGACCGGCGCACGGCGGAGCCGCCGGGCCACATGGAGCCCGGCAAACCCCCCACCCACGATCACGACTCGGTGCCGGGTCATGCGTCAAGTCTAACTACAAGTCTCCTGTTGACAATCTACATGAAGGGCCACATATTCCTGTAGATTGCCAACAGGAGTCGCGGCGTGAGCCGAACAGACGTCCTCCAGGGGACGCTCGACCTCATGGTCTTGAAGACCCTTGATGCAGCCGGCCAAATGCACGGTTACGGCATCGCCCAGCATATCCAGCTCATCTCCCAAGATGCTCTGTCTCTGAACCAGGGCACACTCTACCCGGCGCTGCTGCGTCTGGACCCGGCGCTGCTGCGTCTGGAGCAGCGTGGATGGATCCAGTCGGAGTGGGGGAAGTCTCAGAATAACCGTCGCGCCCGATTCTATAGTCTCACCATCGAGGGACGCCGCCAGCTAGCAACTGAAACCAAGAACTGGGAGCGAATGGCGTCCATCATGCAGCGGCTTCTCGACTCTCCGGGGCAGGCGTGACCGATCGCGGAGTGAGCTGGTTGGGTTGGGTTCGCACTGTTGCGGCGCGGGCTTTTAGCTTGTTCCGCCAGGAGCAGCAAGACCAACAGCTCGACGAGGAAGTGCAGTTCCATCTCGACATGCTTGCCGCGCAGTACATGAGTGAAGGGATGTCGCCCGATGACGCTCGCGCTGCGGCGCGCAAGAACTTTGGGCCGGTGGCTCCCATGAAGGAGACATACCGCCGCCAGAGGGGTGTACCTGCGATTGAATCATTCATGAGAGATCTCAAGTATGGGGTGCGTAGTCTTGGGAAAGCACCCGTGTTCACAGTCACTGCAGTGCTCAGCCTTGCGCTGGGGATCGGAGCAAATAGCGCAATCTTCAGTGTCGTAAATACCGTGCTACTCAGGCCGCTTCCCTACACCGAACCGGATCGGCTGGTGCAGGTCATGAGGACGTTTCCAACTGACCAAGCACAGTCTCTTGATGCGACCAGAATATTTGCGGTGGCCGAGCACGCCAATTCATTCGAGGCGTTAGCGGCCACCGGTCCTCACAATGGCCGTGAGTTCCTACCAGAGGAAGCCGTCCCAAACGGACCGGATGTGGCCATCGTGAGTCATGCTCTGTGGCGCCGGCTGTTGAACGCCGAAGCATCCTCGGTGGGCCGTTCGGTGACGCTGAGCGACGTGCCCTACACGATCGTCGGCATCATGCCCGAGGGCTTCCGTCCAATTCCCACTGTAGACTTGTTGATTCCCCTCGGCCTTTCACAAAACCAGAGCGGCAGCTTCAACTTCCGGGCAATTGGCCGCTTGTCGGCAGGCGTTGAGGTCAACCGGGCAAACGAAGAGCTGGCCGCGATTACGGCTGGTCTCCGAGCGGAGCAGCCCGACGTGTTGGGTGGCGACGAGTCGTTGGGGGTGCAGCCGTACGCGCGTGTAGTGGCGCAGGATGTTAGACCGGCTCTCCTGGTATTGATCGGTGCTGTCGGGGTCGTACTTCTGATCGCGTGCGCGAATACGGCCAATCTACTGCTTGCCCGCGCCGTCAGCAGAGGTCGTGAGATGGCCATACGCACTGCCCTGGGTGCTGGTCGCAGACGAATCGCCGGTCAATTGCTGACTGAAAGCCTGCTCCTCGCATCGGTGGCGGGCGTATTCGGGCTGATCATTGCGTGGTGGACGGCACCGGCACTTCTTGCGCTGTCACCTGCCGCAGCCGGATGGCGGGAAATACAGCTCGACACAACCGTCGTGGCGGTAACCGCTGGGATCGCGGTCGTGACGGGTCTGGTGTTTGGGTTGGCGCCGGCGCTGACATTGCATCGCATTCAACTCAGCCGGCAACTGCGCGACGACGGAACGCGCACAACGCAGAGCACGCGAGCGGGCTGGTTGCGTCGCAGCCTGGTAACAACCGAGGTCGCCTTGTCTGTGATACTGCTGGTCGCTGCCGGATTGCTGGTGCAGACGTTCAACAATCTGAGGTCCGTGGATCTGGGGTTCGATCCGGAGAGCATTCTAACCGCTCAGATGTCCTTGAACGGTGCACGCTATCGCGACCCCGAGGTGGTCGCCGATTTGTACCGCCGGGGCTTGGATCGCATCATTACCTGTCGAACGTGGACTCAATGTGGCCATCGATATGCCGGATGGTACGGCAACTGTGGATGACGAACTCACTGACTTCCGGTATGTTACGCCCGGTTATTTCTCAGTGATGCGCATCCCGGTCGTGATGGGGAGGGCGTTCGAGGGCCGGGACGGTGCCGACTCTCCCCCTGTTGCTGTGGTCAATCGTGAATTCGGCCGCCGCTTTGTCACGGACGGCCAACCGATTGGCCGGCAGGTTCAGATTTTCTCGCGAGGGACTGTGTACGAAATAGTGGGAGTAGTTGGAAATGTCCAGGAGAACGGACTCGGAGGCGATGCGGTTCCCGTATTGTACCTGCCGGTAGAACAAGTCGATCGAGGCATACTTGCCACTGCTCACTATTTCTTTCAGATGAGCTGGGTGGTGCGCACCCGCGCGAACGCGACCGGCTTAGCAGAGCGGATTAGACATGAGATGCGCGCCATAGATCCACAGCAGCCTTTCTCGAGCTTTCGACCGATGAGCGCAGTCATCTCAGAGTCACTCACGGCGCCGCGGTTTCACATGGTCTTGTTGTCGCTCTTCTCAGGCCTGGCGGTCGTGCTGGCAGTGGCAGGGATCTATGGGGTGATGACGTATGCGGTTACAGCAC
>JBDGZZ010000355.1:0-4035 GCA_039588335.1 Gemmatimonadota bacterium | reverse complement strand
CCTGCGCCTACCTCACCACTCCAGATCCATCAGCCAGATGTCGCTCTCGTACTGGCCGACCGTGAGGTAGAGCCGTTCTCCGTCAGTGGCGAACTCAGGTCGGTAGGACGGCATCGAAGGATCGTCGAAGCGCACCCGGCGCCGTGCGCTCTGGTAAGGGGCAGGACCTTGCCAAAGCGTCTTGCCGGAACGCTCCACTCCGGGTACGGCGGAATCGCTCACACGTCGGCCAGGCGCGCGACGGTTCTCAAGGTCTCGCCGAGTGCTTGCCGTTCGCTGCAGCCCTCTGTAAACCGGGGTCCAACGAGGCCGTTGCGCGCGTGAGCTTGTACCTTCAGTGTCCTCCACGTCCTGCCCGTCGCAGAGGCCTTTAACGACCGTTCACCTCGCGTTGGGCGCGTGACACCGCATCCGCCGGGCTCGCGGTCCGTAGTCTCCGGTCCTATCTTGGCGGCACGTCCGATGTCTCTTTCCGGCTCGCGGTCGCCTCGCCGACCGGCCAACGTGGGAGCCTATGATCCACTCGATGCTGACTCGGTGCACGTTCATCTGCCTGATTCTCCTGTTCCCATCGGTGGTTGAAGCCCAGGGCATCGCCGAGCTCGACGACTTCTGGGCAGAGCTATCCCGGACCGTCGAGGAAGGTGATTTCGAGGGCTACGCTCGGCTCTATCACTCTGACGCGGTTCTGGTCAGCCTTGGTTCTGGATCCAGCTATCCGATTGCGCGCGCGCTCGCGGGCTGGAAACAGGGCTTCGTCGATACTCGTGCGGGCAGGGCCGAAGCCAGCGTCGCGTTCCGTTTCACGCAGCGACTTCGCGACGAGACCACGGCGCACGAAACGGGGATGTTCCGCTACTCGTTCGCACCCGCCGACGGCAGTCCGGCGGTTGTGACGGTCCATTTCGATGCGCTGCTGGTGCGGAAAGACGGAGTGTGGTTGATGGTGATGGAGTACCAAAGGGAGCCTGCGACCGAAGAGGACTGGCAGGCGGCCCAGTAGTCGCGGTCGATGGTTGGGGCCCGCTTCATCACACCTCGGGACTCAGCGGGCTGAGCCGCGCCCCTTCATTCGCCACTTCCATGCGCGCGCGCGCTGCCGATCCTGCGCTGAAGCGCAGGCTCGGCCACTACGCGACGTGCCGTGAAAGGCACTCGACGCCCCAGCGTCCTTCAGGACGTCTCCTGAAAGGGCCGAGCGAGGGTTTCAACCCTCGAATCCAGCGGGGAAGCAGAGTGAAGAAGCGCCTACGGCTCCAAGTTCATCTTCCGCAGCAGGATCTGATAGGCCGGGTGAGCTCTCATAGGATCGTAGCTCGGCTCGCTCTTGAGCGATACCACAAGATTCAGATCATGTTCCTCCACGGCCCTGGTATACCACTCCAGACCCTTCTCCATGTCTCCCATGGAGCGGAGAATCATCGCGATGGAAGAAGGCGGTACATAGCCGGAATGACGCCGAACCTCGAGTTGCTCCAGCAGCTGCCGAGCCTCGGTGGTTCGGCCGACCAAGGCGTAGTATCTGCCCAAGAGTCCCAGCGCGTACGCATGGCCCCCGGAAAGCTCTCGTGCCTTCGCGGCCAGCGCGACGGCGTCGTCCAGCCGCCCGGTCACCGCGTGGGTGATTGAGAGCATCCAGTACGGAAGCCAATGTGTCGGATCCAAATCGATGGCGTGGTGCAGTTGCACCACCGCGGGCTCGAATTGACGTGTGGCGTGAAGGAGATACCCGACTGCCATGCTGGAGACTGCGTCGAGGGGGTCTAGCTCGATCCCCCGCTGCACCTCGGCCAAGGCCTCGTGCACCCGACCCTGTGGCCGAAGGAACCACATCGCATAGGCCCACCGAACTTCTGCGGATGAGGGATTCAACTCCAGGGCACGATGGAATTCGCGCTCAGCTCCGGTCCAATCGAAATCCCCGACGCCGAGGACGGTTCCCAACAGGCTGTGGGCATCGGCGATCGTGTCATCGAGGTTGATGGCCTCGACTGCCGCCACCTTGGCCCGGCGGAGCGCCTCGCAAGGATCCGTGAATCCCCAATACGTACTCCACCAATGGGATTCCGCCAACACGACATGCGCCAGAGCGTAGCTTGGGTCGTCCGCGATCGCCTGCTCGCAATACTGCCGCCCCACCTCGAGTCCTTCGGAGGTCATCTTCATGACGTGATACCGCGCCCTCAGGCACAGATCGTACGCAGTGAGATTCTCCGTGTACCGCTTGACGAGTGGACGATCCCCCGCCAGTCGCACTCGCAGTTTCTCCACAATGGCCTGCGAGATCTCGTCCTGAATGGCGAAGACGTCCGTCAGCTCCCGGTCGAAGCGCTGGCTCCACAGGTGATATCCGTCGCTCGCCTTCACCAGCTGCGCCGTCACCCGAAGGCGGTTGCCCGCCCTGCGCACGCTGCCTTCCAGTATATGCGAGACGCTGAGCTCGGCCCCGATCCTGCGCACGTCCTGCTCCTTGCCCCGGAACGCAAATGCCGAGGTTCGCGCCATCACGCGCAGCCCCGGCACCCGTGTCAGCGCATCGATGATGTCCTCGGCTAGTCCGTCGCTGAAGTACTCGTTCTCCGGATCGGGACTCAGGTTGTCAAATGGCAGCACCGCAATCGATTTGAGGTCGGGTGCTGCCTCCTTCACTTCTGTGCGCAGCGCAACAGAGAACGCGTGCGCCGTCTCGAACCGGTCGGCGCGCGCTTTGCTGAGTGCCTTGCTGATCGCTGCCGCCAGGGGTGCAGGCACGCTCGACCGGGCAGTCGTGATCGGCGCTACCGGATCGGTCACGTGGCGCGCCAGAACCACCTGAGGAGTGGCACCAGTGAACGGCGGATCGCCGGCCAGCATCTCGTAGAGCACACACGCGAGGGAGTAGATGTCACTGCGGCCGTCGATCACGTGATCCC
Organism: Gemmatimonadota bacterium; assembly: GCA_039588335.1. Classification (GTDB taxonomy): domain Bacteria; phylum Gemmatimonadota; class Gemmatimonadetes; order Gemmatimonadales; family GWC2-71-9. Next base: position 1,123 of record JBDGZZ010000355.1, on the reverse strand, counting down.
CAGCCACCTGTTCCGGGCTCATGTACGCGGGAGTGCCGAGTGAGAGCCCCGTTTCCGTGAGACGTTCTCCTCCTGCAGCTGTCACCGCCAACGCGATCCCGAAGTCGGCAACCAGTGCCTCCCCCTCGGTGAGGAGGATGTTCTCGGGCTTGATGTCGCGATGAACCACCTCGTGACGGTGGGCAAAGTCGAGAGCCGAGGCCACCTGCCGCGCGATGGTGAGTGCCTGATCGATAGGGAGTTGCGTGTCACGGTTCAGACGCTGACGCAATGACTCGCCCGCGATATGCGGCATCACGTAGTACAGAAACCCGTCGGCTTCACCCGAATCGAACAGTGGCAAAATGTGCGGATGCGTGAGCCCGGCGGTCACCTCGATCTCGCGCAGAAACCGTTCAGCGCCGAGTGCAGCTGCCAATTCCGGCCGCAGCACCTTGATGGCCACTGGCCGGTGATGCTTCAGGTCTTCGGCGAGATAGACGGTAGCCATCCCACCGCTGCCGATCTCCCGCTCGATGCGGTAGCGGTCGGCGAGGGCCTGCTGCAGTCGGTCCAGCAAGTCGGTCATGGGGCATGACCTTGGCCGGCTCTGGCCTACAATAAGGGCCGGGGAATCAGCGGGCTAGACTCTGCGAGAGCGGAATGAACGAGTGGAAGAGTTGCAAATGACAGTGAGACGCGAGGCGCAAGGGGTGAACCCTCTGCGCGGAGAGCCGCTGGTTTCCCCGTCCGCGCGCGTCGGGTAAGTTGTTGGGTGGTGGGAAGAACGGAGGGCCGGGGATTCGAACCCCGAAGGGCGTGCGCCCGGCGGTTTTCAAGTTCTTGCCGAGTATTTGCTCTTCGTTGCTTTCCTTTGCAGATCGTTGCAGCGAGACGCGGCTGGACGCTTTCCCCTTTTCATTCTCTTGCATTCTATTGCATCTGTTAACAGCGGAGCCTTCCCAACAAGCTTCCCGAACCTTGGTGTCGACAGCGGTGCACTAGCGACTGTTGCCCTCACCTCTCCAAATCCATCACCCAGATGTCGCTCTCCTGTCGGCCGACCGTGAAGTAGAGCCGTTCTCCGTCAGTGGCGAACTCAGGTCGGTAGGACGGCATCGAAGGATCGTCGAAGCGCACCAGC
>JBDGZZ010000354.1:0-4035 GCA_039588335.1 Gemmatimonadota bacterium | reverse complement strand
TGGATATGGGTCCATGCCCAGGCCGAGGAGGACTCCACGTTTCACGTTCGCGCGGCGCGTAGCGGTGCCTGGATTTCGTTCGATGGACTCGCGCCCGATAACGTCGAGCGCTACGTGGCGCTGGTCGCCTTCATGAAGGCCGAGGGCCTGCTCCATCGCGTCCTCGTCTCGCACGACGCCGGTTGGTACCACGTCGGCGAACCGGGGGGAGGAACGTTCCGGCCATACGACACGCTGTTCTCGGATTTCCTGCCTGCCCTAAAGGCAGCCGGGTTCACGGATGAAGAGGTGCAACAAGTGATTGCGGTCAACCCCGCCGGGGCCTTTACAGTCCGCGTTCGAGAACAGTGAGAGAATGCGAGACGAGATAAGACGAGGAAGACGAGGACGGACGATGTTTGCTTTCGTCTTCCCTCGTCGGTTTTGGCGGTGAACGTCAGATTCCTCTGTTGACTGGTGCGTGATTTGAGATTGGGTGTAGTTTGCAGCTACGGGATTCGCAAGAGACACGAGGCTGCCGCATGACACACCGACGTATTGCGTTTGCCATGGCCGCCGCTCTTCTGGCGGGCTGCGCCACGGACGAGATTGCCCAGCAACCCGCAGATCAGGACCCTCCCGCGCCCAGTTGGACGCTCGCCTGGGCCGACGAGTTTGACGGGACGGTGGTCGACCAAGGAACGTGGACGCCGGAGGTCATGCCGGACCCGCACAATGAGGAGCTGCAGTACTACACCGACCGGGTAGACGGCGACCCCGGCGCCAACGCCTGGCTGGAAGACGGTGTGCTGATCATCGAAGGGCGCCGCGAGGATTTCGAGCATCGGAAGCACACTTCCGCACGGCTCATTACGAAGGGCAAGCGGGAGTTCCACTATGGCCGCTTTGAAGCAAGGATCCGGCAGCCGGGAGAAGTAGGCATGTGGCCCGCCTTCTGGTTGCTGGGTGGCAATATCGACGACGTCGGGTGGCCGCGTTGTGGTGAAATCGACATCATGGAGGGCAAGGGGCGGCTCCCGCAGTGGACGTCTGGAGCACTCCATCGTGGCCCCGATGCATCTGCCAACCGGATCACAGCGGGAGATTACGAACTCGACTCCGGCAGCTTCCACGACGATTGGCACGTGTTCGCGGTCGAGTGGGGACCGGGGCAAATCCGTTGGGAGGTCGACAGCGTCCCGTTCTTGGGGGTCAGCGAGACACCGGGTGAAGACCCCGCTTACTGGCCGTTCGATGAGGGGCACACGTTCTTCATCATCCTGAACCTCGCGGTGGGCGGCTGGTTCGATAACCCGCATCTGCCACCGGCCGACATGACACCGCAACGGCTCTACGTGGACTACGTGCGTGTGTATACCCGATCGGAAGATGGAGCGCCCTGAGGTAAGTGGCACACTACGCGAAACGGAGATGACTCATGAACGCTAGAATCTTGTGTTGGTTGGTGTCGGGAATACTGGTGGTTACGCTCGCCTGTGCGCGGGACGAGGCCGAGCAAACCGCCGCCGATCCCTGCGCGGACGTGAATGCGCTGAATGAAACCGAGCAGGCAGAGGGCTGGACGCTGCTGTTCGATGGAGCAGGCCTGTCCGGATGGCACGGCTACAGCGGAGGTAGCCTCGAGTCGTGGATGATCGAGGACTGCGCGATCAAGTCGGTGGGTACCGAAGGCAACTACGGCAGCGACACGCGAACCGACCTGGTCACGGATGGAGAGTACACCAACTTCGAGTTCAGCATCGACTGGAAAGCCACCGAGGGTGGCAACAGCGGCCTCATGTACGGGGTGGTCGAGGACGAGCAATACGGAGCCGCCTGGATGACGGGTCCGGAGTACCAGCTGGTGGACGAAGAGGGCTCCTCGGACGATGTGCGAGACGTGAACAAGACCGCAGCCGACTACGACATGAGCGCGGCCGCCGCGGACAAGCCCCTGAATCCGGTAGGGGAGTGGAACAACAGCCGGATCGTCGTGAACGGCAACCACGTGGAGCACTGGCTGAACGGGGTGAAGGTCCTAGAGTTTGAGCGTTGGAACGAAGCGTGGGAGAGCCTCAAGAACGCATCGAAGTGGGGGGAGCACCCTGACTACGGCACCGCTGCAACCGGCCACATCGTAATCCAGGACCACGGCAGCGTGTTCTGGTTCCGCAATGCGAAGGTCCGGGAGATAACACAGGAGTAGCCGCGGGGACCGGGCGCCTCAAGGCCCCGCAGGGCGTGACGCACTGCGGGGCTTTCACTTCTGGTTCCCGCTTACACGGTGTCAGATTCACATGTGCCTTTGGCCCGCTGTTGAGTATCGAGACACCGTCCGTCCCGACTCACCCCCCCTCGAGCACCTCCTTCAACAACCCCAACATCCGCTCCAACTCTTTCCTCGTTGCACTCTCCAACGCCTTCCCCGGCACCAACTTCGGCGCCCGCCCGGGCGCAGCGTCGATCGACATTATCACTCTGGTCCCCTCGGGCACCTGCTCCCACCGAACTTCCGCCGTCGCCTGGGTCGCCGATTCCGCAGTCGATTCGTACACCACGCGCACATACATCTCATAGTCGGTCACGCGATAGACGTTGTGCCTTTCCTTCTTCATGAACACGCTGGTGTAGCGTTTCAAGGTACCGACACCCACGGGACCGCTCGGATCCTGACTCGCCGCGCGCAGGTTGGGCTGCCATTCGTGTTCCCGCTCGACGTCGTCCATGTAGGAGAAGACGTCGGGGACGGGGCGCGCAATCGTGACGGATCGTTCAATACGGGGCATGGAATCACGGGTAATGGTTGCAAGGGATAATCTGTCTACCGCACGTGCCGATCGCGAGGTTTGGCGCATGGGTGGCGCGAAATTCGGCCGGCCCGAGTTGCCACCTTCCCACCCGCGCTGCTCAACACTATCCATATGTCGCAAAATCATAACCTGTTTGACCATACCTGGCCTAAACTTGCCCCTGCCGATATAGTTGCTCGATTCGGACCACTGGAGGCGCCCAAGTTGAACGAGTCACTAGTGCCGCGGACTGTTGCGGATCGGAGCGGATTGTTGCGGATAGATACCCATGGGTGATCCGCACCAACGTCTAGCTACCGCCCTCGCCGATCGCTACACCATCGAGCGCGAACTCGGTCAGGGTGGTATGGCAACGGTCTATCTCGCCGAGGACATAAAGCACAAGCGCAAGGTCGCCGTGAAAGTGCTGCGACCCGAACTCGCGGCCGTCCTCGGCGCCGACCGGTTCGTGCGAGAAATCGAAACCACTGCGAATCTCCAGCACCCGCACATCCTGCCGCTGTTTGATTCCGGGGAAGCAGACGGATTCCTCTTCTACGTCATGCCCTACGTCGAGGGCGAGTCGCTGCGCGACCGTCTCAGTCGCGAAGGCCGGCTATCGCTGGACGAGGCGCTCGCGATCGTCGGTGACGTGGCGGCGGCGCTCACGGTTGCGCACGATAAAGGGATCATTCACCGAGACATCAAACCCGAGAACATTCTCGTGAAGGACGGAGAGGGACTCGTAGCAGACTTCGGCATAGCACTGGCGCTCTCGCGCGTTGGCGGCGATCAGCTTACAGCCACTGGCTTAGCCGTTGGGACGCCCGCGTACATGAGTCCGGAACAGATCGGCGGCGAACGAACCATTGACGGACGTAGCGACGTCTATGCCCTGGGTTGTGTGTTGTTCGAGCTGCTTACCGGCGAGCCGCCGTTCACCGGCCCAACGGCTCAGGCGGTCGTCGCGCAAACCATGACGGAGCCTCCGCGCGCTGCCAGCACTCTTCGTAAAGAGCTACCGGCCAAGATCGATGCCGCAATCACGCGGGCGCTGGCCAAGCAGCCCGAAAACAGGTTCGACACGCCGCGAGCGTTCATCAACGACTGCACGCCATCTCCCGCGTTACCCCAACGTCGACGCCGGGCACTGGTGGGCGTCGCATTGGCCATCGTCGTCGTGGCGGCAGTTGCACTCCCGCTCTGGCGCAGCGGACAGATTGCACGGGCGCGGGCACTACTCCCCGCAATCGAGGACCTTGCGGAC
>JBDGZZ010000353.1:0-4040 GCA_039588335.1 Gemmatimonadota bacterium | reverse complement strand
AGGTAGAGCACCAAATCGCTTTCTTCATCCAGCGTGGTCGAAGAAAGCGAGCGCATTGCGGTCCGACGCCCGCGGTATAACAACCAGGACCCTATTAGAGCGCCAGCTACGGTGAACGGCAGACTGATGAAGGGTATTCCCGCCTCACCGACTTGGATGACGAAGGCAGTCGTCGCAGATCCCACAAGCAGGCTAGGTAGAAGCAGGCCCGCACCGATTCTCGCCAACCTCTGTCCCGGGATGCGCACATCCTGCCTAGGTGGCTCCCTCTTGCCGAGTAGCTTGTAGGGTGTCACACAGTCTATGCGGCACGGCTCCGCGCACGCCGAGTATTCTGTTCGCAGAAGCGATGCGTAACACGTCTGTCCCGTCACTGCATCTCCGCGCCAGCGTCCCGGCGCCATCGTTGGGCAGGGGTTCCTGCGCCACCTGCGCGGGATGAGCGACGCCGAGCTCGAAACGTTCGGCGTGGACGTGTGGATCGCGGCGGGACTAGGGCCGGGGGGTCGGCTACGGCCGCAGCGGATAGAGACGCCGAAAGTCAGGGCCCTCGGAGCGAGGAGCCTTGATTGCTTGCTCCGTTCGCACGCTGTAAGAGACACCCCCAAGATCCAGCTCCGAAGACACCCAGTTATACGCACCGAGTGAGTTGACGGGACCGCAGTGAAGGGTCCCGCTCCGGATCGACACGCGATCTGGAGGCCGGTTCAGAATGGTGCCAGGCACTGCAATGGGGGAGCGCATCGTTGCGGCTGTGGGGGTCACTTCGACGTGAAGTCCCTCTCCTCTCCTTTCGTCTCGTCTGCGGCGACGGTCCTCCTCGACCCACCTCCTCTCCACCTCATCCACCTCTCGGGTCCACTGCGCCGCTTCTTGCCAGGTCTGGGCGGGGAACTAGCTGGAACGACGTGTCTTCCGCCGCTCGGTGCCATTACTTGGAGCTTGCCTTGGACAGCATCACTACCCATCCTGTGTCTACGCGCACTCTGAAGGAGGCGGCCATGCAGGAGCGGAGCTGGTTTCGGGCCACCGGAGCACCTTGGGCTCATCCGAACATAGTTGCCCAGGTCTTCTTCCCGTTCGACCGCTCTAACCTAGATGCCTCGGATCACCTCGTTCTCGACAGAATGGTACGTGCCTACCATCCGTTGGTCGTCCGCGGCACTCGCATAGAATTGAAGTTTGTCGGTCATGCTGACCAGCGCGGTAATGTCCTCTATAATCAGAAGCTTGGTCAGACGCGTGCCACAGTTGTAAAAGGCTACCTCGACAGATACTTGAACTGGCATCGTAACTATAGTTCTGTGCAGACTACGTCACCGGGTGAATTGCATGCGGCTCAGGGCCGCGCAACTCGCCAACGCATGGCGGAGGATCGACGGGTTGACATATATAGCAGCCACGTTGCCCAGCGTCACGTCATTGGTCAGCCCATTGCTATTACTGACAACACGCAGCGCATACCGCGCATAGTCTTCCGCAGCTTCTCCCGCCGTGCTGTGACTCCTCTCGCCGGACCACCGGGGCCAGTCCTAGCGACAGAGCAGACGAAAGGGCTTTTGCCGACAGATCCTCGATGCCATTGTCGGTGGCGAACGTGAGGATTTCATCGCGGGCCCAGAAGGTGGCCGTCCGAGCATAGAGTACTACCCTGTCACTTTTGCAGTTAACGACGTCATCAAAGAAATACATGAAGAGGTCACGTGGGAGCGTGATACTGTGGAGAGACGGTCAACGACAACGACGGTCCGTTATACGTGGGGCCCTCCGCGCCCTATCGTGAGGCTCAGAACGCATATCGTACGAGACGTGTTTGGCAGACGAACCCAAGACGAGTGGCGGACGCGGTACTATACGCGGGCAGAAGCCGACTCCATCCCCTTCATCTTCCCTCCAAACCCCGATTGACGTTCTGAGCCCTGCTGGATGACTCCAATCGACGCTGCGCCTGCTGACGCTCTGGCTCACCCTGTGCACCTCGGACAGGACTGTGAATGATGTCACTACGTCCAATGAGCCCGGAGAAGCTAGCCGACCTACTCCTGCGGGAATCGGTCGCCGATGCCATGGAGCTCGACGACTGTGTCGACAATCGCCTGAAGCAGTTCTATCGACCTCTGATGACGATCGGGTTCGATACGAACTGGAGGTGATTCTTTACTCTATGTTCCCAGCAGAGGTCGTGGCGACCTCTCACTTCCCCCAAGTGGCAGCACAGATCCAGGCAGCGCTTCGCAGAAGGCTTCGTGAGACTCGCTTTTGGTATACTACGGGAGGCTTTCTGTCACCCTGGGCCACCGTGGAGGCCGGCTATCGGCTTCCCTCGCTACGACCTCTTCCCTTCCTTTGTTGACGATAGGTTTGCGGAGTATACCCGCGCCTACATGACCCGAGAAGCGCAGCCGGGCATCGAGCAACTCGGACGGCTAGCCTGCCAGCGGATCACTGGAAGGGAGAAGTGGGATCCGGCGATCACGGGACTTCTGGCGATTCACCTTCAGTTCAGGCTACAAGGACTCGCGTCGGCGATGCCAAAGTACTCAGTCCGGGCTTAGAACGGTCGCTGAACAACATGTCCCAGGCGTCCATCCTGTCCACACGGCCGCTGGATCATGCTTGCTTCCGCGCCGCCCGTGACCCTACGAAGCTGGAGCGACGTTACAGCCTCTGGCCCATCGAAGTGGCGACCTTCAGCAGCTTGAACGGTTCATCCTAGAGAATATCGCAGGTCTGGATTGAGTCCGTCTGCCACACGCGGAACGAGAGGTCCCCGATGTGGCCGGGATCGGCGGACTATGCTGCAGCTATGCCGGAACCCAGCGGTGACGAGGGGGAAAGGGGAGGAGAGAGCGAGGCCGCTGAGGTATCGGAGTAGCCCGAATCACAAGGCGATTCTACCGCTGAGTACCGCTCGGTACACAGCCAGAAAAGGTCTTGAAAACCGGCGTCCTAAAGGACACGTGGGTTCGAATCCCACTCCCTCCGCTTGGCGTAGACCTAATACCGCTTGGGTCCATGGCGAGTCGGGCCGCTCGACTTGATTTGAGCGCCTACTTTATCCATGCCATTGAAGTCGCGTTGACCAGCCGAATGAATGCCCCTTCGGCCAAGATGCTCGAGAACCGCCTCTGAACCCGAGCGGTCGGGGGTCCTCGCTTGAAAGGGCTGGCCCAAATGATGCACCGTGACGAGTTTGCCATCGAGTGGACTCGATCAGCGCAGGATCTTCGCCTCACATCTCGATGGCCGAGAGGCAGGGGCCCCGGAGATGTCCGACGGAACGATCACCGGTCTCCTCGAGCGGTTTCACGAGGGGGACCGAACAGCGTTCAACGAGATGGTGCCGCTCGTCTATGCCGAACTTCGCCGAATCGCCCACGCACGAAGGGGTGAGTGGCGAGGGGACGAGACCATGGGCACGACGGCCCTCTGCCACGAGGCATACCTGAAGCTCGTAGACCACCAGGGCGACGCCTGGAGTAATCGCTCCCACTTTCTCCGGGTCGCGTCTCGCGCAATGCGGCAGATCCTGGTGGATTACGCCAGGGCACGGCGGGCGCAGCGCCGGGGTGGTGGACTCGAGCACGTCCCAGTCGATCAGGTGGAGGAGCTCGTGCCGGCCGCTTCCGCTCTCACGCCCGCCCGCATCGACACCCTGCTCGACATCGAGGAGGCGCTTCCCAGGCTCTCGGAGCAGCATGGATCCCGGGTCTGCGACGTCGTCGAGTGCCGGTTCTTCGGGGGGATGACGATCCAGGAGACAGCAGAGGCCCTGTCCGTATCGCCCGCCACCGTGAAGCGTGACTGGCTTCTCGCCCAGGCCTGGCTCTATCGGCTCGTCGCCGAGCGGGACGACTCCGAAACCGCTGGATGAATCAGGGGCAGTCGTACGCTCCGGCCCCAGGCACGTCCCCGCCGGGATCCAGCGCGGCCCGGCGGGCCTCCACCCGCTCCGCCTCGGAACGGCGGCCCGTGCGACGATAGATCTCGGCCTGGTCTTCGAGCGCGGCGAGGAGGTGCCCGAGTCGCTGCGCCGGCTC
>JBDGZZ010000352.1:0-4053 GCA_039588335.1 Gemmatimonadota bacterium | reverse complement strand
GAGTTCTTGGTGACCGCCTCCATGGTCAGTGGCAGCGTGACTATGGTCGAACCGGTGGAGAAACCCGTGATCAATGCCGAGGGCATGCCTTTGTAATGCCTGAAGGGGTTCTTGCGCGTGACGATGTAGAGGAGGAGGGGCAACGTGACAAGGGCGTGGATGGACAGGCCCAGCAGAACGACGCGAGCGTACTTCCACAATGATTCGAACGCTTCAAAACCCGTCGTGGCCACGATTACGGCGTTGATGCCGAATACTCCCAGCGGAGCCGCCCATATTACGAACCTGGTGAGCTTCATCATGGCCTGGAATGCGGCTTGGAAGAAGTTGCTCAGGTGCGACCTGTACGGATCGTTCAAACGCGTAACGAAGTAACCGAACAGCAGACAGAAGAAGATGACTGGAAGTGCTCGCCCGTCTGCCAGCGCCTGAAACGGGTTTTCCGGAATGATGTTGAAGATCAGTTCCGTGAAGCTCTGCTGCGTGGCCGGAACCTCGGTGACTTCTTCCTGGAGCCGTATGGCTGATCCGACACCGGGCCGGAACAGATTCACCAACACCTGCCCGGTCAGAATAGCCAGCAGGCTGCTAACCACGTAATACCCGAAGGTCTTGGCCCCCAGGATCCCCAGGTTCTTTCTCTCGCCCACGCTGATCACGGCAGCTGTCAGTGACGTGATGATGAGCGGCATGATGGCCATGCGCAGTAAGCGGAGAAATATCTTCGACAGAGGGTCGGCGATCGGTACGATCGATTCCCCAAAGGCCTTGCCGGCAACCATACCGCCGAAGAGGCCCACGAAGATCCAGAAAGTCAGGGACCGGTAGGGTATTCCCATAACCACATAGTGTATAGTTTCATCGCATCCCGATTACTCAGTTGACATGATCGCTGAACCTTCGCTGCTCAGAGCAGTAGTTACGATAGCATTTGGCGCAGCTGCCGGCGGCCTCACCAACGCCGTCGCTATCTGGATGCTGTTCCACCCGTACGAGCCACGGGGGCTGAAGCCTCTGAAGCTTCACGGCGCCATACCGAAAAACAAGGCCCGGCTGGCCAAGACCATCGGGCGCACCGTCGGTCAACGGCTACTTTCGGCAGAGGACCTCGCCCGCCAGCTCACCGCCCCCGGGATTCGTGAAGCGTTCGATGCCGCCGTGGCCAATTTCGTTACCTCGATGCTGGAGAGCGAACGCGGGTCGCTGCGCGAGGAACTCCCGGCGGGGTTCCTGAAGGAAATCGAGGATGCCATTGACGGCATTGTCGCGGTGGTCACCGACCGTATAGTCGAGTATGTAGCCAGCGATTCATTTCGGGACACCGCAGCCGAATTCTTGACTCGTACACGCGATCAGGTCGCTGATCAGCCGATTGGAGATCTGCTGACTGCTGCGCGACGAGAGGTCATCCGGGACAGGGTGGAAACCTGGATCTCCGACGCCGCGGCGAGCCCGGAACTGGACGGCATCATAGAGGGGTGGCTGGACCGGCAGCTGGTACGCCTAGCCGGAGACAGCACGCCACTTCTGGAGCGCCTGCCGCCCGGCCTCATCGCAGCTGTGGAGAAAGAAATCGCCGATTATCTCCCAATGGCGATCGACAAATTCGCCGCGGTCCTGGGAGATCCCATTGCCCGACATCGTATCCAGTCGGCGCTTCACGATCTGTTCGATCGCTTCATCCGCGATCTACTGATACACGAGCGGATCGTCGCTCGTCTGGTCGTCACAGAACGGACCATCACCAAGGTTCTGGACAATTTCGAGAAGGACGGGGCGGAACAGCTCGCCAAGCTGCTCGACCAACCCGAGATGCGGAGCCAGGTGGCGCGCTCCGTGAACGATGCCGTCGTGAATTTCCTGCGCCGCCCCATGGCGGATCACTTCGAGCGGCTGGGACCCGAGAGAATCGAGGGAGTCAAGAAGACCGCCGCCGAGCAGATCGCCACGGTCATCCGAGACCCGGCTACCCGGCGCTATGGCATGGACAAGCTCGACCAGGCTCTGCAAGCGGCGGAGGGGAAGACCTGGGGTGAGCTGCTGCGACACCTTCCGCCACAGGAAGCCGCCAACTGGCTGGTACATACGATGAGAGAACCCAAGGTTCGTACCTGGGTGTCGGACGGGATCAAGATGGCATTCGTAGCACTGTTGGACCGGCCGATCGGACGACCGGCGGACTGGCTGCCGGAAGGAAGTGTCGCCCGCATCGTGGACGCGCTCTCACCAGCACTGTGGGATTGGACGCAGCGACAGGTTCCAGTCGTGGTGGAGAAGGTCGACGTAGAGACCATGGTGGAAGACAAGGTCCTGGGATTCTCTCTCGAGCGGATTGAAGAGATCATCCGTCGGACTACCCAGCGGGAGTTGGACCTGATCGTTCGCCTCGGGTACGTACTGGGGGCGATTGTGGGAACCGCTGCCTATGCGGTGTCCCTCTTTCTCTAACTCCGGGCTAACGCCGTACAGCTACACTGGGCGGATCGTCCCACAGGTTCCACTCGCCTGGTCCGAACATGAACAGCACTCCCGCCATATCTTCCACGTCAACCCGTCGTACGATGTAGCGTTCCGACCCACTCACGTGACTCGGCCATTCGCGATCCACAATAGTTGCGAACCGGTTTGCCGCCGTTTCGTTGTCCCACACGCTCCACCACACGAGGCCGAATTCACCGTCGGTTTCGAACACGGCGTAGCGATCGCCCGCCCACCGTAACGCACCTGCCGCTCCTGTTGATTCGCTTCCGGTGAGCTCCGTCAAGAAGATACGGACCTCGAATTCTCCCAGAACGTCGTCGTAAAGAACGTCGAGCGTGTCGTCAAAGGCGAGATCTACCGGCACATCGCCACTTCGATAGCGATCCGGGTGGAGGATTTGTTCTGTTGATTCCGGCAGTCTCGCGCCGTACGGCACGGTGTCCGGGTACAGTCGCATGAACCATCTAACGAATTCGGCGCCCTCGAGGTAAGGAAAGACCAAACCTTCACGAATGACCCTGGGCGTCGACGCCAACACGGGCATCTCGGTCTGCTGCCCCCGAATCGTCTCCCTGATTTGTGCCCACGCCTCATCCAATGTCGACAAGCTGTTGTCGGGCAACATGTCGACCATCGATACGAGAGTAGCCTGGCCCTCCAGAACCGCCTGTGCTGCCACTAGACGGTCGTTTTCCCGCTCGAGCGACAATATGTCCCCGATCGGCATGTGTTGGTCCTGCAGCGCGTGTACCAACTCGTGACTCACCGTCAGCCTGAGAAACGTGCGGTCCATCCCTTCTGGAATGAACAGCGTCGAGGAGTCTGGGTCGTAGTAACCGACAACCTGCTCGTAGTAGAGTTCCGACAAAAGAGACCGCAGGTCGAGGGTGTCCGGAATCATGCCAAACAATCGGTACGCTACCGATATGCGGTCCAGCTCTTCCGGCGGAAGCTCACTTTCGATCTTGGCGTCGATATACTGTTGTATCTGCTCCCGGCTGCGGATCGCGATGTTGGGATCCGACTCAAACTCCAGTCCCACCACCTGTTCGATCTGCGGGATTACCTCGGCTGCGATCTCGCTGACCCGTTCCTCGGTTTGCCCTTGCCCCGGCTCGCAAGCGCACAGACAAACCGTGAGGACTAGTACTGCGGCTGCGCTCCTTCGACGGTGATCTAATCTCATGGTCGGAGGAAAGTAACGCATTGGGGGGGGCATGAGGGTCATCCCTCTCTGCATCCAGACCGCGCTCGGGAATCGAACCCGAGGCCGCTGGCCAGTTCGGCCCACCGCTCCACCCGTCGATGTCGCGGTAGTCACCAGACTCGCGCGGTTTGCTGTCACCTGCTACAGCACAGTCACATCCGGCGGCCTAGAGGACCGCGCGGACGATGTTGCTGGCCGGACCTTCACCGGCCGAGTTCACCGCGATCACGCGATATTCGTACTCGACGCCGGTATCCTGGCCGTTGAGAGTGATCTCGCTATCGACCGACATGCCAACGTCGGCCCAGTCGCCACCTTCCCGCTTGCGGCGCTGAACTTTGTAGGCCGCCACCTGGCCTCCCTCC
>JBDGZZ010000351.1:0-4393 GCA_039588335.1 Gemmatimonadota bacterium | reverse complement strand
GTAACCGACATCGTAATTGACTTTGTTCCGAAGTCAACTTGCTTTGATGCATTTCCAGTTTGCTCACGGCAGGCGGAAATTTACTCTAACGTGAAGTCAACTGACTTCGTCATGCATCCATTTACAGCCCGGCCGATGTAAATTGACTTTTGGTCGAAGTCAACTGACTTCGTGCTGTTTCCATTCACCGAACGGCTGGATCAAATTGACTTTGGAGCGAAGTCAGCTGACTTACATTCATTTCCACTTTAGATGCGACCGTTGTCCGCTTGCAGCCTATTGGTAGAGGCTGACTTAACCGGAATCCCGCTCGGCGCCCGGTCGGCTTCCCTCACCATCCCGAGTGTGCCAGCGTGCGGCATACACGCCTTGACGAAAAACGTTTTCGCGTTTATCGTTTGCTAGACAGGCTTGTAGGTGCACCGAAGTGAGGAGGATGGGTGATGGGTAGCCCGAAACGAGTTGATCCCAAGGCACTGCGCTTCTTTCAGGCTGCTGAGCCGCTGCTGGAACGGTTCGGCTATCGGAAGACCACGATCGAAGAAGTCTGCCGGGCAGCCGGAATGAGTAAGCGCACCTTCTACGAGCTATTCAGCGACAAGCAGGATCTGCTGCTCCAGTGGCTGGAGACGACCGTCAATGAGATGACGGGCTCGTGGGAGGCGAGTCTGTCCCCCGACCTCGACCCACTCGGCCGATTACACTCCTTCCTCGACCTCTACGCCAGAATGGCTCGCGAGCATCCCGCCATGCAGGTGCTATTCGAAGACTTCGAGCTGATGCGCCTATTTGGTGAGCGCACGGAAGAAATGCGAATGGTACAAATGGGCGGTCCGGTAGATCGAATCCTAAGAGATGGAGTGGCAGCGGGGCAATTCCGGCCATTGGATCCCCGGGCGGCCATGTGGGTCATGTTTGGTGTTCTCGACACCGTTTATCTGCTGATGCCTCGCGTGATGAATGCGCCCGGACCGCTGGAAGATCCGGTGCTGGCCGAAGAAACCAAACAGTTCATAATCCGCGGATTGGGCGCGATCGGTGAGGCGCCGCTTAATTGGGAATCCGCATAGACACGAGATCGGAACTTAGACATGCGTACCACGATGATACTGACTTCACTCCTTATGACTGCCGCCAGCGTCGCGTCCGGCCAGGAGACGGCGCTGGAGATCATCGACCACGTCGATCGCATCATGCGTGGTGAGTCTAGCCGAGGCGTCGCCACGATGGAGGTGGTGACAGAGAATTGGGAGCGGAACATGTCGATGGAGGTGTGGTCGCTCGGTACCGACTATTCGTTGATCCGCATAACCGCCCCCAAGAAGGAAGAGGGAACTGCCACTCTCAAGGCGGACGACGAGATTTGGAACTACCTGCCACGGGTCGATCGGACGATAAAGATTCCCGCCTCCATGATGATGGGCGCCTGGATGGGCTCGCATTTCACCAACGACGATCTGGTAAAGGAGAGTAGGCTGATCGAAGACTATGACATCGAGATCAGCTACGACGGTGACCGTGACGGTGTTACGGTGTGGGAAGTGACGCTGGTACCCAAGCCGGAGGCGGCAGTGGTTTGGGGTCGCATCGAATACGAAGTTCGACAGGACGACATGATGCCGACCTGGGCACGTTACTACGACGAGGACGGGGCCCTCGTGCGCACCATGACGTTCAGCGATTACCGCGTCATGGGTGGTCGACTCGTGCCTGCCGTGATGGAACTGATCCCGGAGGACAAGCCGGCCGAACGCACGCTGGTCCGCTACACTGAACTCGAGTTCGACATCAACATCGACGAGAGCTTCTTCTCGCTGCGGGCCCTGAGAAGCGGGGGGAGGTAGAGCGATGCGTGTGGGTCCCTGGTGGAGAATCGGTTGGCGCAACCTCGGCCGTAACAAGCGACGGACGCTGATAACAATGGGCGGGCTCGCGTTCGGTTATCTGGCGGTAGTGCTGTTGGTTGCCTGGATGGAGGGACTCACGGCCGAGATGATCGACAGCGCGACGCGCACCTTCTCAGGGCAACTGCAGATCCACAACCTGGAGTATCGGCCGGAGCGCAAGATCTACGACACGATCGGCGATCGCGAGGGGGCCGACGTCGCAGCGCTAGTCAGAGAGGTCGCTGCCGACCCGGTGGTCGCGGCCGCGGCGCCACGCGTGTATGCCGGTGGGCTGGTGAGTTCCGGTGCGGCAACGACGGCCGGATTGCTGTTGGGGATCGATCCCGAACTAGAGCCACAAGTGAGCAACATTCTGAACGCCGTGGTCGACGGTCGGCCGCCGCAAGCTGGATCCAACGACATCGTGATCGGTGTGGAGATGGCGCGGCAACTGGCCGTAGGGATCGGAGATGAAGTCATCCTGGTGGTTCCGGCGGCAGATGGCTCGATGGGGAACGATCTCTACACTGTGGCCGGCATCTTCCACAGCGGGTTGGCCGAACTGGATGCGACATACGCAATGATGCCGCTCGAGTCGTTGCAGTTCCTGATGGCGCTCGAGCCGAACCGTGTGCATGAGATCGCCGCGTCGGTCAACGATCCGTGGCTTGCACCCGAGGCAGCCGATCGGATCGCGGCGCGGCTGGCGGTGGATGAGCTTGGGATCGAGGTAGAGCCATGGACGCGGCTGCGGCCCGAGATGCTCGACTACGCGCAGTTGGCCGAAGCGTGGAACGGTGTGATCATCTTCATCGTGTTCGCCATCGCGATTTTCGGGGTGGCAAACACGATGCTCATGGCCACGTACGAACGGCGCCGCGAGATAGCTGTCATGCTCGCACTGGGCACCACACCGTTTGCGGTTGTCCGATCGGTCTTGGCCGAGGCACTGTGTTTGGGTGCGATCAGTATCGGGATGGGCGCGGCGCTCACGCTCCCCTTGATGTTGTGGTTCTACAATGCTCCACCGAGTCTGAGTTGGCTCTACGGTGATTTTACGATGCTGGGAGCTTTAATCAAACCGGTGTTGCGCGTCGAGTGGAATCCTGGGATGTGGCTCTGGAGTGGGGTGGCGCTGTGGATTACTACGTTGGTGGCAGCGCTATACCCCGCGGCCCGCGCCGCACGAATTCCACCCGCCGACACACTGTCAGGGTTGTAAAAATGATGTCACGCGCTTCCACATTGGTTCGGTTGGCCTCGCGCAATCTGAGGCGCTACCTGCGACGTACCGCGCTGACGTCCGCAGCCATGATCGTGGGTGGTGCGCTGATGATCTTCTCACTGTCGATCGGCGACGGCGGACACGAAGACTGGATCGAGTCGGGTGCCCGCATGGGTAGCGGTCATTTGTCGATTCAGGCGCCGGGTTTCAAGACCAGTCGCAAAATCGAGGACCGCCTGACCGCGGCTGCGCGTGCCGGCGCTGAGACGGCGTTGCAGCAACCGGGTGTGGCCGAACACATCGTCTCTGCCGTTCCTCAACTGGCAATTGGTGGACTGGCGAGTTCGCCCACCGGTGCCCGCCCTGCACAGATCGTTGGCGTCGATCCCGTTACGGAATCGGAGTTCTCCACGTTGGACGACAAGCTCGTCGAAGGCAGGTACCTGGAGCCCGACGATCGGCTGACGGCCTACGTAGGTACCGGTCTAATGGAAAGCCTCGACTTGCGTCTCGGTTCACGCCTGGTGCTCACGGCGCAGGACGCCGAGGGGGAGATCTCCGGACAACTCGTACGGGTTGTCGGTGTGTTCAGGTCCGGGGTTCCCGAAGTCGACCAGACGCTGATTCACATCCCGCTCGCCACAGGAGGTGAGTGGCTGCATTCGGGCGATGACGTGACGACGATTGCGATCTTGGTCGACCGGAGTCGAGCAGTGCCGGCAATCCAGCGCGCCTTGAAGCGGGAGCTGGCAGACGAGATCGAGAACGGTGAGCTGGCTGTCCTGAGCTGGCGCGAATCTTCACCTGAGCTCAACGCCGCGGTCCGCATCGACGACATGGGGAACTACATTTGGCAGGGGATCATGTTCGGCATCATCGCGCTGGGTATCGTCAACACCGTGTTGATGTCCGTCATGTATCGCAAGCGCGAGTTTGGTCTGTTGCAAGCGCTCGGCTTCACTCCACGCCAAACCGGTGGCCTGGTGATCACCGAGGGCCTGGCACTCACGGCAGTCAGCGGCTTCTTCGGTATCGCACTCGGCCTGTTCCTCACGTGGCTCTTCTTTCGCAACGGGCTGGATTTCTCATTTACCTGGGACGAGAACTTCACGTTCTCCGGCGTGGTAGTGGATCCGATAATCGTCCCGCTGTTCAGCGTCAGAAGAGTTGCTCAGTCTTTGGTGTTCATTCTGTTGATCGGGACATTCGCGTCACTCTATCCGGCCTTGCGGGCGATGCGTATCGACGTCGCCGAGGCGATGAAGTTCGAACGATGAATGAG